>JAPDKE010000042.1 GCA_029258725.1 bacterium | reverse complement strand
AAGGGGCAGGCCAACATATCCAAGCCCCACAATTCCAATAACTGCCTCTTTATTCTCAATTTTCCTTCTCAGCTCCATCAGGCGGGATGATAACATAAAAGATATTCCCTGTCAACCTTGCGATTTTCCTTAGAATTTCTCTGGACAATTGACATTCAGGAACCTGAATCCTGCATCCACAAGGAGGGATATTATTCCCGTGGAATCCGGCTTCCTCACGAATCAGATGCTGGATTTCTCAAAAATCATGGTGGATACCATGTGAGGAAGTTGGTTAAAATAATCCTTGACAGGCAAAGGTTAAGAGAGTATTTTTATACAAAACAGGAGGTGCAGTATGATAGTATGCATCTTACTTTATGGACTTTACAGTCACCCAGGAAATATTGTGGTCCTGGAAAAGGAAGCCACTGGATTTTATTCTCAAGCACCTGTCTTTCTTGATACCATCTTCTTTGAGGATTTTGAGGGTGAGAGCCTGTGGTGGACATTCCTGGACCTCACCGGACAGGAGGGGGGAATCAATGACTCTGTGATAAGGGAAGGGCACGATACAGTTTACTGGCACCTGGATACGATGAACGCTTTTCAGGGAGATTCCTCCCTCTGGTGTGGAAGGTATGCACCCGATGACTGGGAGCAGGAGTATGGTTATGGAAATGGGTGGGTTCAGCATGCGATAACGCCTTTTGTAGACCTCACTTCGGTTCCTGCCGGGGATACGGTATTGCTCATTTACTGGCAGTATTACAGCGTAGAATCTCCTGGATACTCGTGGTGGGAAGAGTTTGATGGATGGGATGGCATCAATCTCTGGGTTTCCACCGATTCAGGAAAAACATGGAAGATACTCCATCCTGATACTATAAGATGGCCTGGGACAGGATATAACTTTATCCGTTCCTATGCATGGTTTATTAACGCTCCATGGGATGAATGCTGGAAGAACTGTGGATTATACGTTCCCGGATGGGGTGGAACCAGTGAAGCATGGAGTGAGTACGGATTTGACCTGACACCTTACGCAGGAAATGTAATAATGATAAGGTTTTCTTTTCTCTCCGATCCATCTATATCGGATGAGGATGAAGGACCGTATGGAGGCTGGTGGATGGATAGTATTCAGGTGGTTGAAATTTCTTCTCTTGATACCACCGTGCTTTTTTACGAGGATTTTGAAGATGGGGATGATGGATGGACCTATGAGTGTAAAAAGGCAAAGGGAAACCTCTGGCATCTCACGGAGAACGACTATTCATCACCCACCCATTGCCTTGTCTGTTCCGATTCCACCGAAACATACATTACCTGTGGCGTGATGAACCTTGCAGTATCTCCCTTTATAGATCTCACCAGGGTTTCACCTGCCTCTCCCTGTTCTATTTACTTGGATGCCAAATTTGATTTCTCTGACTGGGGAGATGGAGAGTGCGGTGGCACGGACGGATATGAGATATGGATTTCCTCTGATAGTGGAAAAACATGGAAGATGGTTGAAGGATACATATGGGTGCTTCCCTCCTATGACTGGTACAGAATAGGCTATGAGATATCCCAGGAATACATCGGTAAGGTCGTGCAGGTGGGGATACTTGTGGGAACAGACCCTGATGAGATTTACCCATCACCTATGTATGTGGACAATGTGGTTGTGCTTGGTGAACTTGAGGATGTATTTCCTCCACCCGAAGAAATACTGCTTGTTGACGATGATGCAGGAGCCTTTGATGTCAATGGAATAAACTGGGAGGAATACTGGAAGTCGGTGCTTGCTGCATCCGGATACCGATACAATGTAATACACACGGATGTTGAGGGAGTTCCGGACTCTCTCTATCTCCTGAGACACGGTGCTGTGATATGGACAGTGGGCGGGGATACATCCTCACCCCTTGAAAACGCAGAAATAAACGCAATACTTGGATATCTGCGACATGGAGGAAGACTCTGGCTTTCCGGACAGGGTATATTTACAGCCGGGATGGATTCTGTTCTGCTTTCTTTCTTACATGTGGATTCCTTTGTGGAAAATGCGGAGTGTGATACCGTAATCGGAGATACCCTTCCTCCCTTCCAGGGACTTGAAGCACCTCTTGAGTTTTCTCATCTTAATGGCAATGGTTATGGATGGGATGGAACCGATCTTGTATATCCCGATACCCACGCATTTGTAGCCTTTCGTAAGAAAGGGAGAGACCCCATAGGGATTGCCTGTGAAGGAAATTACAGAGTTGTGGTAACAGCATTTCTTCCGGAGGCAATCGTTTCACCGGATACCCTTCTTTCCGATCAGGCATTAAAGGATACATTCGTGATAAGGGTGCTTAAATTCCTGGAACCCGGTATTCCTGCTCCCGGAAATGTGAGTGTGGAGGATAGTGCGGTGGGTATGGTTGTTTCCTGGGATCCGGTCTTCTCATCAGAGGGAATAGGAGCATATCGTGTTTACCGGGGAGGAAGGAAACCCGGTCCCTTTGACCTCCTGGAAGAGGTTCCCGGGTCATGCACGGTATGGGTTGATACCTCCGCTCCTTACGATACCTTATTATTCTGGACGGTTACTGCTGTGGGTCTTTCAGGAGAAGAAAGCTACTATGCAGAGGCTGTGCCCGGAATCCACTCATCCGGGAGTTCCTCTGTTGAAAGAGAGAAAAAAATGGTTGTGATATCTCCCAATCCCTTCCACAATTCTGTGGTTTTCCTTATACCTGGCGATGGAAGAGAGACAAAGGTGGTGATATACAATATCCTGGGAAGAAAGGTGAAAACAGTATTCAGTGGAGTGCTTGGAAAGGGAGTTCACAGGTTCACATGGGATGGCACTGCGGACAACGGGGAAGAGGTTGCCCCTGGAATTTACTTCCTGAAGATAGAGGGGAGAGAAGAGGAGGTCTACAAACTCCTGATGGTGAGATAAACCTCTTCCCATACCCATCTCCGGGCCTCAGAGGGAAGAAATTCTGTATTGATTTCTTCCTGAAAAGTATTTATAATCCATAAAAAGGAGGAAAAATGGCAATAATGGAGATATCGGTTGTTCCCGTGGGGACCGGGGGAACATCTTTAAGTAAATATGTGGCACGGGCATTTGAGGTTGTCAGAAAATCAAACCTCAAATACGAACTCACCCCCATGGGAACGGTGATTGAGGGACCCATAGATGAGTTATTCAATCTTGCAAGGGAGATACACGAGGTATGTTTCTCCATGGGTATAAAGAGGGTTCTCACCACAATAAAGATAGACGACAGACGCGATAGAGAAGGGACCATGGAGCAGAAAAAACGTTCGGTGGAGGAGAAACTGGATGTTTGAAGGGCTTACCGAAAAACTTGAACGTGCAATAAACTTCTTCGGAAAAAAGGGAAGGCTCACCCCGAAGGATGTCAAACAGGGGCTTGAGGAGATAAGAAAGGCACTGCTTGAGGCAGATGTTAACTATAAGGTTGTCAGGGAATTCATAAAAATGGTGGAGGAGGAGGCGACAGGGGAGAGGGTTCTTAAAAGTTTCACCCCCAGGGAGCAGATTCTGAAAATTGTGTATGAAAAACTCATAGAAATCCTGGGGAAGCATGAACCTCTCAAACTCTCCCGTTCTCCCTCCCCCATAATCCTCCTTGGACTCCAGGGTTCAGGAAAAACAACAACCGCAGTGAAACTTGCATATCTTTTGAGAAAAAAGGGTAAAAATCCGCTGCTCGTTCCGGCAGACGTAAAAAGACCTGCTGCATTTGAACAGTTAAGGGACCTTGCCGCAAGATATGATTTTCCCGTTTATGATAAAAGACTTCCCGATGCCGTGAAACTTTCAAAACTTGCCCTCTCCATGGCAGTTCTGAAGAGATACGATGTTGTTATATTTGATACGGCAGGAAGACTCCATATAGACGAGGAGATGATAGAGGAGGCAAGGAAGATAAGGGACACGGTGAACTACGATGAATTGCTACTTGTCGTTGATGCGATGACGGGTCAGGATGCGGTAAATGTTGCGAGGGAATTTCAGGAGAAGGTGGGAATAACAGGGGTTATACTCACAAAACTTGATGGGGATGCCCGTGGTGGGGCGGCACTTTCAGTAAGAAGGATAACCGGAAAGCCGATAAAATACATAGGAGTTGGGGAAAAGGTTGAGGACCTTGAGGAGTTCCATCCGGAAAGGCTTGCATCAAGAATTCTGGGAATGGGAGACCTTGCAACTTTAAGAGAAAAGGCAAAGGAGGCGATAGAGGCTGAGCATGCAAGAAGATTTCAGGAAAAGATGTTAAGGGCAGAACTCACACTTGAGGACTTTCTTGAGCACATAAAACAGATAAAGCGCATGGGACCCATTGAGGAGCTTATTAAACTTCTTCCAGGAGGAAAGGAATTTGCCAGGTATGCGGATGAGAAGATGCTGAAAAAAACAGAGGCTATCATAAACTCAATGACACCGGAAGAGAGAAGAAATCCAAAGATAATAGATGGTTCAAGGAAGAGAAGGATTGCAAGGGGAAGCGGGACCACGGTTCAGGATGTGAATCAGCTCCTGAGAGAGTACGAACTTGTCGTGAAACTCATGAAGGAGATGAAGAAAGGAAAATTTCCTCTCAGGTTTCCGATATGATACTTTTT
Source organism: bacterium (assembly GCA_029258725.1). Classification (GTDB taxonomy): domain Bacteria; phylum Hydrothermota; class UBA3072; order JAPDKE01; family JAPDKE01; genus JAPDKE01. The sequence continues at coordinate 35,761 of JAPDKE010000042.1, read as the reverse complement.
CTTTCCATTGTCCTTATCCTTCTTGGACTTGCAGGCTGTTTTCTTCCATACATTCCCGGACCCCCTCTCGTTTTCGGAGGAATTTTGCTTTACGCATGGAAGGATGGATTTTTTGTTATAACCCGATATCAGATTCTCTTCCTGCTTGCTTTAACTGTTCTTTCCGTTTTTCTTGATTACTTTCTTTCCATGCTCGGTGCAAAATTTAAGGGTTCAAAATGGGGAGTTCTTGCTGCGGGTGTTGGGCTTGTTGTGGGAGTATTCTTCCTTCCCTGGGGAGTTTTTGTCTTCCCCCCTCTTTTTGTCTTTCTTGTGGAATACCTGAGGCAGAGAAAGGCAGAGAATGCAGTAAAGAGTGCCCTTGCCTCTTTCCTCGGGATGCTCACAGGAAGCGTGCTGAAATTCTTAATCTCACTTTACATGGCGGTTTACTTCCTATGGAGGGTGATTACTTCGTAGATGCACACACCCACTTTGTATCCTTCGGTCTTCACCTTGAGAGACCAGACCTCTCAAAAACCAAAAGTCTTAAAGAGGCAATAAGTCTCTTAAAAAAAGAAGTTGGGAAAAGAGGGATTATCATCGGGGAGGACTGGGATGAATCCCGATGGGAGGAGAAGAGATTTCCAGCAAAGGAGGAACTTGACAGGGAGTTTCCCGATGTCCCCGTGATAATGAGAAGGATATGCGGACACGTTGCAGTTGCAAACACAAGGGCACTTGAACTCATTCCTCCGGGATGGAAGTATGTTCGTGAGGATGGGGTTTTGCTTGAGGATGTTGTTTTAAACCTCAACCGTATATTTCCTCCATCCTTTGATGAGATAAAGCGTGCAATCCTCCGTGCCCAGGAGGTTGCATTGCATTTAAACGTTGGCGAAATTCACGATGTTTTGATTCCGGAATACTACAGGGCTTATTTAGAGCTTGAAAAAGAAGGAAAGTTGAAAATAAAGGTTCTGGGATTTGTTCTGGATGAGTTCAGGGACTTTGAGGAACCGGAAGGAAAATTTGTGAAATTTGGTGGATGGAAGATATTCCTTGATGGGTCCATAGGGGCAAGGACTGCTGCGCTTGAGAAATTCTCATATACAGATGGGGGAAAGGGAATGCTTTTGCATGAGGATGAAGAACTTGAGGAACTCTTTAAACTTGCACGGGAAAGGGGAAAGGTGCTTATGATTCATGCAATAGGGGACAGGGCAATTGAGCAGGTCCTGAGGGTGGGGAAGGGGAGGGTATGCGGGGACCGGATAGAGCACTTTGAACTTGCCAGAGATGAACAGATTGAGAGGGCAATAGAGGAGGGATTTATTTTATCCATGCAGCCAAACTTCATAGGGAACTGGTCCCATGGGGGAGGGCTTTATGAAAAAAATCTGGGGAGGGATTACAGGATAAACAACCGGATAGGTCTTATTTACCGAAAGGGAGGGAAAATCCTTTTTGGTTCCGACATGATGCCCTTCTCTCCTCCTTATGGGATAGATTCTGTTGTCCGTGCCCCATTTCCTGAACAGCGCCTTTCATACCGGGAGGCATATAAAATCTATACTTCCTCATCCTTTTTCAGCAAGAATAATCAACCTTCTTGAGTTTCTTTCAAACGGAGAGAGTGAATGGTCCCCATATAGGTTCTTTACGATAAATCCTGAAAGGTTTAGAAGGAAGGAAAGTTCTCCTGGAAGGTATATCCTTATTGAATGTTCCCTTTCGTCCACCACCTTTCCATCCTTCATAATCTTTCTTTTTGAATGGACTCTCATGGAATGCAGGTCAAACTCATTTTCCTCAAGGCACAGGATTCCTTCTCCCTCAAACCACATTCTTCTCTGAAACCTGTCAAGGACCCAGAATGGATTTATAAGTTCAAGCAGGAATTTCCCTTCTTTCTTCAAAACCCTGTTCACCTCCATGAGGGTTTTCAAATTTTCCTCATCCTGGAAATATCCAAAGGCAGTGAAGAATATATACGCAGCATCAAAATACTCCTTAAATGGAAGATTTCTCATATCCCCTCTTACCCATTTTACTTTCTCACTTCTCCTTTTTGCAACCGAAATGAGATATCCTGAATAATCAATCCCTATTACCTCATACCCTCTTTTTTCAAGTTCAATCACATGCCTTCCGCTTCCACATGCAATATCAAGAACCATCATTCCCTTTTCCAGTTCAAGGGCACGCTCAATGAAATCCACCTCCCTCTGTACAATTTCCACCTTTTCAAGCCCCTGATATAACCTGAAATAAACCTCATCAAAGTAATCCTTCCACCATTCCATGGTTCCTCCTCACAACCTCAAGGTTTCTCAAAAGCAGAGAACGCCTTATAACCGTATCTTTAAAACTTATTTTCATTATATCCTCAACTCCCGGATTTATCAACTCCTCAATGGGTTTGAAAATTTTGCTTTTCTCCCTTCCCTTATTCCATGGGCATACCTCCTGGCAGATGTCACACCCATAAAGAAAATTTCCCGGATACTCAACCTTCCCCTTTTTTACGGTGGTAAGATATGCTATACATTTTCTCGGGTCAAGGGAGTAGGGGGAAAGGGCCCCAGTGGGGCATGCCTGAATGCACAAATCGCAGTCCCCGCATCCTTTGAATTCTTTGGGGGTGGGGGAGAGGGGATAATCAAGAACAATCTCACCAAGGAAGAAATAGGAACCAAATCGGGGATTTATGAGCAATGTGTTCTTCCCAATCCATCCCAGTCCTGCCCTCATTCCGAGTTCCTTTTCAAAAAACGGGCTTGAATCAACAAAGAATTTTCCATGAACCCCGGGCACCAGAGATTTTATCTCCTCAAAGAGTCTTTTCAGCATACTTTTTATAACCCTGTGATAGTCCTCCACCATGGCATACCTTGCGATCCTTCCCACCTTCCCCTCTGGAGGGGGTATTTCACCTGGATTGTAGTTCACACCAAGAACAACCACGGATTTTGCCCATGGAAAAACCTCCAAAGGATACGCCCTTCTCTCATCAGCAAGATACCTCATCTCCCCGTATCTTTTTTCTTCTATCCATTTCCGGAAGTAATCAAGATAAAAAGATGGTTCGCATGAGGCAATTCCAAAAAGGTCAAACCCTATCTCTTTTGCCTTATTCTTTATCTTCTCCTCAACCATACGACAAGGTCCCATGTGAATACAAGCAAAAGTATTAAGAGATAAAGAGGGGAGCGGAAGGGGGAGAGGAGTATTTTCCTTTTGACGGATACCCTTCCAGGAATATCCTCTTTTTTCCTTATCACCTTTCCACCGCTTTTCTCCGCAAGTCTTTTCAAAAGAACCGTATCCGGGGAAGACCCGAATTTTTCACACGAACCCGGGAGAACATGTATTTTTCCCTCCCGACCACCAAGACGCCATGAATGCTCACCGGAAGAGAGGGGTGGAAGAACAAAAGCATACCCGTTTTCTTTCTTTATCGCGGGTATCTTCTTGCCATCGAGCAGGAGAACGGATGGGCCGGGAGCGGGGATCTCGGTTTTCCTTCCCTCCACAACATAAACAGGAAATTCAGGGGATGGGGGCGGAAAGAAAAGGGAATCAAAAATTGCCTGAATTTCCCTATACCCGTGCAGAAAGTATCGGTAAAATCCCCTGAAGTTGAACTGGACTATCTTTCCGTAGGATGCAACTAAGGGGATATCTTTTTCCTGGAAGAGAACCTTCCCACCCGGCTTTATTCCACTCCAGGGAAGGATAATCAGGGGAGGACGGCGGTCAAAAACCTCCCTTTCTTTACCCTTCCCGGGACCCGGAAGTATGGGCAAGAGGGGATGAAATAGGGGTTTTGGCGGGAAGAACCATATTTTTTCTGTTTTTGAATACAGAAATGTGTCCTCAAAGGCATGGAGGAGGATAAGGGAATAGCGGGGAAGGAGGGATTTTCTTTCGGAAAGGGAAAGAAGCTCATGATTTCTCTTCCAGAAAACATCCAGATTCACAGGTCTTTTCTCAAAATACCTTCTCAGAAATTTGAAGTCCCAGTCGGGTTTTTGGGTTACAAGCAGGATATCCGGTTTTTCCCTCACCCTCACCGGGAATGAAACCGTATCCTTTGCAATGACGGTGAGCACGTGTTCACCCGGAGGAAGGAGGAACTTTTCCTCAAGAAATCTTTCCCTTTTTCCTGAAAAAAGAACTTCTTTTCCGTTGAGAATTTTCACCTCCTTTTTCCCGTCAAACTCAACAAACACTTTTACACTTTCATTTTCCCATACTTCCTGGGTTATCCTCACCGAAAGAATACCACCTTCTTCTCTTTTTCCTTTAAAGATAACAGGATAAACCGGAAAATTTAAGGAAATTTCAAGTGGAGATACACCCTCGTTGTAAAGCCCATCGGTTATAAGGATAACTCCGGAGGGAGAGAGCCGGGAGATTTTTTTAAGGGCGGAGGATAGATTGGTTGACCTGTCCTTGAATTCCGGTTTTTTCAAAATCCTCAGGGATTCTCCAAATGCATAGTTCCTCTCCATCCTCAGATTTGCCCATTCTGAGATGTTCCAGTCCTTCATGCTGCAGGATACATCAAGCAGGACGAATGGGGCCTCATATTTTCTTATCTCAAACGGAATTGAGGGATTGAAGAAGACAAGAAGTAATAGAAAGAGAAAAAGTATGGAGGTGGGTCTCACTCCTCAATCACCTCCACATCACCAAAGATTTCCTTCACATCTTCCTCCGTCAGGTCTCCCATCACGACCCATACCGGGGGTGAAGAGAGAAGATACCCCTCTGCCATTCCCACATCCTGAAGTTCGGGTTTTTCAAGTTTCTCCTCCCATGAGAGGATGAAGGAGTAGGGGTCAACCTCCCAGCGTGAGCAGGAGAAAATAAAGCGAATTAAGGCATAAGGGGATGAAAGGCTTATAAAGAAGTTTCCCATGAGGTAATCTTTTACCCTTTCCATATCCGCTCCATCCAGTGGATTCTCTATAATTTCATTTACGGTTGATATAACATTCTTCAGGTTTTCTTTTTTTGTCTCAAATTTCATGACCCATGGTCCTGGAAAACTCCTTGAGTAAAAATAGGTGTGGATAGCATAAGCCCATCCGTGTTCCTCCCTTACAACCGAATAAAGACGGGAGAGGGTTCCAGAACCACCAAGGCAGGCATTTAAGAGGACCATGGGAAAGTAGAGTTTGGCGTCCATTTTTATTCCCAGATGTCTTCCCTGCCAGACCCATACCTGTTCCCATCCCTTTTTCTTTATGAGAACAACCCTTTTCTTATAAACCGGGGATGGAAGAGGCAAGGGAGGGAGTGAATCTCCTTCCGGGAAATCGGAGAAGAGCGAATCAATGTATGGAAGAAGAGAATCAGGATTCACATTCCCTGCAATAGCAAGGGTGATGTTCCTTATTCCCACGTGTCTTTCTAAGTATGCATTTATTGAATCCAGTGAAATGGAATCCGGGAGGAGGTAAAGGGGTTTTGAATATGGACCTCTGTAGAGATGTTTGAAAAGAACATCCTTCCCATGGGTTGCGGGTGAGGAAGAGAGTTTTTTAATTTTCACCTTCATTCGTTCATAAAATCCCTCAGGGAGACCATGAGGTCGGGTTAAAAGGAATTCTTTCAGCAAGTATATCCCCTCCTTAACCCTTTCTTTTCTTATGGAAATAACATAAAAAACCCCTTCCCTTCTCACCCTTCCCCACAGTTCTCCTCCAAGATTGTCAAGGGAATCAAGCCCATCGAACACCTCCTCAAGCAGGGAGAAGGCAGGAAATGCCCACCTGTTTCTCGCACTTCCTCCATCCACCTCAACCCCGATGTAGACAACAGGGGAGGGGGTGCGCACAGAATAAACAACCGGTCCGTGCTCAAGAATTGCCTTCTCAATAACCGGAAATGCCAGAAGCAATATCACGGCTCCCTCCCCATGGTGAGAACCGCCATCCTTTCCCTTTTTATATATTTTTCAATCACCCTCTTTATATCCTCAATCTTCGTTCCCTGAATCTGTCCGAGGAGGGTATCCCCATCTTCCACGTGACCTGTGCACTCAAGGTATCCCAGGAAATTTGCCCTCATGAATGGGGATGAACTCATGCTGTATATATCCGTTATTGCCTTTTCCTTTGCCCTTTTAAGCATCCGGGGAGTGAGGGAGTCAGGAAGGGATGAAAGGACTGTTAAAATAAGGGATTCTGCATGCCCGTATGAGATTTTCTCATCAAAGGTTGCTGTTACAATAAGCGCGGGTTTGAACTTCCTCCGGTTGAGATAGGCGGAGACATCAAACTCCTTTATATGTTTCTTTAAATATCCCCTTTCTCCTGAAAGGATGTAAGAAAGAAGAAGACAGGGGGTGTAATCCGGGTCTCCACGCGGAGGGACAGGAAATCCCATTGCTATCTTCCGGTAAGGAACGTTCTCTCTTATAAACATTCTTCTTTCTCCACCCTCTTCACCTTCGGGTATCCTTATCTTTCCCGGTGGTTTTTTCCTTATATGTCCAAAATATTCTTTCACCGCTTCAAGCATTTCGTTCCTTTCCACATCCCCGACTATTACAAGGACAGCATTGGAGGGGCTGTAGAATTTCTCATAATGTTCGTAAACCTCTCCCCAGGAAATGTTTTCTATATCGCTTCTGTATCCTATGATGGGTTGGCGATAGGGATAGTTAAGATAGAGAAGGTAATTAAATTCCCTGTAAAATTTCCCAAGAGGATTTGAGATTCCCCTGAGATATTCCTCAAGAACAACCTTTCTTTCCCTTTCAAAGTCTGCACTGTCAACAACAAGATTTTGCATTCTTTCACTTTCAAGTTTCAGTGCCTCCTCCCACCGGTCCTTTGCGATGTTTATGTAGTAAAATGTGTAGTCATACGATGTTGCTCCATTATACTCCCCTCCGAGTTCCCTGACCCTTTCTCCATACTCACCGTAGTCCAGGTTTTTTGTTTTCCTGAACATCATGTGTTCTAAAAGATGTGAAATTCCGGTTATTCCGGGATACTCATAAACACTTCCAACCCGGTACCACAACTGGACACTCACGACAGGGAACGTTGTATCCTGTTCATAAATTACGGTTAGTCCATTATCCAGTATAATCCTTTCCCATGCAAAAAGAATTATTATTCCCATTCTATGGTTCCCGGCGGTTTTGAGGTTATGTCATAGACAACCCTGTTTATTCCCCTCACCTCATTTACAATCCTGGTTGATATGGCTGCAAGAACATCGTGGGGGAACCTGAACCAGTCTGCGGTCATTCCATCTTCGCTGGTAACTGCCCTCAATGCAACCACATATTCATACGTCCTGTAGTCTCCCATCACTCCAACCGAACGAACGGGTAAAAGAACACAGAATGCCTGCCATATCCTGTTGTAAAGATTGTGTTTTCTCAATTCCTCAATGAATATTGCATCTGCCTCCCTTAAAATATCAAGTTTTTCCTTTGTTATCTCCCCCAGAACCCTCACCGCAAGACCCGGACCCGGAAATGGATGCCTTCCCCATATGGACTCTGGAAGTCCCAGAATCCTCGCCACTCTTCTTACCTCGTCCTTAAAAAGTTCCCTCAATGGTTCAACAAGTTTTAACTTCATCCTTTCAGGCAGTCCCCCAACGTTGTGATGGGTCTTTATGGTCCTTGAGGGACCAATGACTGAGGAACTTTCAATTCTGTCAGGATAGAGTGTTCCCTGTATCAGGTATTCTGCCCCTGTGTGCTCCGCCTCACGTTCAAAGACCTCAATGAACTTGTGCCCTATTATCCTTCTCTTTTCCTCAGGGTCCTTAACACCTTTAAGTGCGGAGAGGAATTCCTCCTCAGCCTCAACCACATGCAAATCCATTCCCATCTTATCCCTGAATACTCTTACAACTTCTTCTTTTTCATTCTTCCTCAAAAGACCCGTATCAACAAATATGGGATGGAATCTTTTTCCGATGGCGCGCTCCGCAAGAACTGCTGCAACCGAGGAATCAACACCACCTGAGAGGGCAAGGACTGCATGGGAATCCTTTACCGTCTCCTTTATTTCTCTTACCGCACTTTCCACAAACGATTCCATGGTCCATGTTCCCTTTGCGTTGCATACCCGGTACAGGAAGTTTTCAAGCAGTTTTTTTCCCTCTTCGGTATGATGAACCTCGGGATGAAACTGTACCCCGTAAATTTTCTCATGCTTTATAACTGCGTAAGGAGAATTTTCAGTCCTTGCTATTGCCATGAATCCAGGAGGAAGTTCTTCTATTTTATCCCCGTGGCTCATCCAGACTAAGGTTTTTCTTTTTAACCCGTAAAAAAGGGGGTCATCCGAAAGGATTTCAAGATATGCCCTTCCATACTCCCTTTTCAATCCCTTTTCAACCTTTCCCCCAAAGTGATGAACTATTGCCTGCATTCCATAACATATACCGAGTATGGGAACATTCAGGGAGAATATGGATGGGTCAGGAAGTGGTGCTCCGGGTTCATAAACGCTTGAGGGACCTCCTGAGAGAATTATTCCTATCACATCCCGGGGTACATGATTGTAAGGGAAAATTTCAGCCTTTACCCTGAGTTCTCTTACCTTTCTTGCTATGAGTTGTGTGTACTGGGAACCGAAGTCAAGAACTGCTATCTTTTCATGCATTTCCTATCCTCTTCAAGGCAGATTCCGCCGCAACCCTTACTCCCTTTGAAGGGTCACTGGTAAGTTTTTTTAATTCCTCCTCTGCCTCCACCCCTCCTATCCTTGCAAGGGCATACACAACATTCATTCTTACATCATCAGGATATTTTGGTCTCCCCAGGAAGCCCTTCTCCTCAACTATCTTTATCAGGGGTTCAACCGCCTCCTTCTTCCGGGTGAGTCCAGCATACTTTATAACTTCTTTAAACAGTTCGGGGTCCTTTCTTATTTCCTCTTTATCCAGGAGTGAAATTATAAATTCCTTCCCCTTTTCCCCTCCAAGTTTTGAAAGCAATTCAAGCCCTTCTTTTAACAACTTTGGACCAACCCCTTTTAAAGAAGATATAAGTGCATCCTCCGCAACCTCCCCTCCGATTTTTGCTATCCCTGCTATTGCCTCCTTCTTCACCATGAATTCCCTGTCCTCAACAAGTTTTTTTAGATATGGAAGTGCCGACTCCTTTCCCAGCTCTGATAAAATAGATGCCGCTTCTTTTCTTATATACCACCTCTCATCCTCTATGAGCACATCCATGAATGGAAGTATCTCCTCCCCGAAACGTATTAAGATATCCTTTAACTTTCTTCTCAGGTCCTTGTCTTCTGCCTCCTGAAAGACCTCTATAACCACAGGCAGTGCCTCCCTCCCCTGGGAGACGATTGCATCCCTCACCTCCTGATACACACCGGGCTCCCAGAGGGCGGAGAGAAGATATATAAGGGCATCCTTTCCCCCTATCTTTCCTATTGCCTGAACAGCCCTCTTTTTCTTTTCCTCCGAACTCATGAAGTCGGCGAATACTTTATTTACCATGTCCGCAATATCCTCTCTCCCCTTCTTCCTCAACTCCGATGCAACTTTCTCAAACGTCTTTGTATAGGCTATATAGACATGGAAATCCTCCTCGCGCTCCAGGTTTTCCTTGAGTTTTTCTATAAATCTTTCAAGGAGATTTATCTTCTCTCCCGAAAGCAACTGCTCTATCATCTCTCCAATTCTCTCAACAGCCCCCTTTCTCACCTCAGGATTTTCATCCTCAAGCAGCTTGAGAAAAGGACCAACGAGTTTTTCAAACTCATCCTCCATTATTCCCGCCTCAGCGCGCTCCCTGAGTTCCTGATATGCCTTTTCTCCTGTAATCACAACCTTCTCCTCGGTTATTGCCTCCTGTTCAATCTTTATCTCCTCCACCTCCAGACCCTTTTCCACAACCGCCTCCTTTATCTTATCAATCAACCCTTTCTTCCCTTCAGGAAGATACTGCTCAAAGTCCGTTCTTCCACGGAACAGGGCAACGAGTTCATCATCTGAAAGTCTTGATAATTTCTCACGGAGGAGTTTTGCCACCCATGCGTTGAACTGATGAGCATCCTTTATTTTGTCTTTGAGTTTTTCACCGGACTTTCTCACAAAGTCAAGCAACCACTTTGAAAAGGCAAGCCTTTCCTCTTCTGTATAGGTGGAGAGGATTGTTTCTGCTATTCTTTCAACCCTCTTTAAGAAGTCCTCAACGGTTTCTATACCCTCCCATATCGAACTTTCCATTTTCCCCGGGTTATCAACCTTTCCTTCAGAAAGAAGGGAAATAAACGAGTCCCATCCTATTGTAACTCCCTTTTCCTCTTTCGGTTTCCCCCCTTTTATTATCCCGTAAGATACCTCGTTTACAGCAAGATGTTTTATTCCTTCTGATTTTACCAGGTTTTCAATACCACCTTTCTCCTCAAGGGTTAGCCTGTCTGCGGTTAAACATCTCATGAATTTGTCAAGTTCCTCAACCTCAAATCCAGGTTTTATGGTGATTGAGTTCACTCCTACCTTCTGAAGGTTTCTCAAAAAACTCCCAAGAGGAGGTACCTTCCCTCTTTCAATCCTTATCTCATCAACAAATAAAGCGGTTTCAAAAACAACGAGATTCAATTCCTCCCCCTGCATGACATCGTCGAGCATCTTTTTTGTTTCCTCAAGTGTACGCTGGACAAAGGGATGCCCGGGTGGGTATGCCTTTGTGTTGTTTAAACACAGGGCAAGGTTTTTTACCAGGTCAACAACCACTCCCTCAAGCCTTTCCTTTATCCCCATTTTCCCTCCTTAAGGAATCTATTGCGTATTTCCGGTCAGGGGAACCAAAGATGTATGAGCCTGAAACTATTATGGTTGCCCCTGCCTTCAATACATATTCAACCGTCTCCGCATTTATTCCACCGTCAACCTCTATGGGTATCTCCCCCCCGAGGTATGAGTGTATCCTTTCAATTTTTTCCACCACCTCCTTCATGAAACGCTGACCACCAAACCCCGGGTTAACGGTCATGACAAGAATGAAGTCAAACTCCCTGAGTATATCCTTCACGCTTTCAAAGGGTGTTCCTGGATTTATTGCAAGACCTGCCTTTATTTTCTTCTCTTTGAGGTATTTTGCCAGGGATATGGGGTCCCTACATGCCTCAAAGTGAAAGGATATCCAGTCAGCACCCGCCTCAATGAACCGGTCAACCCATTTTTCAGGATTTTCTATCATGAGATGGGCGTCAAGGGGAAGGCGGGTGAGTTTCCTTATCGCCTTTACTATCATGGGTCCAAATGTGAGATTCGGGACGAAGTGACCGTCCATCACATCCAGGTGGAGGAGATCCGCCCCCCCTCTCACCACATCTTCAATCTCCTCCCTCAGACATGAGAAATCGCAGGAGAGAAGCGAAGGGGCAACCCACATGAAAATATTATATCAAATTTACAGGGATTGACAAGACCTTTTTAAGGGATTAAAATATATTATGTTCTTTCTTCTGTCCTTTCCTTTTCTGGGGGAAAGGCTGGAGTATGTGGTAAAATACGGACCCTTCACTGCAGGGAGAGCGTGGATGTGGGTGGAGAAGGACACCTTGCAGGGAATGGAAGTTTATCGTATAATATCAGAAGAGAGGACAGAGGGATTTTTTAACCTGTTTTTTAAGGTTGAGGACCGGTACGACTCATGGGTGAGGGTGGATTCCTTCTGCTCATGCAGGTTCAGGAAAAAGATACAGGAGGGGAGGTATAAGAATATGGTGGAGATAGAGTTTGGGGAAGAAAAGGTAAGGTATTCTGATGGAAGGGAGTATCCGGGAAGGGAGTGCATGGTTGACCTGCTCTCCTCCATCTACTATGTAAGACTTCTGCCGCTGGAGGTTGGTAAAACCTTTTATATTCCTGTGCATGCGGATGAGATAACAGGGGATCTCAAAATAGAGGTTGTTGAAAAAGAGAGGGTGAGGGTGCCCTGGGGTGAGTTTGAGGCTTTCAGGGTTAAGCCCGTTTTGCCCGAAACAAAGGCGTTTGGCAGGAAAGGAGGACTTGATCTGTGGTATTCTGATACTCCCGAACGCATTCCTGTAAAGATAAAGATGCGCACGTTTTTTGGTTCACTTGTATTTTTGCTTGAAAGGAGAAACTGATGTTTGCGGTTATCCTGGCAGGAGGAAAGGGTGAAAGATTCTGGCCTCTTTCAAGGGAGAAAAGACCAAAGCAGTTTCTCTCCCTCACTGGAGAATCCTCCATGTTAGAGCTTACCCTTGAGAGGGTTAAAAGATTTGTTCCTGAGGAAAATGTGGTGGTTGTCGCAACCGAGATATTGAGGGAATATCTGGAAAATATGGACCTGAATGTTATTTATGAACCGAAGGGAATGAACACACTTTATGCGGTTGCCCTTGGCGCATTCTGGGTTAAAAAGAGGGACCCTGAGGGGGTTATGTGTGTTCTTCCTTCGGACCACTGGGTTGGGGATGTGGATGCGTGGGTTGAGACAATGAAAAAGGGAGAGGAATCGGCAAAAGAGGGATATCTTGTTACCTTTGGAGTAACCCCCACAAGACCTGAGACCGGATATGGATACATAGAGATGGGTAAGGAAATAAAGGATGGGGTTTACGAGGTTAAGAGATTTACCGAAAAACCAAATTTCAAGCAGGCTCTGGAATTTCTGAAGAAAGGAAACTTTTTATGGAACTCCGGAATGTTTGAGTGGAGGGCGGATGTTATTCTGGAGGAGATAAAGGAGAACATGCCTGATATAAGGGAAGAGGTGGAGAGGGAGGATGTGGAGGGAATGTATACAAAAGGGAAACCAATTTCCATAGACTATGGTGTGATGGAGCATTCAAAAAGGGTGAGGGTTGTCAGGGCAACCTTTCCCTGGGACGATGTGGGGAACTGGGGAGCCCTTGAAAGGATAAACCCGAAGGATGAAAATGGAAATGTTGTGGTGGGAAGATGGGCTGGAAAGGATACAAGGGAATGTATAATATATGCAAAGGATGGGGTTGTTGGGGTTATGGGAATTGAGGATGCGGTTGTGGTCCATACCCCTGATGCAACGCTTGTTATGAAGAAGAAATATGCTCAGGAGGTAAAGGAACTCCTTTCCATGTTAAGGGAAAGGGGATGGAAGGAATATCTTTAAAAAAAGGAGGTCATATGCGTTACCTTATGCTTTTGTCCGCATTACTCTTTGTCTTTGGATGTGCAAGGGCAACCGAGGAAGGAGCAGGAGAGATTGAGTTTGAGGAAGAGGCTGTTGTTGTTGAGGAGGCACCGGCTGAGGAGGTCGTTGTGGAGGAAACACCAGCTGAAGAAGCAGCCGTGGTTGAGGAAACACCGGCAGTAACCGAAGAAACAACCGCACCTGCAGTAACCGAAGAGACCCCCCCTGCAACCGCTGAAACAACCGTTGAGACTCCACCTCCCCCACCTCCTGGTCCAAAGATCGGGTTCAGGGTGCAGATTGGTGCATTCTCCGTAGAGGCAAATGCACAGAAACGTGCAGAGGAGGCAAGACTCAAATTTGTTGAGCCTGTTTATGTTGAGTTCATAGATGGATACTACAAGGTAAGGGTCGGGGACTTCCTTACAAGGGAAGAGGCGGAGGCGTGCAAGGAGAGAGCGAAATCCTTCGGGTATTACGATGCGTTTATCGTGGAGTGTGAGATCTCTCCGTGAGGATACTCATAGCAACCCGGAATCCCGATAAACTCCGTGAGATAAAGGAAATAGCGGGACCGGGTTTTGAGCTTGTTTCCTTGCTTGACTTTTCTGAAAAAATAGATATACATGAAACAGGAGAGACAGCGGAGGAGAACGCCCTTATAAAGGCAAGGGAAGGTTACAGGATAAGCGGGATACCAACTCTTGCGGACGATACGGTGCTTGAGGTGTATGCACTTGAAGGAAGACCGGGGGTCCACTCTGCAAGATACAGTGGCGGTGGATATAAGGATAACGTGAGAAAGCTGCTTCAGGAGATGAAGGGGGTGAAGGACAGAAGGGCAAGATTCAGGACTGTGGTTGCGCTGGTGAATGGAGAGGAAGAAAGGCTTTTTGAGGGAGTGCTTGAGGGTGAGATAATCGAAGAGGAGAGAGGGACTTACGGCTTTGGATACGACCCTGTTTTTCGTCCTTTCGGTATGGATAAGACCCTTGCCGAACTCCTGCCGGAGGAGAAGAACCGTATATCGCATAGATTTCTTGCATTTTCAAAGGCTTTTGAATATCTTCGTCGGGGCGTAGCGCAGCCTGGTTAGCGCGCCTGCCTTGGGAGCAGGAGGTCGGTGGTTCAAATCCACTCGCCCCGACTTTTTTCTTAAATGGATGCAATAAGAATAAGGGGAGCGAGGGTCCACAACCTCAAGAATATTGATGTGGACATCCCCAGAAATAGATTTGTTGTGATAACGGGTATTTCCGGTTCAGGAAAGTCCTCCCTTGCATTCGATACACTTTATGCTGAAGGACAGAGGAGATATGTTGAATCCCTTTCTGCTTACGCAAGGCAGTTTCTGGGAATAATGGAGAAGCCAGATGTTGAAAAGATAGAGGGGCTCTCTCCTGCAATATCCATTGAGCAGCGAAAAGTATCAAAAAATCCACGCTCAACGGTTGCAACGGTAACGGAAATTTACGACTATCTCAGGGTCCTCTTTGCAAGAATAGGAAAGGTTTACTGTTATAAGTGTGGAAGGGAGGTGACATCCCAGACCCTTGACCAGATAGTGGACAGGGTTGAGAAGTATGGGGAGGGAACCAGGATAGAGATTCTATCCCCCGTCATTCGGGGAAAGAAGGGGGAATACAGGGACCTATTTGAGAAGTTAATGAAAAAGGGGTTTTTGAGGGTGAGGGTGGATGGGGAGATATATTCCCTTGAGGAGGTTCCCGCGCTTGAAAAGAATAAAAAACATACAATAGAGATAGTGGTTGACAGGATAAGGATAAAGGAAGGAATACGCTCAAGGCTTTCCCAGTCCATAGAGACCGCACTTTCCGAATCCGATGGGTATGTGATAATAAAAAAGGGAGAGGAAGAGGAGCTGTTCAGTGAGAGACTTGCGTGTCTCTTATGTGGAATAGACTACCCCGAGATAGAACCCAGGCTGTTTTCCTTCAATTCCCCCTACGGGGCGTGCAGGGTGTGCTCTGGTCTTGGAACAAAAATGGAGATAGACCCGGAATTGCTCATAATAAATCCCGCCTTATCCATAATGGAGGGGGCGATAGGACCCGTGGGTGAGCCCAGGGGAAGGATTTACGATACCCTGAGATACCTTTCAAGAAAATACAGAATAGACCTCCAGACCCCATGGGAAAATCTTAAGGAAAGAGAGAAGGAGATAATCCTTTACGGAGACGACTTGGTTGAGGGAATAATACCCTATCTTGAAAGAAGATACAGGGAGACAGAGTCCGACTGGGTAAGGTATGAGATAGAGAAGTACATGTCAATCCAGCCATGCCCTGCATGTAAGGGGGCAAGACTGAGGAAGGAGGCACTTTCAGTTAAAATAGGTGGGAAAAACATTTATGATGTTGTGAGAATGACAGTAAAGGAGGCGCTTAAGTTTTTTGAAGGATTGAGACTTGGGGAGAGGGAAAAAATGATTGCAAGGGAACTCATAAGGGAGATAAAGAGAAGATTGCAGTTCCTGGTGGATGTGGGGCTTGATTACCTCACCCTTGACAGACCAACCGAGACCCTTGCAGGTGGAGAGGCACAGAGGGTGCATCTTTCAACCCAGATAGGTTCTGGACTCACAGGTATAATATACATCCTGGATGAGCCAAGCATAGGTCTGCATCCAAGGGATATAAAGAGACTCATTGCAACCCTTAAGGAATTGAGGGACTTGGGAAATACCATTGTTGTGGTTGAACACGATAAGGAAACGATTCTTTCGGCAGACTGGGTTATAGACCTGGGGCCAGGAGCAGGGGAGAAGGGAGGGTATGTTGTTGCAACAGGGAAGCCTGAGGATATAAAAAAAGTTAAGAGGTCAATCACAGGGGCGTATCTTTCGGGCAAGAGAAAAATACCGGTTCCGCAAAAGAGGAGAAAACCAAAGGGAAAATATATTGAAATAGTGGGAGCAAGGGCAAACAATTTAAAAAACATACACGTGAAAATTCCCCTGGGTTTATTTGTATGCATCACCGGGGTTTCAGGTTCAGGCAAGAGCACCCTTCTTATAGACATTCTCTACCGGGCACTTGCACGGAAATTCCACGGTTCAAGGCATCTTCCCGGTGAACATGATGAAATAAAGGGGATTGAGCACATAGACAAGGTTATAAACATTGATCAGTCTCCCATAGGTAGAACCCCTCGCTCAAATCCCGCAACCTACACCGGAGCCTTCACTCCGATAAGGGAGTTCTATGCCTCCTTACCCGAGGCAAAAATAAGAGGATACAGGCCGGGAAGGTTTTCCTTCAATGTGAGGGGAGGAAGATGTGAGGCGTGCCAGGGGGATGGGATGGTGAAGATAGAAATGCACTTCCTTCCTGATGTTTACATCCCCTGTGAGGTATGCAAGGGAAGGAGGTACAATAAGGAAACCCTTGAGGTGAAGTACAAGGGGAAAAACATTGCGGATGTGCTTGAAATGACAGTGGACGAGGCACTTGAGTTTTTTGATGCAATTCCACAGATAAAGAGGAAACTCCAACTTTTGCACGATGTTGGTCTCGGATACATAAAACTCGGTCAACCAGCCCCCACCCTTTCAGGGGGAGAGGCACAGAGGGTCAAACTTGCAAGGGAACTTTCAAAGGTTGGAACAGGAAGGACCCTCTACATTCTGGATGAGCCAACAACAGGACTGCATTTTGAGGATGTAAGACTCCTTCTTGAGGTTCTCCAGCGTCTCGTTGACAGGGGGAATACGGTCGTTGTAATAGAACACAACCTGGATGTGATAAAGTGCTGCGACTGGATAATAGACCTGGGACCTGAGGGAGGGGAGGAGGGAGGAAGGATAGTTTGTGAAGGTCCACCTGAAGAGGTTGCCTGCTGTCCCCATTCCTACACGGGAAAATTTTTAAAGGAGGAATTAAAATAGGAGGTTATCATGCTTTTTCTCTTTTTCTATAACCTTTCATGGGCGGATACCCTTGATAGAGGAGGGGATGATGGATGGAGGGGAATTTCATGGCACGAAGGGGGTTACGTTGTGGCTGCAGGTTATACATACACCGGGAGCGAGAGGGAGGGAGTGGTGAGATGGTATTCTCCTTCAGGAGATGTCCCGGCAACCGCGATTTTGGGTCCTGGAACCGACAATGCATTTTGCGATGTTGCATGCGGGGGGCATTTTACGGTGGCTGTTGGGTATACGTCTCCGGGAATAGGGATAGATGCATGGATTGTGGGTTTTGGATCTCCCGGGGTTGAAGTCTGGAGTGATACAATAAACCTGGGGGATGCAGATTATGCAAGGGCTGTTGCGATAAGGGAGGGAAATATTTATGTTTTTGGTGATTACCAGCGTCCCCTTTCGTCAAGCACAAATTACTTTCTTGCGGTATATGATACCACAGGGGCAAGGATAAGTATTGATACTTTTAATGTCGCATATTACGACTACGCTGAGGCCATTGATATTTCTTCCTCCCGGATATACCTTGGGGGCTATTCCTATATAGATGGGGACCATGACTGGATGCTTATGATCCTTTCTTCTTCTGGAGATATTGTTGATGTTGATACCTTTGACTGGGGTGGATACGATGAACTCTATGACCTTGTAATATCTCCTGATGGAGACATTTACATGACAGGGTATGCGACCGTAGGTCTGTATGAGCGGATGATGCTGGTCAAGTGTGACAGTACCGGAGAGGTGCTTTTCTGTGACACAATCCTCACGGGAGGAGGGGGCAGGGGATATGGAATCTCTCTTGATGATTCCGAATATGTTTACGCCACCGGATATTTCTCCTCCCCTGATGGGGACCACATTCTCTGGATGAAGTCAACTTCTTCTCTGGAAATTGTGTGGGAGGATACACTCTTTTATGGAACCGATGACTGTGGATATGGAATTGTAGGAGATCCCTACGGGAATGTTTACGTGGCGGGTGAGGGGTATGCAAATACCCATGACGCCCTCCTTTTCAAACTTTCCCTGCCCGGTGGTGTTCGCTGCACATCCTATCATGAGAAGATCTTTCTTTTCCATAAGGAAGGAGAAATTTACACCCCTGATGGAAGGAAGATAAAAGGAGAACCTCCTCCTGGAATCTACTTTGTGAAAGAAGGAAAGACACTGAGAAAGATTATGATTTTGAGATAACGCTTGACATACCTTTTTATTTGGGTATAATCAGAAAGACCATGCATATCCTTTTCCTTTCTCTTTTCCTGCTTTCTGCCGGAGATGAAGAGGCAGAGAAGATACTTTACATACACGTAAGGGTATGGGGGGAGGTCCGGAACCCGGGAATATATCGTATTCCTCCCAACTCTGACGTTATAGATGCGATTTCTTATGCAGGAGGTCCCAGGGAATCTGCGGATCTCGGGAAAGTAAAGCTTATAAAAGGGACAAGGGCAGGAGAGATAAAATATGTGGA
The DNA here is from genome assembly GCA_029258725.1 of bacterium. Classification (GTDB taxonomy): domain Bacteria; phylum Hydrothermota; class UBA3072; order JAPDKE01; family JAPDKE01; genus JAPDKE01. The sequence goes on along the minus strand of JAPDKE010000042.1, from coordinate 17,212 downwards.
TGTGGGAGGATATCTTAAAGGAAAGAAGATTGAGATTCCCTTTGTTGAGCAGGGAGACATAATCTATGTTGGAAAGAGCACAGGATATAAAATTTACGAATTTCTACGAGGGCTTGCTGTTTTTGCTGGGATAGTGGCGGTGGTATATCAGGTATTCGGAAAGGAGGGAACATGAGAGAAGAGGCACTTGACATTGGTTACATAAAGGAGATTTTCAGGAGAAGAAAGTACATTTTTATAGGTTCCATCATGGTTACCCTTTTTCTCGCAATTCTCTTCATAAAAATCACACCTCCTCTTTATGAAGCAGAATCCAAGATTCTTATAGTTCTCAATACGCCCACGGTGGTTGGACCGAACCTTTATATGGGCAGAGAAGAGCAGATGGTGAATAATGAAATAGAAATGATAAGAAGTAAAAAATTCCTCAGGAGAGTGGTGGAAAAAATAAGGAAAGAAAGGAAAGATATAAAAATACTTGAGGCAAAAAATCCAGTTACTGCATTGATGAAGTCCATCATAGTGGGAAGATTTGGAGAGAGTGATATAATAACCATTAAGGCAAGAGCAAATTCCCCTCAGGATGCTGCATACCTTGCAAATGTCATAGCAGAAGAGTATGTGAAGTACTCCACAGAATTTGCATCAAGCGAGGTGAGGCTTATAAGGGAGTTTCTTGAAAAGCAGATTCCTGTAACAGAGAAGAAACTCAAGGAGGCGGAGAATGCTTTAAAGAGTTTCAAAAAGAAGTATGGAATAGTGCATCTTTCTGAGGAAACCAAACTGCTTGCAAGGAATCTCACAGAGCTTGACAATCTTTACAATGAAAATCTTGTGGAATATCTCACACTTAAAGAGAAGATGGATTATCTTCATCGGGAACTTTCCAGATACCGAAGAGAACTTGCGGAAAACTTTGGGGAGGTTCTCAATCCATTCTTCAAGTCTCTGAGAGAGGAGCTTGTAAAACTTGAGACAGAACTCACCATGTATAAACTTCAGGGGCTTTCTGAAGACCATCCCAAGGTTGTAAAACTCAAACAGAGAATTGAAGAAACAAAAGAGTTAATGAAAGAAAAGATAAAAGAGATTGTTTTACCGGAGGATGTGAGGGGGGACCCACTTGATTACACGGTCAAGCTGACAGAAGAGATAGTGGATGGGGAAATTGCACTTGCAGAAAGAGAGGCGAAGAAGGAAGCGATAGAAAAGGTAAAAAAGGAGTATGAGGAGCGCATGAAGGCACTCCCTGACCTGGAAGTTGAGCTTGCAAGACTCGAAAGGGAATACTCTTTGACCGAAAACATGTATCGTATGCTTTCAGAAAAATATGAGGAGGTTAAAATTCAGGAAGCCGGAAAAATTGGAAATGTGAGAATAGTGGATACCGCATATCTTCCATCGAAGCCGATAAGACCCAAGAAAAAACTCACACTCATTCTGGCTCTTTTTGGAGGTTTCATTATAGGAATGGCGGGCATAAGTTTTATTGAACTGGTCGATACGACTATAAAAATAGAAAGGGATATTGAGCATATAACCGATATTCCTGTGGTGGGAACGATACCTCTGATAGGGAAGAAAAAAGGAAGGATAAGGGATGAGGCGATAAACATATCGGAAAGGCTTATCACGCATTTCCAGCCAAAATCCTATATTGCAGAAGCCTTCAGGAGTTTGAGGACCAGCATTCAGTACATGCTTGCGCACGAGAAAGAAAAAATAGTGCTTGTAACAAGTTCTATCCCGTGGGAAGGTAAGTCCACGGTGGTTGTTAATGTCGGAATAGCGCTTGCACAGGCAGGAAAAAAGACACTCATAATAGACACAGACCTGAGAAAACCTGTTATATGCAAGATATTTGAGCATGAAGGATGTGAAAGGGGCATAACCGATGTGATTGTGAATGAAGCCTCTTTTAAAGAAAGCATCATGAGGACAGACATTCAAAATCTTTATATCCTCCCTGCAGGGGAGGTCCCGGTAAACCCCTCTGAGTTGCTGGAGTCACAAAGGATGCAGATGATTATGGAAGAGGCAAAGAAGGGATTTGAGTTTGTCATACTGGATTCTCCTCCCATGGTGGTCACGGATCCTCTTATACTTGCCAAATATGCAAATCTCCTTTTACTTGTTGTAAGGTCTTATCATACGAAAAGAGAAACCCTGGAGATGTCCCTCTCACGGATTTCCTCCTTTGAAATAAAGAAGGGCGTGGTCCTTAATGGAATACCTGTGGAGAAGGTGGGAGGTTACTATACTTATTACTACTATGGAAAATATGGACATTACTATACAAGGGAGGGAAGAAAATGAGAAGAATAATAGCAGGAATCCTTGCCTTTGTTTTTGTTTTTGCAGGAGAGATTCTGGTGGGCAGGCAGACGGGAGGGAGGGGAAGCGAAGAACTCAAAGGATTTGAACAAATGGGAAATTTGCTTGGAGAAGCGGTTGCTGCAGCCATAAGAGAGCCACTTTCTGATGAGGATGAGATTGTAACACAGATAATCCTTTCTGATATGATCCAGGGAAAAAGAAATGTGGTGTATGGAATAGTCGTGGGTAAGGATGGAACCATTTACGGACACACCGATACAACCAAGATACTCAAAAAATACAATCCCGGTGCGCTTATGAGACTTGGAAACAGAGATTATCTCTTCCAGCAGGCAGAAGGGAATGTTTATGATATAGGGGTTCCGGTAAAACTCGGAGATGAAAAGATAGGAGAGGTTCATATAGGGGTGAAGATTCCGGAGGAAAAGAAGAAGGGTTTTGATATAAAAAACCCAATGAACTTCCTTTTTCCTGTGCTTGCTTTTATTCTCGTTCTTGTCCTTTCACCCCGAGGAGGTGCGGTTCCGGTGGTTGAGGTGGATAAGCGCGAGGAACTGGAAGGGGAACTTGGAGCCCTGAAGGAGAGTGTGGAAAGATTGAAGGAAGAAGAGAGGGAAATAGGCACAAGAATTGAAGAAATGAGGAAGGAGGCAGAATCCCTCCAGGAGGAGATAAACGAGAAGAAGCAGGCAGTTGCAACGATGGATGAGATGAAGGAAGAACTCGAGAAAATCAAACAGGAGATAGAGGAGAAGAGAAAGGAACTGGAGGAACTCCAGGCACAGGCTCCGGAGGCTGCACCTGCCCCCGGGGCGGTCCCAGAAGAACTTGAGCAACTGAAGGAAGAGAATGCAAGGCTTTCTCAGGCACTCCAGGAAAAGGACAGGGAAATTGCCGGTTTGAGAAAAGCTATAGAGGAGAAGGATAAGGAGATTGAGGAATTGAAGAAAAAGAAGGAAGAGGCTCCTCCTGGAGCTATACCTCTCTCTGCGATAGTGGGAGAAGAGGCAGGTGCACCCTCTGCGGATGAGGCGGAGATAGATAAGAGAATAGAGGAAAAGAAGCGCCAGGAGATAGAGCTTACCCAGCGAATAGTTGCAAAGAGAAGGGAAGAGATGACGCTCTCTGCAAAGATAGAAAGTAAACGCAAGGAACTCATGCAACTTGAAAGAAAAATAAAGGAGCTTAAAGAGCAACTCGGGGAGGGGTGAGGGATGTATCCTGCCCGGGAGATAGAAAAAAAATGGCAGTCCTTCTGGCAGGAAATAGAGCTTTTTAAAACCCCAAAAAATCCGAAACGCAAATTTTATCTGCTTGAAATGTTCCCCTACCCATCCGGAGACCTCCACATGGGACATCTCAGAAACTATGTGATGGGAGATGTGGTATGGAGATATCTCCGGATGAGGGGGTATGACCTTCTTCATCCTTTTGGATGGGATGCATTTGGACTTCCTGCTGAGGAGGCCGCGATAAAAAGAGGAGAGAGCCCCAAAAAATGGACCATGAACAATATCTCGGTTTCAAAAAACACGCTCAAACTCATGGGGCTCTCCTACGACTGGGATAGAGAAGTTACAACCTGCAATCCTGATTACTACCGCTGGACCCAGTGGCTGTTTTTAAAACTCTATGAGCATGGGCTTGCTTACAGGAAAGAGGCATATGTAAACTGGTGTCCAGGATGCCAGACAGTTCTTGCAAACGAGCAGGTTATTGGAGGAAAGTGCTGGAGATGCGATTCTCCGGTGAGGAAGAAGGCACTAACCCAGTGGTTTATAAAAATAACGGAATATGCGGAAAGACTGCTTAAAGACATAGATAAACTTGAGGGATGGCCGGAGAGGGTGAAAACCCTGCAGCGCAACTGGATAGGGAAGAGCGAAGGTGCGGAGATTGATTTTGAGGTTGAGGGAATGGACCTTAAACTCTCGGTATTCACCACACGACCGGATACACTCTTTGGTGTTACATTTATAACCATTGCTCCGGAACATCCTGTGGTTGAAAAACTCATAAGGGGAACAAAAAATGAGAAAAAGATAAGGGAATACATAGAACAGGCACTGCTTTTAACGGAAATTGAGAGAACAAGGATGGACAGGGAAAAGACAGGGATAAGGACGGGAAGGTATGCAATTCATCCCTTTACAGGAGAGAGAATAGAAATATGGATAGGTGACTATGTTCTTGTTTCCTATGGAACCGGGATAGTGATGGGGGTTCCTGCACACGACCAGAGGGACTTTGAGTTTGCAAAAAAGCATGGAATACCGATAAAGGTTGTTATAAGACCCCCTGACAGGGACCTGAATCCGGAGATAATGGAAGAGGCATACGAGGAAGAAGGGATAATGATTAACTCCGGTATATTTTCCGGGCTTCCATCAAGGGAGGGAATAAAGGAGATAACAAAGTACATGGAGGCAAAGGGAATAGGAAGAAAGAAGGTTACATACAGGCTGAGGGACTGGCTTGTTTCCCGCCAGCGATACTGGGGAGCCCCAATTCCCATGATTCACTGTGAAAGGTGTGGAATAGTTCCGGTTCCTTATGAGGACCTTCCTGTTCTTTTGCCCCCGGAAGAGAAAGTTGACTTCACACCCAGGGGTAAACCTCCTCTTGCATCAGTCCCGGAGTTCATAAATACCACATGTCCCAAGTGTGGAGGTCCTGCAAAAAGGGACCCTGATACGATGGACACGTTTGTTGATTCTGCATGGTATCACATAAGGTACCTGGACCCCAAAAATGAGAAAGAGCCCGTAAGAAGAAGTGAAGCAAACAAGTGGTTCCCCATAGACCTTTACATTGGTGGGATTGAACATGCCACAGGACATCTTATATACTTCAGATTCATAACCAAGTTTCTCTATGACCTGGGATACCTTCCAGCAGACGAACCTGCTCTCCGGCTTTTCAATCAGGGAATGATAACGGATGAAAAAGGTATACCCATGTCAAAGTCAATGGGAAATGCGGTTCCCGTTGGTCCGTTTGTTGAGGAGTGGGGAGCGGATACCGCAAGGGCGACCATCCTCTTCCTTGCTCCACCAGAAAAGGATGCACGATGGTCTGAGAAGGGTGTTACCGGTGTAAATAGATTTCTGACAAAAGCCTATAATCTCTTCAATGAGACGGGATTCAAAAAAGGAGAGATAGAACCTGAAAAATTCTCCGAGGAAGAAAAAAGGCTCTGGAGGCTTGTGAATCGAACAATAAAAAATGTTTCAAAGGATATGGAAAGTTTTGGATTCAACACTGCGATTGCCTTCCTCATGGAGATGCTTAACGAACTTGTGAAGTATGAAAAGAAGAATACACCTGTTTTCTATCATGCGTGCAGGAATTTTGTCCTTTTACTTTCACCCTTTGCCCCTCACCTTGCTGAGGAACTCTGGGAGAAACTCGGGGAGGAGAACTCCATATTCAATCATTCCTGGCCTTCATGGGACGAGAGGTGGATTGAGGAGGAGATGGTTGAAATTGTGATTCAGGTGAACGGTAAGGTGAGGGACAGGATGGAGGTTCCCAAGGGAACCCCAAAGGAGGAGCTTGAAAAACTTACTCTTGAAAGAGAAAGGGTGAAAAAATGGATTGAGGGGAAGGAGGTGGTGAAGGTGGTTGCGGTTCCCGATAAGATTGTTAATGTGGTGGTGAAATGAGATATTTTTTAATTTTCCTTGTTCTTTTTCCGGCATGTTCATCCCAGCCTGCAAGGGAGGCAGGAAAGGCATATACCCGCAAGGTTCTCAAATTACCGGAAAGGGTGAAGGTAATAGATGATCTGAGAATTATAAGAAATTCTCTTGAACTCTACAGGGCAGAGCATGGAAGATATCCCTCTTCCCTTGACGAACTCAATCTCAGACTGAACTATCCCGGTGAATACGAATATGATAAAAATACGGGAAAGGTGAAAAGCAAACACTATCCCTCCTTATGAGGATTCTTTCGGGAAGAGAGGTAAGAAAGAGGATATTTGAGGAAATAAAGGGTGGACTTGAGGGAAGGGAATTTGGTGTTATGAGAATAGGAGACGACCCCGGGTCGAGGTATTATCTTTCAGGGATAAGAAAAAATGCAGAAAAACTGGGGGTGAGACTGGATGTTTTTGAGCGTGAAAAGGCGGCCTGGGAGGAGATAGAGAATAAGATTGAGGAATGGAAAAGAAGAAATATTCCAGTGCTTATACTTCAGCCTGTTCCGGGAATCTCTCCTCATGAGATTTATAAAATAATTCCTCCAGAGCTTGATGTTGAGGGGCTCCATCCCTGGAACATGGGATTGCTCCTGAGAGGTGAGGCAGGGATTTTTCCACCAACCCCCCAGGCTGTTCTTGAGATACTTTCCTTCTATGAGATAGAAACAAAAGGCAAAGAAGTGGTTATTGTTGGAAGAAGCAGTGTTGTTGGAAGGCCTTTATCCATGATGTTGCTTCATAAGGGAACCTGGGATGCAACCGTGACAGTTGCACATTCAAGAACCCGAAATCTTTTTGAGGTGACCCGGAGGGGGGATGTGGTGGTTGTTGCTGCAGGTTCTCCCATGCTTTTGAAAAGGGAGGGGGTTAAGGAAGGTGCATGTGTTATAGATGTTGGCATAAACGAGGTTTCCGGGAAGGTATGTGGAGATGTTGACTTTGAGGATGTGAAAGAGAAGGCGGGCGCCATTACCCCGGTTCCAGGAGGGGTTGGAAGTGTTACGAGCATTCTCATATTCAAAAATCTATTGAAAATCCATGAAGGAATACACGGTAAGTGAGTTAACAAGGGAGATAAAGTATATAATTGAAGAAAACATTGGATATGTGAGGGTGATAGGTGAGATATCGAACTTCAAGCATTACACCCCGACAGGGCATCTTTACTTCACTTTAAAGGATGAGTATGCAGAGTTAAGATGCGTTATGTTTGAAGGGGGAAGATGTCTTGTCGCCTCCTTACTTAAAGACGGGATGAAGGTGAGGGTGTGGGGAAGGGTGGGAGTTTATGAGAAAAAAGGAAGGTATCAGTTATATGTGGAGGACATTGAGCCTGCGGGAATGGGGGATCTTGCAATAAAGTTTGAACTCCTGAAAAAGAAACTCGCTGAGGAAGGGCTCTTCCATGAAAGGTATAAAAAACCGTTGCCCAGGTATCCTTTGAGAATTGGGGTTGTTACATCAAAAGAGGGGGCTGCAATAAGGGACATAGTAAGAATTTTGAAAAGAAGGTTTCCCGGGGTTGAGATTATCCTGAGGCCGGCTCCTGTCCAGGGTGAAGGGGCATCGTTTGAAATAGCAAGGGCGATAGATGAGTTCAATGAGTATGGAAGGGTGGATTTGCTCATAGTGGGAAGGGGAGGGGGCTCTCTTGAGGACCTCTGGGCTTTCAATGAGGAGGTTGTTGCAAGGGCTATATTTCGCTCAAGGATACCGGTTATCTCCGCTGTGGGACATGAGAAGGATTTTACCATTGCGGATTATGTTGCGGACAGAAGGGCAGCAACGCCATCCGAGGCTGCTGAGATAGCGGTGCGTTCGGTTGATACCATGCTGAGAGAGTTTTCTCTTATGATGGAGAGAATGGGAAAGGCACTCATGAAGAGAATAGGAAGGGAGCGTGAGAGGATTGAGAGGCTTGAAAGAAGTTATGTTTTGAGAAGACCTCTTGACAGGATAAATCAGAAAAAGGAGACCCTTGACTTTTTAATCCACCGGATGGAGCGTGCACTTTCTGGAAAGGTAATGGAGGTCAAGCACAGGCTCGCATTGCTGGTTCCTTCTTTCAGGCATTTTGAGAAGATGCTGGAGAAGAGAAGAGAAAGGCTTGAGTCCATGGAGAAGGAGCTTTTGAAGGTAATGGGGAGATTTATAGAGGAAAGAAGGAAGAAGATTGAGGGATACGAAAGGAACTTGCAGGCTCTCGGTCCATATCATGTTCTTTCAAGGGGATATGCAATTGTCAGGAAGGATGGAAGGATAGTAAGGAGTTCCGAGGAGGTTGAGGTTGGGGAGAGGGTGGATATTTATCTTGCGAAAGGTAAACTTAAAGGCAGGGTTGAAGAAAAGGAATAAAAAGGAGGTGCTGTATGTTACTGCTGTTTTTCATTACCCTGAAATCTCATCAGATAAACGATCTTAACATTGTTATAACCAACGCAGGAAGAATAGGCACCAATGGAGACTATTCCCGGTATGAGTGGAGTTTTGAATTCCCACAGGGTTCTGGAAGAGAATACCTCTTCGTGGGATCTCTCTGGATAGGCGCTGTGGTTAAGGAATGTTATAAGGAATGTTATAGGGTTTCTTATGGGGTGGACGGATGGCAGCCATATGAAGAATTCTCACCGGGGTCCCAGGATACCATTTATGAATTTACGGGAGATGAAGCAGTATCGGACCACGACCTTTATTGTATATACTGGGATACATGCGGGGGTACAGCACCCGAATACTTTCCCATGGGGCTTCAGGTCCATGAAAGAAGTTACGCATGGGCACATGGGGCTGTGAAGGCAGGTGTGATTATTGATTATGTTATAAAAAACGTGGGAAACTATTATCTCGACAGTGTGCATGTTGGACTCTATGTGGATGGGGACTGTCATCCTGTGATTTCTGATCCCTGGAGTGCATGGTTTGGTGCACAGGACGATATTACAGGACTCTGTATATGGAGAGACCCCATAGATACCCTGTGGCCTTCCGAAACAATTCTTTATACATGGAATGGAAGTGGATACACCGGAATAAATGTGAGTGGCTTGCCGAAGTACCGTTCGGTGAAAGATTATATTCTGACAGCCTGGATTGCGGATGCGGACGGGTACAATGATGCATACAGTGGAGGTCCATCCGATCAACCAGAGTGTATAGGGTGCAGGCTTCTTGGTCCAGAAATTCCCTGTGTTTCCTATAACTGGTGGCTCTCGGACCCCGATCCCTCTCTTGATTGGGGTCCTTCCGATCCTGCAAATCCAGAAGATGTGAACCACACACCATCCGATGCTTACTATGTTTTTCCCGACAGCGCAAAGTATATACTTCTTTCCAATCGCTCTCTTGACCCGGATCAGATAGGTCCCAGAGGCGTAAATGCGGATCCGAGATATTCCTGGCCCACTGGTGTTGATTCTATAAACGATACCCGTTTTCTACTTTCCACTGGTCCATTCTATCTTGCACCTGGAGAGAGCATAAGGATTGCTTTTGCTCTTTTTGGAGGATATGATTTTCACAGATCTTATAATCTCAATGATTATTCCTTTGATTCTCTTGTTAATACTTCCTGGAAAATGGCATACTTTTATGATATTCCTGGAGTGGACACAGATGGTGACGGATACAAGGGAGATTTTGTGGTGATAGGAGGTGAAACTGCCTTTATAAACGGAGATGGTGTTCCTGATCTATCGGTGCCTCCATATTTCCCTCCCACCCCTCCTTGCCATATTGAGGTGAAAAGGAAACCCGACCGGAACATTCTCCTCTGGAATTCTCCTTCACCTTCCTATGCCTATAACGTTTACCGCTCCGGAACAAGTGGAGGTCCTTATACCCGGCTGAATCCTTCTCCCATTGATAGAAATATATTTGTGGATTCGGTGGATATACATCCAGGTGATACTGTTTATTATGTTGTTACTTCGATTGATACCACCGAGCTTGAAAGTGGATATAGCCGGGAAATAATGGTAATATGCGGCATTCCATACAAGCCGTTGCTCAGGTACGTATCGTGGGGGGATTACCGTAGAATATGCATTTCCTGGGAAGGATACTGGGAGAGTGAAAAATATCTGGTGTGGAAAAAGGGAGAGAGTGAGAGTCTGTGGACAGTGATTGATACTCTGGTGAATACTTATCAGATAGTGGATGAAGACGTGGTTCCGGGAGTAAGATATGATTACTTCATTCAGGCTCTTTACAATGGATTGTTAAGCAGTCCATCCTGTACTCTCACCGGTCTTGCAGTTTCAATGGATAGGGAAATTCTTCTGGTGGATTGTTCCGGTCCACCAGAAGTGGTGGATGATGCCTCTGTGGATTCTTTTTACTTTTCCCTTCTCTCTCCGTACGACTGGACATACTGGGATAACTCTTCTGAAGATAACCCTCCTCCGTTAACTCAACTTGTGCAATACAAACTCATCCTGATTCAGGACGATGCTTCTCCCACTTTCTATATAAGGGAGAAGGAAGATGATATTATTGACTATCTGCGTGCAGGGGGAAAAATGATGATAAGTGGGATCTCAGTGATTTACGGCCCTGAGTTTGTGGATTCTGTTATAAAGGGATATTATTCCACATACTTTTCTGTGTCCCTGATTGGAGTGAATGGGAATGGTGAGTTCCCGTCTCTTTCTGTTGATACTTCTTTTGCCGAGGCTATTTTATGGGCTACCTTATTTTACTCATCCGACTCAACTGTGAGGGTTATCTATACATGTGACACCAAGGAAGATTCTTTTCCCGAGGGAGAACCCTGTGGCATCCTCCGGCTTGAAAAACCGGGGGTATGTATTCTTGGATTTCCTTTATCCTGGATGCAACGGGATGTTGCGGAGGTTGCTGGAAGAAAAATTCTGGATGCGCTTCTCTCTACAGGAGTGAGAGAAGAAAGGAAGGAGAGGTGTCTTTTGGGGAAGAGGATTGCGTTTGAGGTAAATTATACCATACCTGTGAAGATAGACCTTTATGATGTATCAGGAAGAAGAGTGAGAAGGATTTATGAAGGAGTGCCTGGAAAAAAACAGTTTGTGATAGAAAGTGCTGGACTGTCTCCGGGAGTCTACTTTATCCATGTGTATGGAAAGGGAATAAGAGAAAGGATGAAATTTATTTTGTTGAAATAAAAAACCCACCCCTTCCAGGGGTGGGTGGTGGAGGTGGGAGATAATGGTCAGAAAAGCAGACCGTCCCATCTGCCGTGCATGAGGAAGGCGACCATGAGAGAAGGAACTGCGATGTATCTTTCGTTTGGTCCGTAGGGGTCAACCCTTATAATAACCAGTCCATCCTTGTTGTGCACTATCTCTCCTTCCAGCCTTTCTCCATCAATCATTCTTATTTCCCAGATGTGAAAGATGTCGAAGTAGTAGGAATAACCGTATTTCATTATGCTCCTGGAATATCCGGAGGAAGAAAATCATCAGGGTCTTCTGCCACTGCAACCGCCTTTGTTGCATTATCATGGATGACACTCTTTGCCACTACATTTCCAAAGATTGAAAGAAGGAAAAAGACAATACCTATAATTCTCAACATTTCCACCTCCTTTTTTAGGGATTTTTACAATTCCCGTGCCAGAAATAAGTTCTTGATATTCAAGAATAAAAATAAAAAAAGGGACAAAAATGTCCCCTTTATATGTGACATTCTATTAAATTATTGTCACATGGTAAAGAAATGTGTCCTATTTGTCCAGATCTTTGCCAAAGGCAAGAATACGGTAGAGGTGCCTTCTTGATATTCCCAGAAGTTTTGCTGCTTCGCTTTTGTTTCCGTGAGTTTTTCTCAGTGCCTCCATTGCAAGTTCATAGAGAAACTTTTTCTTACTCATCTTTGCTCCTTCCTTCATGACTTCGCTAACTCTCACTTTTGCGGGGAGGTGTTCCGGGGTTATGTATCCATTTTCAGGAGCAAGGGTATATGCCATCTCCACAGCACTTTTGAGTTCCCTTACATTCCCGGGCCAGGAATAGGAAAGTATGAGTTCAACGGCACCCGGTGAGAATCCCCTGATTTTCTTTTTATGTCTCTGATTCAATATCTTCAGGAAATGGTTTGCAATGTAAATTGCATCGTTTTCCCTTTCCTTTAGAGGAGGAATTCTTATTGTAAAGGCATTGAGACGGAAATAAAGGTCTTTTCTGAATTTTCCTTCTTTTACAAGCTGTTCCAGGTCTTTATTGGTGGCAGAAATAAACCTTACATCTACCACGCGGGGGGAGGTTTCCCCCAGTCTTCTCAAAATACCGGTATCCACCACACGAAGAAGTTTTACCTGGATGGATGGGGGTGCGTCTCCTATTTCATCCAGGAATACAGTTCCTCCATCTGCTTCTTCAATCAATCCGGGTTTTTCTTTCATTGCTCCCGTAAATGCCCCCTTTGTATATCCAAAGAGTTCTGCCTCAAGCAGGGTTTCCGGGATTGCTCCGCAGTCTATGGGTATGAATGGTTTTTCTCTTCTGCCGCTCAGTTCATGAATCACCTTTGCTACCAGTTCTTTTCCTGTTCCTGTTTCTCCTATAAGGAGGACGGGTGCCTCCGACATCGCCACCTTTTTTATAAGAGAATAAAGACGCTGCATGGGTTTTGATTTTCCAACAATTCCATGGAAAGAGCCAGGGGGCTCAAGTAATTTTTTGAGATACTCATTCTCCTTCACAATCCTGTCCCACATATCCCCTTTTTCTATAAGAAATCCTATAAGTCTTCCAATGGCGAGGAGGAAATCCTTTTCTTCAGGGCTGAATATTCCTTCCTTAAGTGTGCTGTCAAGATACACCGCACCGAACGGGTCTCCCGTGGTTACAATGGGAGCACACAGGATGGATTTTATCTGGTTCTTCCTCACACTCGGCGAATCCTTGAACCTTGGGTCTTCAAGTGCATTTGTTACAATGAGAAGTTCTCCCTGGCTTCCCTTCCTAAGAATTCTCTTTGAAACAAACCTTGCCTCTTCAAGTGTTGTTGTATCTATTCTGTATCCTGCTGCTATAAATGGTCTTCCATCTTTCTTTTCCCGTAAGAGAATTGCTCCCCTCTCCGCCCCCATGAGTTCACAGAGTTTTCTGAGCATGTCTTCTATTCTCTTTTCAGAGGTGAGAACATTGAGAAGAGAAGTTATCTTCTGGATGGAGTCGAGATAAATTTTCCCCTTTCTTCTTGCAAGAACCGGGGCAAGGTCTGCGAGGGTTTCTTTTGTCTTTTGGAGGAAAAACGGAGAGGGTGAAAGAAGGGGTTCACACTGTTTGAGGAGTTTTGTTGCCTCCTGGGGATTTTCTTCTTTTATCATATCTGCCAGATAGAACATGGAGAGTCCTTTCTCAAACTCCATTCCACATCTATCTGCGATTTCCATGGACTTCTCTATTAACGAGATATCTTTTTTTATTTTCCCAAGTTCCCTCTGGATTAATACCTGATAATAGAGAGGAATAGATGCCATCTCTTCTTTTCTTCTTTCCTCAAACAGAGCGGAGTAAAGGACTTTAAGATAGGAAGGAAGTTTATTTTTTACTTTTTCGTATTCATCCGCTGCCTTTTTCCTTTTTCCATGGAAGTAATGATAAAAGGGAAGAAGTTCTGGAACCGGAGAGAAAGTTTCTCCTTTGAAAATTTTTATGAAATCGAGAATAAGTTTCTTTTTTGGATTTTTTACTCCATTCAGTATTTCTTCTGCCTTTGAGAATTTTCCTTTCATGAAATAGAGTTCACCCAGGCAATATAATACATGGTCTTCGTGGGACTTCTGTTCCCATGAAATAAATATTTTCTGGGCCTCCCGGAGCAGGGTTTCCGCCTTTTCTAATTCTCCTTTTTCTATACACATCATCCCCAAATGATATAGAATCTTTCCTTCCTCCTTTTCCTCTCCCACTTTTCGATAGGTCTCAATCGCTTTCCGGTAATACTCCTCTGCTTTATTATATTTTCGTTTCATGTGATATACCATTCCCAGTATCCCGTAAAATCCTCCTTTTTCAGCGGATAATGGCATATATTTTATCATTTTTCTTTCAAATTTGAGAATCTCATCGTAGTTTTTCTGATAGAATTCAAACAGCATCCGGAAATAAACGTAATTTATGGAAGCATTATCAGGTAAACCATGCTTTTTTATTATCTCTTTCCCTTTTTCCATATCTTTTTTGTGTATGTAATATCTCAGCAATTCTCCACTGGCGCGATATTTTAGTTTTTTTCTTTCTCTCAAAGCCATTTTTTTCAGAATTTCTTCACCTTTCTGATTTCCTGTTCGTAATAAAGATAGCCCGTAAAGAAAGTGAATATAAGGAATTGTAGGTGCAGTAATATTTTTTATGATATCAAGAGTTTCTTTGTACATGAGGCATTTATTATAACACATACACAGCAAAATTTTTCCTCCGTCATCCAGTACGTCTCTCACATGCACAAGATACGACACTGCCTCTGCATAATTTCTTTTCCTCATTGCCTCGCATGCTGCCTTCATGGAGATGTATCTTACCTTCTCCGGAGGGAAACCCCCTTCTCTTACATGATATGCAAGGAAGGAGGCGGGAGAATTTTCCGCAATTTTCACAATCTTTTTATGAAGTTTTCTTCTTTCCTCAGGAGGAATAGACCGGAGAAGATACTCTCTCAATAACCTGCTTCTCAATCTCCATTTTCCCTCTTCAGGATAGAGAAATCCCTTTAAAAGAAGAGATGTTGCAAGGAAAAACGCATTTTTAATTCCCAATTTTTCCATTATCCCAAGAGGAATCTCTTTTTCAAAAATGGATGCAACTCTTAAAAACTTTCTTTCCTCAGGAGTGAGTGTGTTAAGCCTTTTTTCAAAAAGGTTTTCAAGGGATTTGAGTTCTATTTTTTCCTTTAATTTCAATTTTCTTCTGTGCTTTTCAATGTATCCGGATGAAAGAAGAATCCTTATGGTTTCAACGATTGAGAGTGGCAGTCCTCCTGAAAGGGAGAAAATGAAATCCAGAAGTTCCCTTTCAGGTTCACCAAGTGCCCTTTTTATAAGTTCCCTTACATGCCTTTTTTTAAGCCTTTTGAGTTTAATAATTTCAAAATCTCCCTCCAGATGGATGCTTGATGTTGCAAGAATCCTCCTTTTTGAGGAAAGAAAATTCTCTGGATGAACGTATTTTACATCAACGTCATCCAGGAATATGTACGAAAATCCTTTTATATACGCCCGTATTTTTATTTCTTCAAGCAACCTTGTCTTTCCAAGTCCCCTTTCTCCCTCTATCACGATGGTTTTTCCTTTTTCCATAAGCGAAAGAACTGTTTCAATTTCTTTTTCTCTCCCAACAAGAGGAGGGTAAAAGGCAGAAGGAAGAGTCACATCCTCCGTCTTTATTTTCATGTTGAGGTAGTAGAGGGCGTTTGAGATAACGGAAAGGGGCTGACGGAGGTCGTGGGCTATGGTGCTCGCAAGCTCTCCTATAGCCGCAAGCCTCTCAGCCCTGAGAGCCTTCCTGTGGGCTTCCTCCTTCTCCATCTCAAGCCTCTTCCTCTCCGATATATCCCTCACTATGGATATGACGAGGGGCGGTTTCCCCTCCCTTCTTATAAGAGCCCTTGTGAGTTCAACCGGTATTCTCCTTCCGTCCTTCGTTACCCTTTCGGTCTCGTAGTTCCTTATAAAGCCCTTCTCAAGGAATACCCTGTGGAGCTCCCTCGCCTCCTCTATTTTGTCATCCGGAACGAGGACGATGGGCGATTTTCCGAGTATCTCATCCCTTTTCCATCCGAAGACCTCCTCCGCTTTCTTATTCCAGAAGATTGTCTTCCCCTTCCCCATCTTATCTCCGAGCTCCCAGACGAGGACGGGCTCCCCCGCATTCTCAAGGACGCTCCTCATAAGGCTCTCCGATTCCTCAAGCTTCTCGTAAAGCTCCTTCTTCTCCGTTATATCCCTCACCATGCTCAGGATGCCTATCATATTCCCGTCCTCGTCCGCGAAGGGAACCCTCACGCCCTCAACCCATATCCTCCTCCCATCCTTCCTGACTTCAAGGAGCTCAACCCTCTGGGGCTTTTTCTCCTCAAGGAGCTTTAGGGCGAGCCTTTTTGACTCCTCCTTATATTCGGGGGCTATAAGCTTTCTCGCATCAAAACCTATAAGCTCATCAAGGGAATATCCCCAGAGCTCGGTCGCCCTTTTATTTGCGAGGAGAATTTTGCCCGTGAGGTCGTAGAGGATTATCGTATCTCCCGCGTTATCAAATATTAGCTTATAAAGTCTTCCCGACTCCTCAAGTTTTCTTAGCTCAAAGGATATTCTTCTCTCTTCCCCCCTGTCCCTTCCCACTCCCAGAATCCCCTTTACCTCCCCGCCGACAATTATGGGGGAGAGGAGGATCTCAACAAACTTCTCCTTCCCGTTTATCTCTATCCTCCCCGAGAATCTTATGGGCTTTCCCCTGAGGGCTTCATCAAGGACTCCCGGCGCCACATCCTCCCCGAGAATAAGATCCATCCTCCTCCCCACCTTCTCCTCGCTGAGCTCAAAGTAGTCCTTAAAACCTTTGCTGAGGGCTTCTATCCTCCCTTCCCCGTCAAGGAGGAAGAGGATCGCAGGACAATCCCTTATCGCCTCCTTCACCTCCATCTTCTCCCCCCCTTAAAAACAAAAAAGCCTCCCGAGCTCCCCCGAGAGGCTTTTCCCCGGTGGCAGCCCGGCCGTCAATAGCCCCGGAGGGGCTTTAGACCCGTGGCTTTGCGCCCCACGGTTTCCCGTGGTTTGCCCTTTTCACCGGTCGGGGTTTTAAACCGTTTTATATTATGGCGGGGAGGGAGTTTTTTGTCAAGACCTTATTTTTCTTCCATCATATGGATCTCAAGGCTGTAAAGCCTTGAGATATCCGATGGGGTGAGGATTCCGAGGAGCTCTCTGGGGTTTTCCCTTGATACGACGGGGAGGTGGCTCACATCGTGTCTTGTCATCTTGCTCAGGGCTTCAAAGAGGCTCTCATCGGGGTAGGCGACTATGAGATTTCTTGTCATAATATCCTCAACCTTTACCTCCCCCCTCTTCGGCGGGGGAACCTGCGCTATATCAAGGGTCGCCACTATTCCGACCAGGAGTCCATCCTTCATAACGGGCAGGGCGTCTATTCTGTTGCTCTTCAGGATATTGCTCGCCTCAAGAACGGTCATATCCGG
>JAPDKE010000005.1 GCA_029258725.1 bacterium | reverse complement strand
ATTGCAAAAATATCCCTCCCTCAGGGAGGTGACCTTATCCTGAGCACAATAATAGTAACAACCGTAATCTATGAACTCCTGGGACCACCCCTTGTAAAGATTGCCCTCCACCGCGCAGGAGAGATATCTTAAAGAGAGTAATGCATCTGTTTTTCCCAATCCCCAAAGACTTTTCCTTTTGAGACAAGCCTTCTTATGTCCTTTAAAAGGGATGGTGGTAAGGGAACCGGTTTTTTCCGGGCGAATGGGGTACCGGGAAGGGGCATGAAGTAATGGGCATGGATTCTTGCACCCATTTTAATTAAATTTTCCATGAGTTTGAATGTCTCATACATATCCTCTTCGGTCTCTCCAGGAAGACCGAATATTATATCAACATAAGCCCTGAGTCCCTGTGAGAGGACACACTCAGCAGCCCGGTAGATTTCCTGAACCCCATGGCTTCTGTGTATTGCTTTGAGTATCCTTTCACTCCCGCTCTGTGCACCTATTACTAAGTTGTCGTTTGAGCAGAATTTTTTTACCATGGAGACAAGTTCAGGGGTTACCCATTCAGGACCCACCTCTGATGGAAAGGAACCGAAGAATATTCTTCCTCTTGCGTGAACAAGTTCATGGATTGAAGAAAGAAGGCTGTAAATTGCATCGGGTTTTGGGGTTTTACCTTCTGACCCATACGCAAACGAATTCGGGGATATGAATCTCATGTCTTTCAAGCCCGCATCAAGTGCAAATTTCACTGCCTCCTTCACTACCTCAACCGGTCTGTGTCGGAATTTCTTTCCAAAAAGATACGATGTCTGGCAGAAGAAACATCCTGATGGGCATCCGCGTGTTATTTCAATGGGTGAGAATCTTCTCTTTTTCCTTGGAAATGGAAAAAAGTCAAGCCCGATTTTTTCTCCCTTTATTATTTTCTCCCCGGGTCTTTCACCTTTCATTATTCTGCGGAGAAAGGAAACAAAAGATACCTCCCCCTCCCCAAAGAACACATAATCAAATCCCATCCTGAGTGTCCCGTATGGGTCTCCTGAGGGATGGGGTCCTCCTGCGATGAGAATGATATTTTCTGTTTTCTTTATTCTTTCAACCTCTTTTTTTATTTTTTCTTTTTCATGGGAATAGAATGAGAAGCCAATGAGTTTCAAACCCGGGATGGAAGAGATGAGGGAAGGGAGTTCATCCGCCGATGCATAGAAAACATCAATATCCTCTCCCAGTTCCTGTTCCATGTATGCGGAGAGTGCAACGAATGCATATCGCGATGGATACTCGTATCTCCATATAACCGATAGTTTCATGGGAAAAGTTTATAGGGGTGGGAATGATTTTCAAGGGTTGATACCCGAAAAACCCGGATAATTCGTGGAATACCCCGGATGGAGGCTGTAATAGGGCTTGAGGCAATTAATGGATATGCGTCTCCCTCAGATAAGAAGAAATAGGGAATCTTTTGCAGATCACAATGGGAGCGGTTTCTGGAACTTTTACCACCTGAAAAAGTCCATAGAATGTTCCCTCTGCGACGCCATGAGCGCAAGAGAGGATATAGAGGTAATAAAGAACCATGAGAGATAATTGAGGAGGATCGGGTCTTGACACAGATGGATTTCTTCTGTTACAGTCTTTCAAAAGAGGAGGTGTGCTATGATATCTTTTTTATTTCTATCCCTCATAGCATTCCATTCTGGTTCTCTTCATGCTGTAAACCAGATGGAGGGAACCAGTATAAAAGGAGAAAAGGAAAGTTTGCCCATCGTTGCCTCTGGTGATGAGAAGTCTAATTCTCCAGAATGGACGCTTAACCGGGTTCTCATCATAGCAAAGGATGACATCTATCTTTCCTATTTCACCGCTACCCTTGATAGCCTTGGAGTTGCGTACGATGTGAATTCCTCGGGTGATGACACCGCCCTTATCTTCCAGTATCCTGTTATTATATGGATGACAGGGGGGAATAGTAACTATACCATAACCTCCCCAGAACAGTGGGTACTGAGTAAATACCTGAATAGAGGAGGCAATCTGTTTATAACCGGACAGGACATAGGATTTGACCTTGTGGAATGTGGACTCGGTGTGGACTTTTATCTTGACTATCTTCATGCTTTGTATCTGAGTGATGATGCGAATTTCTATGACATCACCGGAATGCCCGGAGACCCCATTGGCGATGGGCTTTCTTTCTCAATAAAGGGAGGGGATGGCGCGAATAATCAGTGGTATCCGAGTGTAATAGATACACTTAATGGTTCTGTTCCTGTGTTCAAATACGATGACCCTCAACGCATGTTTGGTGGTATAAGGTATGAGGGGACTTACAGGCTTGTTTATTTCTCTTTTGGTTTTGAGGCGATAGATACGCTTCCAATGAGGATAGAGGTTATGAGGAGGGTTCTCAGGTATCTTGTTCCTGTTCCTCTTGTGAAGGATGCGAATGTAACTCCTGTTTCTCTTTCTCCCGGTGACAGTGTCTTTATAACTGTAAGGGCATTTTCTCCTGAGTCTCTGATAGATGTTTTTGCTGAGATAAGAGTTCCTTCTGGTGGTGTCGTGGATACTGCTTTTCTTTACGATGATGGGCTTCATGGGGATGGAGGTGCGGGAGATGGCGTGTATGGTGGTTCCTGGCGGACTCCATCCACTTCCGGGGTTTACTATGTAAACATTTACGCTGTGGATGCTGACAGTGAGGTGGGTGTGATTGAGAATGCTGGCAGGGTTTCCACGGTTTCTCCTCCGGTGATTTCTTTTAATCCTGATACTGTTGTGGGGTATGTGGCTCCTTTCTGGAGTGGTGTTGAAACACTGTGGGTGAGGAATACCGGGGTTGATACCCTGTTTTTCTCACTGGAGGAGATGGATACCGCTGTTTCTCCTTCGGCAGCGTGGGGTGAGACACTTTTCTTTGATGATATGGAGGGGGGAGAAGATGGCTGGGTAACTGTTGATTACAGTGGCATCGGGAATTACTGGATGCGAGTGGATACACATCCCGCTGTTTCTCCCTGGTATCACAGTCCTGTTTTTTCTTGGTATTGCGGAGATACATCCACAGGTGACTATCCTCAGAATCTGGATAATGCCCTTATTACTCCTCCCATTTACATACCCGAGTATGCAACCTCCGCCTATCTCTCCTTCTGGGAATGGTATAGCCTGTACTATGGGTATGATTTCGGATATGTTGAAATATCAAGGGATGGGGTTAACGGGTATCAACTCAGAAGTGGTGTTACTGCAGAGAGTTATGGATGGAAGGAGGCTGTTCTTGACCTCTCTCCTTACATCGGGGATACGGTTTATATAAGATTCAGACTCGCAAGTGGTGGTTGGGGAGGCGGTACAGGCTGGTTCATAGACGATGTTGTGGTGGGCATAAAAAGGTGGGGAGTTACTTGGATGGATGAGGATACCAGGGAGGGCAGGGTTCCTCCTGGTGATAGTGTTCCTGTTGAACTCACCTTTTCTGCAAGAGACTTCCCATCCGAGACTCTCTGCACCGCCATTCTCAGGTTTACCTCAAATGCTCCTGATACCTCTCCTGTTGATGTGCCTGTTTATCTTTATGTCAGGATTCCCCGGATATCTTTGAGCGCTGATTCATTCAGGATAAGCATTCCTGTGAATACCCTCTATCAGGAGACTCTGTGGGTGAAGAATGCAGGGGAAGGGGAACTTGTGTTCACGGTGGATGAGGGACCCTATGTTTTTTCAAAATTGCTTCCTGACACGATATTTTATGATGATGTTGAGTCCGATGCAGACGGCTGGGAGTATTATGGTCTCTGGCACAGGACATCACACAGGTTTATAAGTGATTCAAGTTCCTGGTATTATGGGATAGAGGATGTATGGAACTACAATACCGGGGATGCGAACAGGGGTGCTCTGGTTACTCCAAGGATAGACCTTTCTACATATGAGGATGCTGTTCTTTCCTTCTGGCATTTCCTGGATGCTGAAGGTGCTCCATATGAGCATGGTGTATTGATGGCGAGCAGGGATGGTGGGGGTTCATGGGAGGTTATATGGGAAAAGAATTCAACAGGTGGTCAGTGGCTTCAGGAGATTGTGGACCTGGATGACTGGGTTGGCACTGGTAACTTCAGGTTGAAGTTTTTATTTGATACTCAGGATAGTAATAACAATGATTTTGAGGGCTGGTACATAGATGATATCCTGATTGCCGGTTCACCCTTTGAGGCTGACTGGTTGAGTGCATCTCCTTCATCCGGAAAGGCAATGGAGGGTGAGAGTGTTGCGGTCATTGTTACTGTTGATGGTTCTTACATGGTTCCTGATACGGTTTACAGGGCTGCTCTGGTGGTGAAGAGTAATGATATAAATGAGCCTGTGAGGTTTGCGTATGTTACTGTTTCAACTGTTTCGCAAGGGATTGGTTCCAAGGTTCCTGGCAGGTTTTTCATCTCACTGCTTGACCCCGTTATGTCTTCCGATGTTTTCAGGTTTGAGTATGGTGTTCCGAAGGAGAGGAGGGTTATTCTCAATGTGTATGATGTTGCCGGGAGAAGGGTTGTATCGCTTGTGGATGGAAGAAGGAAGCCTGGATATTACCGGGTATCCTGGAATCTTGAGAATGTTCCTTCCGGGATTTACTTTGTGAGGTTTGATGTTCCTGAGGAGCATAAGGTGAAGGTAATAAAGGTTGCGGTTGTAAAATAAAGGAGGATATCATGTTGATTTTGTTGCTTCTTTCACAGGATACACTTTCTCTTCCTTTTTATGATGGGTTTGAGGGGGGTCTTGGTAACTGGGTGATAACCACGACTTACAATGGGGTTGTTCGGACCAGCACGGGTTCTTATGGGACCGGTGGGGCACTTGAGGGTGATTCAGTGATGGTTCTCACATGTTCTGCATGGGGGCCATACTCCACTTCCTGTGCGGATGTTTATCTTGATCTTTCCGGGGTTACAGGGATACCTGTTCTTTCGTTTTACTGGAGGACATGGAGCCTGTATGGGAGTGAGGGAGAATGGGTATGGCTTGAGGTTTACGATGGGGAATGGCATACCATAGATTCTCTCACGGGATATGATCCCGGATGGATAAAGAAAAAAGTGAATCTTGGAATCTATAATCCCATAAAAGGTCTGGGGGTGAGATTTCGTGCATGCATGGATGGGACTGAAAGTTGGGACGCAGCCTATGTTGATTCGGTTTATGTGAGGGATGTTCCTGCAGGTTTTATTAAGGGGCATGTTTACGATGCAAAGACCGGAGCTCCTGTATCGGGTGCGGTCGTAATGAGTGATGTTTCTTTCCCGGATACCACCGATGCCTCAGGAGCATATTTGATGTACATTGCGGTGGGTAATACGGAGGTTATATGTACACACCCACACTATTTTACTGCCAGGGAAAGCGTGGAGGTTACAGAGGGAGAGACTCTGAGTCTTGATATATACCTGAAGAGACCCGAAATATCCCTTGCTCCGGATAGTCTGTATTTCCTGATGTATCCTGGAAGGAATGACACCCAGTATATAAGCATCACCAACAACGGAACCGACACCCTCAGATTTGATATATTCAGGGCTTTACATACCGGTAAACTCTCCATAGCAGTGGTGGGCGAGGGATGGAATCCCGCATACTCATATCCTCTGCTCAGAGACGACGATTCCCTTTCCAGGTATTTTAAATTTGACTTCATAGGAAACGGGTGGACTTTTGAGGACCTTGAGGGATACGATGGTGTTGTGGTTGATAATGACGATGCAAGTATCACAGCCACCGAGGCAGAGGCACTTGTGAAGTTCTGGAGGCAGGGAAAGGGAGTTGTTATGGGAATGGATGATCTGGACGAGGTGGCTCCTGCCGTTCAGGACTATCTCTTTCCCATCTTCGGTATATCCGGTGTTTTTGATGCCTCCATAGATGGAGGAATGACAAACCCAGACCATTTTATTTCAAGGGACCTGGATACCATATATTCGGTATCCTCGTGGTCGGGTGATGCTTATACCATAAGTGATGGAACCTGGCTTGTGAAAGATACACTCGGGAATATCTTTGCGGTTGCAAAGGAAGATACCGGAAGGGCGGTGATATTTGGACAATCCATCTACTCCTGGCTGGAGAATGAGTATGAGAATAATAGACAGATAATAAGAAATGCGATAGTGTGGGCAACGATGGGACGTCCTGCCTGGCTTTCCTTTCCGTTTTCTTACGTTGTTGTTCCTCCAGGATATACTCTTGTTCTTCCTGTGGTTGTGAACACATCTGGGCTCCCTGGCGGGACATATAAAGCCTATGGGGCTTTCTTACATAATGTTCCGGGTACATCCGCAGTGTACCTTCCTGTGGGGGTTCATGTGGCTGCCCCTGCTGCCGTTTTGCCGGATAGTTTTCGTCTCTCCATCTCTCCTGGTGAGGTAAAAACAGGGACCCTTTGGGTGAAGAATGTTGGGGATTATCCTCTCATTTACACCCTGAACGAGGGTATTTCCACCAAGGCTGTGGATACGGTTTTCTATGATGATATGGAGTCCGGGGAGAATGACTGGGGAAGTTACGGTCTCTGGCATCTCACATCTCACAGGTATTCAAGTGATACGATGTCCTGGTATTATGGTATTGAGGGAGTGTGGAATTATGATACCGGGGATGCGAACAGGGGTGCTCTGACTTCTCCTCTTATAGACCTTCTCTCATATTCCTCTGCCACCCTTTCCTTCTCTCACTTTCTTGAGTGTGAGGGCAGCCCTTATGAGCATGGTGTTGTTCTCATTTCCACCGATTACGGGAACACCTGGGATACACTTTATCAGAGTGATGGGACAGGTGGTTTATGGAGGAATGTATCCCTTGATATAAGTCCTTACTGTGGGCACTATGTCAACATCCGGTTCTCCTTTGATGTTCCTGATGCGAACTACAATGATTTTGAGGGCTGGTATGTTGATGATGTGATGGTGACGGGAGTTAAAGCAGATATACCCTGGCTTTCTTTTGCTCCTGCTCAGGATACGGTTCCTCCACAGGACAGTGTTGCGGTTCAGGTTCTCGTGGATGGGAGTTCCATTACTTCTGATACGACTCTCTATGCACGGGGGGTTTTCTATACAAACGACCCTTCAAAGGAGACCTCTGTGATACCTTTTGTGGTTGAGGTTTCTTCTCCTCAGGATGCACTGGAAAAGGTCTGTTTCTTCCTTTCCTCACCCGTTCCAAATCCTGCCTCCTGTGAGTTCTCTTTTAGATACGGGATACCTGAGAGGACCCATGTGTATCTTGCTCTTTACGATATTTCAGGAAGAAGGGTGCATGTGTTTGAGAACGGTGAGAAGGACAGGGGCGTGTATGGTGTGAGTTACGGTGGAGAACTTCCACCTGGATTCTACTACATCAGGCTGAAGACGGAGAAGGACGAGGCAATAAGAAAGGTTCTTATTGTGAGATAAACCTCTTGACTAAATTTCAAATTTTACTATATTAAAGGTGAGCGCCTGTGGCTCAATCGGATAGAGCAACGGACTACGAATCCGTGGGTTGGGGGTTCGAGTCCCTCCAGGCGCGTTGAGTGCGCCACTAGCTCAGCCCGGTAGAGCAGCGGATTCTTAATCCGCGGGTCGGGGGTTCGAAGCCCTCGTGGCGCACCATTTTAATAAAAAGACAATGAATGAAAAAGAAAGGTGGATGATAGAGGCACTGAAGGAGGCAAGGAAGGCATTTGAGGAGGGGGAGGTTCCTGTCGGGGCGGTGGTGGTGAAGGATGGGGAGATTATAGGAAGGGGGCATAACAGAACAGAGGCATTGAAAGACCCAACCGCCCATGCAGAAATAATTGCACTCTCAGCAGCAGCGAATAAACTTGGAAACTGGAGACTGAAGGGTGCAACACTTTATGTTACCCTTGAGCCCTGCCTCATGTGTGCAGGGGCATCCATCCTTGCAAGGATAGACAAAATTGTTTACGGTGCAGATGACCCCAAGTTCGGTGCACTTGGTTCTGTAATGGATATAAGGGAAGGGAAGTGGAACCATTCGTTTGAGGTTGAAAAGGGTGTTCTTAAAGAAGAGGCGGCAAAACTTATGAAAGAATTCTTCAAAAGGCGGAGGGATGGCCGAGTGGACGAAGGCGCACGACTCGAAATCGTGTGACCCGCAAGGGTCCGGGGGTTCGAATCCCTCTCCCTCCGCCATGAATAGAAAGGAGATGTAGATGATATGGCTCCTTTTTTCTTTTTTATCCCTGAGGGAGGAGGGAGTAAAAAGGGGAGTGGAGGCAAAGCGTGCATGGGAAAAAGTATTTTCCCTGCATCCTGAATACAGAAAATTCATAAGAAATCCATCCAGAAATCTCCTTGAGAAAATAACCAGGACAAAGGGACCGGATACGATAAAGGTTCTTGTGATAAGGGTTGAATTTCAGGAAGATACTTCATCCCTCACAACAGGAAACGGAAGATTCAAACTTGAACCCACAGGATGCCCGTGCGAAACTGTAGTGGTGGCAAACGAGGACAGCACAGCCTACGATACCATCATCCAGAGAAACCTCTACTACGACCCGCCCCATGACTCCATTTACTTCCACCGCCTCCTTGAAGCACTGAGAAACTACTACCTGGATGTTTCCCACGGCAAACTCTACATAAAATGGAAGATGGTTCCTGAAACCCCGGATACGGGATATGTTTTACCCCATACCATGCTCTACTACGGGGACCCGGACAACTGGATTTTTGGACTGTTTTCTCTCTTAAAAGATGCAATAGCCGCAGCAGACAGGGACCCGATTGATATAGATTTCTCCGATTACGATGCATACATCATATTCCATGCGGGGGCAATGTGGCAGAGTAATCCCTGGGTTGGTGAATACGATATCCCTGCGGTATATGTGGGAGATGCCCAGCTTTTCTTCGGTGAGCCAATCCTGGCAAACAATGGAACCGATACAATAACAGACGGAATAATCTATGCAGAGACAGGATTCAAAGAGGATGGAACCGTTGCCTTCATGCAGGGAGGATTGTGTCACGAATTCGGACACCAGCTCGGATTCCTTGACCTTTACGATACATCCATGGAGACAATGGGATGCGGTGGATGGGCATTGATGGGAACCGGAAACTGGAACATGCTCGGGCTTGTTCCCCCAAGGGTTTCTGTATGGCACAGGGTGAAGGTGGGGTTTGATACCCCGGTCGTTATAGACCATGATACAACCGGACTGGTGATTCACTGGGCTGGTTCAGATTCAGAGCCCAGGGTTTACAAAATCCCGATAAACTCACACGAGTATTTTCTCATAGAAAACAGATATACATACATGAATCCGGATACGATGAGATACGCAGACCCCTGCACCGCCAGGGTTGACTCAAATGGTTTCAGGGTATGGAAGGACAATGTTCTTGTTGATGTAAACGACTGGGATGTCTCCCTCCCCCCGGACATAAACTCAGGTGGACTTGCAATCTGGCACATAGATGAAAATAAGATAAAGGAATACGATACGTTGAACATGATAAACGCAGGTTTCCCTCACGGGGTTGACATGGAAGAGGCGGATGGAATACAGGACTTTGAAAAGGACTTCTGGTGGGTTGAAGACATATACGCAACTTTCTACGGAACTCCCTACGATGTATTCTTCAGAGGAGGATACCTTTCTGAATTCACAGAAAATACAGACCCATCAACCGAGGACAACACCCACGCATTTACCTTCATAAGCATAGAAAATATCTCATCACCTGGAAAGTCCATGACGTTTGATGTGAAGTTTAAAAGAAGTGTGCCTGGATTCCCGAAGGAACTCGGATTGCCCATGGATGTTATCTCACCGGTTAAACTCAAAGACGGAAGAATCCTCCAGGGAACCTTCCCTGGAATTTACTTTGCTGACGGTGAGAGTCTCTTTTCCCTTGAGGATTCAACCTACTCCCTTCCTGCTGTCTCTGATGTGAATGGGGATGGGGAGGAGGAGATAATAACAGCGGACCTGGGAGGGAACGTTTATGTATTCTCTCCCAACGGGGTATGCCTTGCGCGATATAAACTCGGTGGTTCTGTTATAGGCTCCCCTGCCGTTTACGATGTTGATGTGGATGGGAAAAAGGAGATAGCCATAGCATCAAACGATGAGCATGTTTACCTGTTTGAATTTCAGGATTCCCTGGTCCTGGAGGATGGGTATCCCGTATGGCTTGGACAGATGATCTGGTCAACCCCCCTCCTTTATGAGCATGCGGTTTATGTTCTGAGTGGTGATGGAACCCTGTGGAGGTTTGATGAGAACGGAAGGAAGGTCTGGAGGAAAGGAAAGGAATCTCTTGCATTCACGACATCCTCCCCGGTGATGGGGGATATAAACGGGGATGGGCTTAAAGAGATTCTGTGTATAACCGGATACGGACTGGTTTACTGTGTATCAGAGCCCGGAAGTATTCTCTGGGAGAGGTCCATTCCTGATACAAACTTCTTCTCATCCCCTGCACTGGGAGATGTGAACGGGGATGGTTATCCCGAACTTGTCCTTGCTGCAAAGAATAAGATATACGCAGTGGACCACAATGGATGCGTGCTTGATAACTTTCCCGTGGAGATAGATTCACAGGAATACATCCAGTCATCAATCGTTCTTTTCGATGTTGACGATGATGGGAGGGTGGACATCCTGTTCACATCTCCTGATGGTGGAGTGTATGCATTCAACGGGAATGGAGATAGAATATACGGATTCCCCCTCGGGACAGGAGGAAAGACCTATTCAACACCCCTTGTGTGCGATTACGATGGAGACCCATCAACCTCAGAGATATTTGTGGGGTCCGAGGATGGATACCTGTATGGATGGAGGGTATTTTCTTCCTTAAAAGAAGGATGGAACATGGCATACGGAACCCCGGAACACTGGATGGTTTACAATATTCCGGTAACTCCCACAACAACCTTTCAATCCCTTGAGGAGTTCTACATCTATCCAAATCCGGGAAGGGGAAACAGGGTGAATTTGAGATACACCCTTGAGGAGGGAGTTAGGAGCGTCAGGTACATTGTCTTCAGCATGGCAGGAGATATTCTCATTGAGGGAGAGGGAACCACGAATGCGGGTGTGAACGATGTTCCGATTGATGTCTCCTCACTTGCAAATGGTGTCTATATACTCTATATAGAGATACAGGATGGGGAAAAAACCATAAAAGATAAAAAGGTTTTTGGAATTGCAAGATGGGAGGTAAGATGATATTTCTTTTATCCGCATCACTGCTTGTGTCCAATACCATATCTCCTGCTCAGGCTGCGGCTTATTCCCTTGTGCTTCCCGGACTTGGTGATGTTAAACTCGGAAGGAAAAGGGGATATGCGTTTATGGCTGCAGAGGGTCTGACGTGGGCAGGATGGGCATGGTTCCGGTGGAATGCATACCAGAGGCGCAATGCAGCACAGGGATTTGCATGCCTGTATGCCGGGGCAAACAGGGAGGCAATGAGTGAGGATTATCTTCTGGCAATGGAGGACTGGCCATCAAGGGATGCATACGACGAGCACATCCTGGAGGAGGCAAGATACAACTATCCCGACAATCCGGATTCCCAGAAAATATATGTGGAGGAGCACTCCCTTCCCGATGAATGCACGTGGGAATGGGAGGATGAGGAAAAACAGACGGAGTACCGGGAGATAAGGTTTTCTGAAAGAAAAAATATACAGCATGCAGCAAACATGATTGCTGTTGCAATATTCAACCGGATGATATCAGCCCTGCTCTCAAGCCTCCCTGTGAAAAATAAACCCTCCGGGATATATCTTCTCCCTGAAAGGGATGGGCTTTCCATGAAGGTTGAATGGAGGGTTCCATGGTAATCTATAACACCCTCACAAGAAAAAAAGAGGAATTTCAACCTGTGGAGGATGGGAAGGTCAAAATATACTTCTGCGGAATGACCCTACAGGAGTCTCCCCATGTTGGGCACATGAGGGCTTTTATATTTGCCGATGTTATGAGAAGGTACTTTGAGTACAAGGGATACGAGGTAACCTACATCCAGAACTTCACGGATATAGACGACAAGGTGATAGAGAAATCAAGGGAGGAGGGAAGGGATTACAGGGTAATAACCCAGGAGTTTGAAAGGGAATACATGGAGGTTTCCGATGCACTTAACATAAAGAGACCCCTCCTCTTTCCCCGTGCAACCCAGCATATAAAGGAGATAATAGAACTCATACAGAAACTTGAACAGAAGGGATTTGCATATGCGGTTGGGGGGGATGTTTACTTCAGGGTGCGTGCCTTTAAGGATTACGGTAAACTCTCCTGGAGGAACATAGACGAACTTATCTCAGGTGCAAGGGTTGAGGTTGACCCCAAGAAAAAGGACCCCCTTGACTTTGCTCTCTGGAAAAGTGCAAAGGAGGGAGAACCTTACTGGGAGAGCCCCTGGGGTAAGGGAAGACCTGGATGGCACATAGAATGCTCTGCAATGTCCATGCACTATCTCGGTGAGACATTTGACATACACGGAGGAGGGAACGACCTTATATTCCCGCATCACGAGAACGAAATAGCCCAGTCAGAGGCAGCAACAGGCAGGACATTTGCAAGATACTGGGTCCACAATGCGATGGTGAACATAAAAGGAGACAAGATGTCAAAGTCCCTCAAGAACTTTGTTCCTGTGAAGGAACTGCTTCAGAAATACGAACCCGATGTTATAAGATACTTTCTTGTATCCTCCCACTACCGGAGCCCCATAGACTACTCCGGGGAACTGCTTGAGCAGGCAAAATCCTCATATGAGAGGATAAGGAACTTCCTTGAGAGGGGAGAGGAGGAGGAACCTCTGAAGGAAGACCTTTCGGAGTTTGAACATGCGATGGACGACGACTTCAATACATCCAGGGCACTTGCTGCTGTGTTTGACATGATAAGGAAGGGGAATACAGAACCCTCACTTGAGCCAAGAATGAGGGGGGCTGTGAGAAGGGCTATGGAGATACTGGGGTTCAGACTGGAGAGGAAGAAACTTGAGGGGAAGGAGTTTATTGAGATACTTGTTGATGTGAGGAGTGAACTCAGGAAGAGGAAGGAATGGGAACTTGCGGACCTCATAAGGGAAAGACTGAAAGAGAAGGGAGTTGTGCTTGAGGATACAAAAGAGGGAACCCACTGGAGAATTGAGTGAAGGGAAGAACAGGAGCACTGCTTGCTCTTGTTGCAATAGAAAAAGGGAAGAGGGCGCAGAATGCCCTCCATGCAGTATTTGAGAAGTACGGTGTAAAGAAGAAGGATAAGGCACTTGCAACGGAATTAACCTACGGGGTAACACGCTGGAGAAAAAGGCTCGATTACATCCTTTCCCACTATCTCAAAACCCCTCTTTCAGATTTAACCCCCTACATAAGGAACATCCTGAGAATAGGGGTTTACTCCATTCTATTTATGAAAACCCCGAGATATGCAGCAGTTTCAGAATGTGTGAAACTTGCAAAGAGATACGGACACGAGGGAGTTGCAGGGCTTGTGAATGCTGTTTTGAGAAGAATAGAGGACAGGGTTGAGTATCCTGAGGAGGATATAGAGAGACTTTCAGTTTACTATTCTTTGCCCGAATGGATTGTTGCAAGAGCCTTTGAACTCTTTGGTGAGGACGCAGAGAAATTTTTAATTGCATCAAACGGGGCTCCCCCTCTTTCAATAAGGGTAAATCTCAAAAAGACAACCCCGAAGGAACTTGTTTCACTCTTAAGGCGCTCGGGAATAAAGGTTGAAAAGGGAATGTATCTTCCGTATTCTTTGAGGGTTGAAGGAAAGGCGCTGGAAACAAAATTCATGCGGGAAGGGTTATTCACGGTCCAGGATGAGTCATCGAGTTTTGTTGTTGAACTACTTTCGCCCGAACCAGGGGATGGGATTCTTGAGGTATGCTCCGCCCCGGGAGGGAAGACAACGCATATAGCGGAAAAGGGAGGAAAAGTTGTTGCGGTTGATACAGATAAAGAGGGGCTTTCCATGGTGGTTAAGGGTGCAGAGAGGCTTGGTCTTTCAGGGATATATCCTGTCCTGGGAGATGGAAGGAACATAGCATTCAGGAAAAAATTTGATAAGATTCTGATTGATGCCCCCTGCAGTGGACTTGGGGTTCTGAGAAGAAGACCTGATTTGAGATGGAACATAAAAGAAGAGGACATACCAAGGCTCGTTGAACTCCAGTTTGCAATCCTGAAAAATGTTTCACGGTACTTGAAAAAGGGAGGAGTTCTGGTATACTCTACCTGTACGGTTGAGCCTTATGAGAATGAGTTGCTTATAAAGAGGTTTCTTGAAGAGGAAAATGGTTGGGAGGTGGAGGATGCAGGGGAGTTCCTGCCAGAGGAGGTTGTGAGGGATGGGTATCTTGCGACCTATCCTCATATTCATGGTATGGATGGTGTTTTTGGTGCAAGGTTAAAGAAAAAAGGAGGATAAAATGTATTACCATTCAGAGGGACCAAAGGCATTCCTTATATCTTTCTTTACATCCCTTATTGTATCCGTGGGCGTGTGTTTCGCCTTCTGGAAACTTGCTCCCATGCTTGAGAAGGGAGGAAAGAAGGTTGAGGTTCCAAATCTCAAGAACATAGACGTTGAGACTGCAAAACTCCTTGTGGAATCAAAAGGATTGATGCTCATCGTTGAGGGAGAGAGGGAGGACCCCACGGTTGAGAAGGGAAAGATAATCTTTCAGAATCCGATGCCAGGAAGTGAACTGAAAAAAGGAGAGATTGTGAAGGTTATCGTGAGCAAGGGACCCCCTCCTGAGGAAAAGGAGGAGGTGGTTATCCCGGACCTTTCCGGGATGACCCTCTCCCAGGCAAAGGTCCTTTTAACGGAGAAGGGTCTCAATCCAGGGAAGGTTACGTATGAGCGCTCAACCCGGTATGATAAAGATATAGTGATAAGGACCGTTCCTGAAGCAGGTTCAAAGGTTCCCGAGGGATTCAGTGTTGAACTCGTTGTGAGTGAGGGTGCTCCCCTTGTTACGGTTCCATCCCTTTACGGTAAGACAGTATCTGCTGCAAGAAGAATCCTTGAAGCAAGGGGACTCAAACTCGGAAGTGTGAATTATGTCACCGATGTTGAAAGACCCTTTGATATAATAATAGGTCAGTCTCCAAAGGGAGGTTCTTCAGTTCCAAAGGGAAGTAAGGTGAATGTAACCGTGAATGCAGAGGCAGGGACCTACTGATGAAGTGGAAGTTTGCCCTTGGGCTTTTTGGACTTTTTGTCCTTGGATTTCTCATATTCTTTTTTGGAATGCCCCTCCTTGTGAGGCTTGGAAGGGAGGTCGAGGTTCCCAATCTTGAGAATCTCCTGGTTGATGACGCCCTTGACCTTTTGAGGTCCCTTAATCTGAAAGGTGTGGTCAAGGATTCGGTTTATTCATCAAAGATAGAGAAAGGGAGAGTGGTTTCCCATACCCCTGAACCCGGCAGAAGGGTGAAGATGGGGAGGAGGATATACCTCACGGTGAGCAAGGGGGCAGAGAGAATAGAGGTTCCAAAGGTGAAGGGATTGACACTGGAGGAGGCGGAGAAACTGCTTGAGGAGGCGGGTATTATAAACAGGCTTGTTATAAAGGTTCCAACAAAGGAATACGAGCCAGGGATTGTGATAGAGACCTCCCCTGCCGAGGGAGAACTCATGGAGAAGACAGGAAAGATAAGAATATATGTGAGTGAGGAGGCAAAGGAGTCCTTTCTCATGCCAAATCTCATAGGATTGAGCATGGAAGAGGTGAAAAGGATACTTGAGAAGTATGAGCTTGTTCTTGGCGAGATAAAATATGCGGAGGGACCCCCGGGTATGGTTCTTTTACAATCTCCAATGGCAGGTGTTGAGGTTACATACGGAGATACGGTCTCTCTTGTTGTTGGAGAGAAATGACCCTTATAACCCCGGATTTTCCTCCCCAGAAGGGAGGGATACAGAGAATCCTTCACGAACTTTCTTTGCTTTTTTCTCCCGTGGTCATAACCCTCAGGTCCCCTGGATGGAAGGAATTTGATTTATCTTCTGGAATAAAAACAGTAAGAATCCCGAAAATCCCATCCCTTCCCAGGAAACTCCACCTTCCCTTATTTTTGGTATATTCCTTCCCCCACCGCTCAGAACTGACCATTGCAGGTCACATTCTAACCGCCCCGTGTGGATGGATGCTGAAAAAACTCTACGGTATTCCATACATCATCTACACCTATGCTCTTGAGATAATGGATAAAAGATACAAAAAAATATTTTCCTTCCTCATGAGACATGCAGACAGGATAATAGCCCTGAGTGAGTATCCAAAGCAGTACATGGTGAGAGAACTGGGTGTGGATGAGAGAAAGATAGAGAAGGTTTATCCTCCGGTGGATGTTAAAAGATTTAACCCGGGGGTTGATGGAAGGAAGATAAGGGAAAAATACGGGCTTTCAGGGAAACTTGTTCTCACGACCATAGCAAGGATGGATGCAAGGCAAGGACATAAAGGACAGGATGTGGTTATTGAACTCATGCCTGAAATCATCAAAAAATTTCCCGATGCTCTCTACCTTCTTGTTGGAGATGGTGACGACAGACCCCGGCTTGAATCCCTTGCTGAAAATCTTGGGGTAAGGAAACATGTGGTATTTACCGGATTTATTCCTCATGAGGAGATTCACGAGGTTATGGCTGCAACGGATGTTTACATCATGCTTTCAAGGGAGATAAAGAGGGAAAAAACCGTTGCTGTGGAGGGGTTCGGAATAGTTTATGCGGAGGCGTCTGCATGCGGGAAGCCTGTTATCGGGAGTAAAAAAGGAGGGGCGAGGGAACCGATAATACATGGTAAAACAGGACTGCTTGTTGACCCCGAGGATAAAAAAGAGGTTTTATCCGCAATATTCACTTTGCTGGAAAATGAAAGGTTAAGAGAGAAAATGGGAAGAGAGGGAAGAAAGAGGGCAGAGAGGGAGTTTTCAAGGGAAGTTTACAAAGAAAGGCTTGAAAAAATCTTTGAGAGTGTGCTCCATGAAGGTTCTCGTCCTTACCGCAATTGAAAATCCTCTGCCATCTTCTCTGGTTTATACCCAGACCATCCTTCCTGCGAAACTCACGGGAAAGGCAAAGGTTGTTTCCCTTGTTCATCCCAGGGATTTTTTCCTCCGCAGGATAAAAAGACCTCATGGAGTATGGATTTTTCCATTGCTTTATCCTTTAAGATACCGGGATTTCCATCTTGGTGCCATTCACATTCCTTTCTTTATCCTTTTCAACCTTCCCATTTTTCTTTTTATTCTTTTACTCACAGGACCCTCTCTTGTTCATGCACGTTCATATCCCGCCTCTTTACTTGCCTGGCTTGGCTCCTATGTCTTTCCCTATCGATTTTTATTTGACCCCCGGGGAAGGTATCCCGAAGAAGGTTTGATGATGGGGAGATTTAGAAAGAGAGATTATAAAATATGGAAAAGACTTGAGAGACTTTTTATAAAAAGGGCATGGGCAAAAATAGGGGTATCCATGCCCCATGTGAGGGAACTTGGAGAGAGAACGATATTTATTCCACCGCTGGTCGATACTCAGAAATTCACTCCGGGAAAGAAGAAAAGAAGAAAAGGATGGGTTGTTGTTCACCTTGGTAACTTCGGACATCTTTCCGACTGCGAACTTGTTGCAAAACTTGCCTCTTCTCTTCGTGCCTTTCTTTACGTTCTCCATCCCTGTCCTGAAAATTTTGAGTACATAAAAGAGGTTCTTGAGAGGGAAGGAGTAAAGGAATACGAGATAAAGAGGGTGGAAAGGGAGGAAGTTGTGGAGTATTTAAGAGAGGCAGACCTTGGAACCCTGCTTGAAGGAGAGTCTTTAACCACACCCATAGCAATGGGGACAAAGCTTCCAGAATACCTTGCGTGCGGGGTCCCTGTTGTGGTTACTCCCTATGTCAGAGGGGCTGTGGAGGTGGTTGAAAAATATGAATGTGGAGTGGTGGTTGACCCGGAGAGGGAAAAACCTAAAATAGATAAAAAGGAAATAGAGCGGATGAGGGAGAGGGCAAGAAGATGTGCGGAGGAGGTCTTTTCTCTGAAAAAGGGAGTTGAAAAACTCAGGAGGTTATATGAAAGTTCTCTTCCTCTCACCTCACACTGACGATGTGGAACTTGGATGTGGTGGGACACTTTCAAAGATGATCAGGGATGGAAGGGAGATAATGGTGGTTGCATTCTCTCCCGCCAGGGAATCAGTACCCCCTGACTTCCCTGAAGATGCGCTCATAGAAGAAATGAAACGGGCAATGGAGTTTCTTGGAATAGGTAATTATAAAATTCTGGAATATCCGGTCAGAAAGTTTCCAGAATACAGACAGGAGATACTTGAGGAACTGGTGAAGATGAGGGAGGAGTTTTCTCCAGACCTTGTTTTTGTTCCCTCATCATCCGATGTTCATCAGGACCATGAGGTTATACATAAGGAAGCCCTGAGGGCGTTCAGGAAGGTTTCCATCCTGGGATATGAACAGCCATGGAATACAAAAGACTTTCACCCCCAGTGTTTTATTTTGCTTACCCAGGAAGACGTTGAGCGCAAAATCAGGGCACTTTCCTTCTATCATACCCAGAAAAGGAGGAAATACTTTGACCCTGAGTTTATAAAATCCCTTGCAAAATTGAGGGGAATGCAGGCAGATGGTGAATATGCAGAGGCGTTTGAGGTGGTGAGATGGCATATGTAGCAATACATCAGCCAAACTTCCTTCCCTGGAAGGGATTCTTTTTGAAGATAAGAATGTGTGAGATATTTGTATTTCTTGACGATGTTCCCTTTTCAAAGGGCTCATACACAAACAGGACCCGCCTTGGAGATGGATGGTTAACGGTCCCTGTTCTCACAAAGGGAAGATTTGGGCAGTTAATAAGGGATGTTGAGATAGACAACACCAGGATATGGAAGAAAAAGCATCTCAGGACCATAGAACAGTTATTTCACAACGCTCTCCACTTCAACGAAATCTTCCCGATGATAAAAGAGGTCTATGAAATGGAGTGGCAGCGCCTCATGGACTTCAATGTGGAACTCATAAAAAGAATATGTGCCTACCTTGGAATAGAAAGAAGGTTTGTGTTCTCCTCCGATTTAAATGTTCCCGGGAAGAAAGAGGAAAAGGTCCTTAATATAGTAAAGGCATGCGGGGGGGATGTGTATATTTCCGGGGAAGGGGGAAGAAAATACGTGGATGAGGAGGCATTCAAAAGAGAGGGGATATACCTTCACTTCTTCTCCCTCCCTCCTTCCGGGTCCATTCTTCCAGAACTTATGGAAAATGGCAAAAAAACACTCACCCTCACTCCACCTTGACAACCTTAAAAAACTCATTATATTTATAGAAAACCATCTATATAACCATGGAACTGGAGAAAATCTTCAAGGCACTGTCCTCAAAAACAAGGCTTGAGATTTTAAAGTTTCTTGCGGGTGGGGAGAAGTCTGTCTCTGCCATCGTATCCAGGTTCAGACTCACCCAGCCCACCATATCACACCACCTCAAGGTTCTTTCGCAGGTGGGGCTTGTTATCTCACGGAGATACAGACAGTCTGTTCTTTATTCCCTCAACCGGGAGTTACTGAGATGCATCGCAAAGGAAATTGTTTTTGACGAGTAAAAGGAGGTAAATTATGGGACTCTGGGTCGTATCCAGGACAAGGTTTGATGTGGCAAGGCTCAAAAGGGTGCTTGACTCCAGCCTTTCAAAGTCACTCATGAAGAAGGTCCTGACGACGAAGACGAATAATGGAAAATACCTATTTGAGGAACTGCTTGATGCATATGCGGACAACAGCATTCCACCAGCATGGAAGATAAGATACTATCCTGTTTTTAAACTGCTTGATGTTATAAGAAGGTCTTTCAACAGGGACCACGAGACCTTCAGGAAGGAACTGAAACATCCAACCATAAGGAAGATATTCAGAAATGCAATAAGGTCTCTTGAAAAATACGGTCTTGGAACACCCCAGGCTTTTGCCGACCCCCTGATGATAGTGTGGAACTTCACGAATCAGTGTAACCTGAGATGCAAGCACTGTTATCAGGATGCCGGGGTTCTGCGTGGAAAGCCACAGGTGAGGGAGCTCACAACCGAGGAGAAATTTAAGGTGGTTGACATAATTGCAGAGAGGGACATACCTTCCCTTTTCTTCTCCGGGGGAGAGCCTCTCATAAGACCTGAGTTCTTTGATGTTGCTGCTTATGCAAAGGAGAAGGGGATATATCTTTCAATAGCAACCAACGGGACCCTGATAACCAGGGAGGTTGCAAGAAAAATAGCCGATATTGGATTTGGATATGTTCAGGTTTCAATTGACGCCGCATCTCCGGAAAAACATGATTCCTTCAGAGGAGTTCCGGGGATGTGGGAGAGGTCCATTCAGGGGATAAAAAACCTGATAGATGCTGGTGTTATAACCTGCATCGCATACACCCACATGAGATGGAACCATAAAGAGTTCCCGGGGATTCTCAAACTCAGGAAGGAACTCGGGGCTTACAAGGTGATAGTTTACAACTTCATACCTGTTGGCAGGGGAGATATGGAAAATGACCCGACACCTGAGGAAAGGGAGGAACTCTGGAAGTGGATGTATGATGAGCTTGATGCAGGACACCATGTGGTTGCAACAACGTCTCCTGCCTTCGGTGCATACTGCAAGATGCACAACGCCCCATCCATCGTTCTTGCTCACTATGCAGACCTTAAGGTGAAAGAACTTGGGGTTATTGCGGATGTAATCGGTGGATGTGGGGCCGGAAGGTGCTATTTCACAATCCAGCCCGATGGAACCGTAACCCCATGCGTTTACATGCCCGACCTCAGCATAGGCAACATCCTTGAGGATTCCTTTGATTACCTCTGGGATGAACATCCGGCAATGCAGCAGCTGAAAAGAAGGGAGGAGACGGAGTGTGACTGTCCTTACCTTGCCG
This sequence comes from bacterium, assembly GCA_029258725.1. Taxonomy (GTDB): domain Bacteria; phylum Hydrothermota; class UBA3072; order JAPDKE01; family JAPDKE01; genus JAPDKE01. The sequence continues at coordinate 23,293 of JAPDKE010000005.1, read as the reverse complement.
TATGTGGTGGATGCAGGGCAAGGGCTCTTGTTTACACCGGAAACCTGATGGGTCCAGACCCTGAGTGCATGTTTACAAGGGAGCTTTACTATGAACTCAGAGAAAAGAAGGAGGAGTTTGCATGGAAATCGTAAAGGACATGACCGTCAAGTTTTTGCTTTCCCTTACCGATGCAGCAGTGAGAAATGACGCTGTGAGAAGGTTTCTCATAAAACAGATAGAATACCGGATGTATCGGGACCTTACCCTTGCCAATCCCTACGGGAGACCAAGGAAGGTTCAGGAGGATAAGTACTATATGGGAAGGGCACTTTTGAGGAGGATAGACTGGGCTATAAGGCGGGGGCTTGCCTCAAAAAAGGCAACAAGGGGACTCATAGATATCTTCCTTGGAAATGTTTTCTTCGGCGGTTTTTATAAAAGAAAGAAGTTTGTGGAGGAGCACGGATACAGACCCCCTCTCTTTATGACGATAAGCCCTGGAAAGGCATGCAATCTCAAGTGCACAGGATGTTATGCCGCATCCGAGGCCTCGTTTGACAACAAACTCCCCTGGGATGTTCTTGATAGAATTATAAGGGAGGCGAAGGAAGGATGGGGAATGAACTTCTTCGTTATCTCCGGTGGTGAGCCCTTACTTTACAGGAGTGATGGAAAGGGAATACTTGATATCTATGAGAAGCACCAGGACTGTTACTTCCTCATGTACACAAACGGAACTCTTATAAAGGACAGTGTTGCAGAAAGGATGTCAGACCTGGGAAATGTTACCCCTGCAATTTCGGTTGAGGGACTGAGAAAAGAAACGGACGAGCGCAGGGGAAAGGGGGTTTTTGATGCGATAATCAGGGCAATGGAAAACCTGAGAAAGTACGGAGTTCCCTTTGGAATCTCCATAACCGCACACAGGTACAACGTGGATGTTATAATGAGCGATGAGTTCATGGACTTCTACTTTGAAAAGATGGGAGCCCTCTATGCATGGATATTCCAGTACATGCCCATAGGAAGGGGATACACCCTCGACCTCATGCCCACACCTGAACAGCGCTGGAAGCTGTTTGAATGGGAGTGGAAGCTTGTGAGGGAAAAGTGCATATTCCTTGCAGATTTCTGGAACTCTGCAACCTCATCCGATGGATGCATTGCAGCAGGAAGGGCAGGAGGATACTTCTACATAAACTGGGATGGTGATGTTGCTCCATGCGTTTTTGTTCCCTATGCGGTGGATAACATAGTTGAGATTTACAAGAAGGGCGGGACCCTCATGGATGTTCTCAACTCCGAATTCTTCAGGGAGATAAGGAAGTGGCAGGATGAGTATGGATACGCAAAACCACCCCATGAGCATGGAAACTGGCTTGCTCCATGCTTCATAAGGGACAATCACGACAAATTCGTTGAGGTTCTCATGAAATGCAAGCCATATCCCATAGATGAGGATGCACGTCAGGCGATGCACGACAGGGTCTATCACAAAGGAATGATTGAGTACGATAAGAAGTGGAAGGGAATAACCGAGGAGGTGTGGAAGAAGCACTACATAGAGCCAGAACTTGCAGGGGTAAAGAAGTGATTTTTCTTCTTTCCTTCTTTCACGTTGTTGATTCTCTTTACGATATAAGGCATGTGGATACGCTTGCGATTGTGAGGGCGGAAAGCCTCCTCGGGGAGATGCTCGGAAAGGAAGGAATTCCCCAGGATGAGGTCCTCTGGAGATTTTCCTTCATGTGCTACAAGCGTGCGAAGAAGATGAAGGATAAAAAGGAGAGGATAAAACTCTACGAGCAGGGAATGGAGTATGCGAAAAAGGCAATGGAGATAAATCCGAGAAATCCAGAGGCCCACTTCTTCTATGCGGTGAACATGGGGAGGATGGGGAAGGAGAAAGGGGTTTTGAGATCCCTGTTTATGGTTGATGACCTGAAAAGGGAGGCAGAGACTGTTCTTTCCCTTGATTCCCTTCATGTTGGTGCAAGACTTTTACTTGCCTCAATCTACTACGAACTTCCGGGATTTGCAGGTGGGAGTGTGGATAAGGCAATTGAGTACTACAAGGATGCCCTCAGGATAGATCCAAACTACACAAAGGCATACATAGGGCTTGCAAAGTGCTATATGAAGAAAAAGAAAAAAGAGCTTGCGAAGGAGGTTCTTGAGAGATGCCTTTCGGTTGAAAAACCAACGCATCCTGCGGATTTTTATCTTGAGGACAGACCGGAGGCATTGAAACTCCTGGAGGAGCTATGATTGACCCAATTCCTGTCCTGAAGGAGATTGTGAAGGAAGGAAAAACAAAGATAGTCCTGCTTGTTATAGACGGGGTTGGTGGTCTTCCCGTTAATGGAAAGACAGAACTTGAAAGAGCAGACATTCCAGAACTTGATAAACTCGCACGGGAGAGTTCATGCGGATTGATTGAACCGGTATTTCCAGGGCTTACCCCTGGAAGCGGTCCAGGGCACCTTGCCCTTTTTGGTTATCATCCCATAAAGTACAACATAGGAAGGGGAATACTTGAGGCTCTCGGTGTTGACCTTGAGGTTAAGGGAGGGGATGTAACCGCAAGGGGAAACTTCTGCACGGTTGAGGGAGATGTGGTTGTTGACCGAAGGGCAGGAAGGATACCGACTGAGAAGAACAGAGAATTGATAGAACGCCTGAAAAGTAAAATAGAAAGAATAGAGGATGTTGAGGTGATTTTAAAAAGCGGAAGGGAACACAGGTTCGTTCTCCTTTTAAGGGGACCAGGGCTCTCTGATAGGGTAACGGATACGGACCCTCACAAGGAAAAAGAAAGGGTTCTTTCATGCAGGGCAACCGCCCCGGAAGGGGAGAAAACCGCACGGGTTGTGAATGAGTTTCTCTCAAGGGTGAGGGAGATACTGAAGAATGAGAAACCCGCAAACTTCGTCCTTTTGCGTGGATTTTCAGGAATGCCCGACATCCCCCTTTTCCCCGATACGTATAAAATAAAGGCATGCGGTATTGCAACCTATCCCATGTATCGGGGGCTTGCAAGACTGGTTGGAATGGAGGTTTATCCTGCGGGAGAGACCCCGCAGGACCTTGTTCACACACTCCGCGAACTCTGGCAGAGATACGATTACTTCTATCTCCATGTGAAAAAGACAGATTCATACGGTGAGGATGGAAACTTTGATGGAAAGGTTCACATGCTTGAGGAGGTTGACAGGATAATCCCTGAGATTCTCTCACTTTCTCCTGATGTTTTTGCCGTGACCGGGGACCATTCAACCCCTGCACTCATGCGCAGCCACTCCTGGCATCCTGTCCCGTTTATCCTGCACTCCGGGTTTGCACTCCCGGACGATGCAAGGGCATTTACCGAAAGGGAGTGTGCAAAGGGAATCCTGGGCAGGTTCCCTGCATTATATGTAACCTCCCTTCTCCTTGCCCATGCAGGGAGGCTTGACAAGTTTGGGGCATGATATTTCTCCTCTCAATCCGTGCCCTCTTCTTCTACTCCCCTGAGTGTTCGGTGTGTGTGGAGATAAAGGAGAAATTTTTGCCTCCGGTTATTAAAAAATATCACCTTGAGGTTGAGTATCTTCCCGTTGATACCCCTGAAAATATGCAACTTTTGATGGAGATAGAGAAAAAATTCCAGGATTACGATAATTCCCTCCCGGTGATGGTGATAGGAAGCCATATCCTGGGAAATGAAAGGGAGATAGCCCAAAAACTTGTTCCCCTGCTTGAGCGCGGGGTTGAGGAGACAGAATGGAGGAAAGGAAAGAGGGAGAGGTATGTCCTTGAACATGAGGTTCATGCAGCCTATTTTTACAACCCAAGGTGTGCTGAGTGTGACAGGTTTGAACATGGATTGAGGTATTATGAAAGGACATATAAGGGATTCAGGGTCCACCGGTACAATTTATATGAGGGGGACAACATGGCTCTGCTTGAGGCAATAGAGGATTCCATCGGGGTTCCGGAAAAGGAGAGATTGCTTGTTCCTGTCCTTATTGTTGATAAATTCTATCTTTTTGAATTGAAGGGTGATACCCTTGGAAAAATACTTGAGTTCCTTGGAAAGAAGGGAGCATCTCCCTTCTGGAAGAGACTTGAAAAAGGAGAAGAGAGTATCATTGAGAGATTCAAAACCTTCGGGGTTCTTGGGGTTGCATTTGCAGGATTGCTTGATGGACTGAATCCCTGTGCTTTTGCAACCATTATATTCCTTGTAACCTATCTTTCCATAAGGGGAAGAAGAAGGGAGGAGTTGCTTTCCTGTGGTGCGTTCTTTATCCTTGCAGTTTTCATAACCTATTTTCTCATAGGTGTTTTCCTGTTCAGGATAATACACTTTCTCTCATCCATGAAAATTGCATCCATCATATTCTACCGCATCCTTGGTGCAGGGACTCTTGTTCTTGCTGCCCTCTCCCTCAGGGACTTTTATCTTGCAAAAAGCGGGAGGGTGGAGGATATGGTCCTGAAACTTCCCGAGGCGATGAGGGAAAAAGCAAAGGAGAGTATAAGAAGGTACGGGAAGGCAGGAGTGATTCTCCCCTCCTTTCTCATGGGATTTTTTGTTTCCCTTTTTGAATTTTCCTGCACGGGTCAGGTTTACTTCCCGACCATTGCATACGTGTCCTCAACCCCTGGACTCCGCACCAGGGCAATATTCTTCCTCCTTGTATACAACCTCTGCTTTATCCTTCCACTTGTTTTTGTATTCTTACTTGCCTATGCAGGGACCACCCAGGAGAGAATGAACTCCCTTCTCAAAAGAAATGTGGTCCCTGTGAAGTTTTTGACCTTTCTCCTTTTCCTCTTCTTCGGTATTTACCTTCTTTTTTACGGAAGTTAAATAGTGGATAAACCCCTTGACAAAAATTCCATCATGGTTTACATTGTGAAAAAAAGCACAACCCCTTTCCACAGAGGGAAGTGGGTGAAAAAATAAACAAACCTGGGGGCGTATCATGGAATATGTGGTTATAGGAAACTCTGCCGCAGGGGTAAATGCCATAGAGGCGATAAGAAAGGCGGATGAGAAGGGAAGGATTGTGAATATTGCAGATGAACCATACCTTCCATATTCCAGACCGCTCCTTTCCTATCTCGTTGCAGGAAAGGTGGATGAGGAAAGGATATACATAAGACCAAAGACTTTTTACCGGGACCACAGGGTTGAGCCCATTCTTGGAGATGAGGTTGTGGAGGTTGATTCAAAAAAGCAGTGGGTTGTTCTGAAAAGTGGAAAGAAAATTTACTACGACCGCCTGCTCGTTGCAACAGGAAGAAAGCCTGTAAAACTCCCGATTCCGGGGCTTGAGGGTGAGGGGGTTTATCCCTTAACCTCCCTTGATCATGCAAGGGGAATCCTCTCCTGCCTTCCGGATACAAAAGAGGTTCTGGTTATAGGTTCGGGACTCATAGGGCTCAAATCAGCAGAGGCACTGAGAATAAGAGGGCTTGACGTTACCGTTGTTGAGATTGCTGAGAGAATAATGCCCTTTGCAACCGATGCAAGGGCAAGTGAGTTCCTGCAGCATGTGATGGAAGAAAACGGAATAAAGTTCCATCTCAGGACGAGCGTTGATGAGATAGAGAGGGTGAATGGGAAAATAGTGGGTGCAAGGCTTTCAAATGGTGAAAGAATCCCGTGCCAGCTTGTCATCCTTGCAGCAGGATTGAGACCTGTATTCAACTTCCTTAAGGGGACAGAGGCAAGGGTTAACATAGGGGTCATCGTTGACAACTACATGCAGACAACAGAACCCAACATATACGCAGCAGGAGATGTCACCGAATCAAAGGACGTTATAACCGGGATGAGCAACCTTTCAGCGGTATGGCCAAGGGCGAGTGAACAGGGATACACGGCAGGATACAACATGGCGGGCTTTAAGAAGGAATACATTGGTGGATATGGAATGAACTCCGTTTCCTTCTTCGGGATATCATGCATCTCCGTTGGTGACATATTCACGGAGAAACCCCACTATGAAATCCTGGTCAAGGAGATTCCCGAGGAGTATGTTTATCACAAGATAATCCTGGAAAACGATGTTGTGCGCGGAGCAATAACCGTTGGGAGATTCATAAACATGAGTGCAATGAACAGGCTTATAAGGAAGCGGGTGAAGGTCGGTGTCTACAAGGAAAACCTGCTTGAGGAAAAATTCATCTTTGCATACTGAGAGGTGGGTATGAGGTATGTAATCATAGGAAATGGACCTGCTGGAGTATCAGCGATTGAGGCAATAAGAAAGGTTGATATGGAGGGAGAGATAGTAAACATAAACGGAGAACCATACAGACCCTATTCAAAACCTCTCCTTCCATTCATCATAGGTGGAACCATAAAATATGAGGATGTATTCTTCAGACCCCCTGATTTCTACGATACCTATGGTGTAAAACCCATCCTTGGAGAACCCGTGATAGAAATAGATGTGGACAGAAAACTTGTTGTCCTTGCAAGTGGAAGAAGGGTTGCATACGATAAACTGCTCATAGCAACCGGTGGGAAGCCCAGAGAGCCGAAGATAAAGGGGCTTGACCTTGAGGGGATTTACTATCTCACAAGCCTTGTTTATGTTGAGAAGATAATGAAAATCCTTCCCCGTGTGAAACATGCACTCATACTTGGAGGAGGACCACTTGGACTCAAAGCCGCTCTTTCCCTTGCACATCACAGCGGGATTGAGGTGAGCGTTCTTGTTTCCTCCCCCCATGTTATGTCCCAGGTTCTTGATGCGGAGTCAGCCTCTCTCCTTGAGCGCAAACTCGTTGAATCCGGTGTGAAACTCATGACGAGAACGAGTGTTGTTGAATTCAGGGGGAATGGGTTTGTGAAGAAGGCAATTCTGGACAACGGAGATGAACTGCCTGCTGACCTTGTTATTATAGGAAAGGGAGTTACCCCTGCCCTTGACTTCATAGATAGAAGGAAGATAAGGGCAAATGTTGGAATAATAGTGGACGGGTACATGCAGACCTCTGTCCCCGATGTTTACGCAGCAGGGGATGTTGCCGAATCCTATGACATTCTCACCGGTGGAAGCAATACCGTTGCGGTATGGCCCAGGGCGAGTGAGCAGGGGCACTATGCGGGTCTCAACATGGCGGGCTTCAGGAAAGAATACATAGGTGCACACCGGATGAATTCCTTGGATTTTGAGGGGGTTTCCTGTATTGTGATGGGCGATGTTAAAACGGTTAAGGAAGGATATAAGGTGATTGTGGAGAGGGATATAAAGCGCAACATATACCAGAGGATAATTCTTGAGAACGGAAGAATAAGGGGTGCTGCTATCATTGGGAGAACGGTGAATGTGGGAGGACTCAACAGGCTTTTAAGGAGAAGAATAGATGTTGAGAATATAAAGTCCTCCCTTCTTGAGGATAAGGCCACTTTCATATACTGAGGAGGTCGGCATGATACTTGCAGAAATAGACAAGTGTGTTGGATGCAGGGCATGCGAGGTTGCATGTGCAGAGAAACATAAGGAGGAGGGGAGGGGGAAGGATGAGGAACTTATCCTGACTGCAAGGAGGATGCATGTCGGTGTGTCCATGGGTGGGACGAAACCCATGCCCATCCAGTGCAGGCACTGTGAGGACCCGACATGCCTCTTTGCATGTATCACCGGTGCAATGCACAGGGACCCTGAAACAGGAATGGTTCTGGTTGATTATGACAAGTGCGTTGGATGCTGGACCTGCCTCAAGATGTGCTCCTACGGTGCAATCCTTGCGGATGTTGAGGGGCACAGGGTTCTCAAGTGTGATAAGTGCATGATGGAGAGACCTCCTGCATGCGTCCAGGCATGTCCAAATGAGGTTCTTGTATTTGAGGAGGTTTACGAGGTGAACCATGACCGCTGTATCGGGTGCGGTCTGTGTGAGTCCCTCTGTCTCAGGGGTGCGATAAGGCTTGAGGAAACCGAGAAGGGAAGAAAGGCAGTGATAAACAAGGACCTCTGCAGGGGATGTGGAATATGTGCAGCCTCATGTCCCAGGGATGCAATAACCATGAACTACTTTACGGATGAAAAGGCATTTGAAACCGTGGACAAACTCGTGGAGGTATCCAGATGAAGAACGAATTCAATCCCCTTATTGTTCCATTTGTATGTGACTGGTGTTCCCTCCAGGCAGCAGACTTCATCGGACTCACACGCCTCTTTTTCCCAAAAAAGGCAAACTTCATAAGGGTTACATGTTCTGGAAGGGTAAACCCTGAACTCATCACCTACTCATTCAGAAAAGGTGCTGATGGAGTACTCATAATGGGCTGCAGGAAGGGGGACTGTAACTACAGGACAGGAAACTATCAGGCGGAGAGGGTTGTGAAGGCATATCGTTACGTCCTCTCCATGTTTGGAATAAATCCTGACAGGGTGAGACTTAACCTTGAGTCCGATACCGAAATTCTCCAGGTGTATGAAGAATACCGGGACTACGTGAAAAAACTCGGTCCCATCGGTGAGGAGATAGGAAAGAAAAAGGAAGAACTGGGTTACATATGGGAGATAATAGACCTCACCCTTCTTGATGAGGATATAAAGTGGCTTGTTGGAAGAGAATGGACACTTGTTACTCTTGAGAACGTTTATGGAGAACCCTATCCTGAGGAGGACTTCCAGAAAATTCTTGAAAGGAGACTGGAAGACCAGTTCCTTATTGCCCAGATTGCATACTATACCAAGGATAAGCCCATGACACCGGTTGAGCTTTCAAAGGTTATAGGAAAGAGTCCCAGGGAGATATTCTCCGCAATTGTGGAAATGAAGCGCAAGGCAAAGATAGAACTTGTTGGGTGGGAAGATAGAGCACCAAAATATCAGGCAACCATAAAAGCGAGGTGAGGGATGGTAAAGGATAGATTCAGAACGCTAAAAGGAAAACCTGTAACTGCAAGAAAAGAGGTTGGTTCTGTTCTTGTCGTTGGTGGTGGCATTGCAGGGATGCAGGCAGCCCTTGACCTGGTCCAGAATGGCTTCCATGTCTACATGCTTGAGAGTTCCACTGCAATTGGCGGTGTTATGGCCCAGCTTGACAAGACCTTCCCCACCAACGACTGCTCCATGTGTATCATGGCTCCCAAATTGGTTGAGTGTGGAAGGGACCTGAACATAGACATAATCACTATGGCGGAGATAGAGGAGGTGAGAGGGGAGGCGGGAAACTTTGAGGTCGTGATAAAGCAGTATCCGAGATACATAGACCCTGAGAAATGTACCGGATGTGGTGAGTGTGCAAGGAACTGTCCGGTAAGGGCCATAAATGAATACAATGAGGGACTGGACCTGAGGGAAGGAGTGTATGTCAAGTATCCTCAGGCGGTTCCCAGAAGCTATGTTATAGATAGAGATGCATGTATAGGATGCGGACTCTGTGAAAATCTCTGTCTTGCAAGGGCTATAAAGTATGACGACAAAGAAAAAACAGAAACGCTCCATGTTGGTGCAATCCTTCTCGTTCCCGGATTCACCCCCTATGACCCCACAGGAAAGCCGGAGTATGGATACGGAAGATATGAAAATGTGGTTACATCCATGCAGTATGAGAGAATCCTTTCCGCATCCGGACCCTTCCAGGGACACGTGCAGAGACCTTCTGATGGAAAGATACCGAAGCGCATAGCATGGATACAGTGTGTTGGCTCAAGGGATATAAAGGATGGAAGGGAGTACTGTTCGTCGGTATGCTGCATGTATGCGATAAAGCAGGCTGTGATGACCAAAGAGCATGAGGCGGACATAGAGCCCACGATATTCATGATGGATATGAGGTGCTATGGTAAGGGATTTGAGCAGTACTATCAGAATGCGAAGAAGAACCAGGGAGTAAGATTCATAAGGTGCAGGGTGTCAGAGGTGAGAGAGGATCCGGAGACAAAGGACCTCATTATAAAGTATGAAGAGAATGGAAAACTCAAAGAGGAGAGATTTGACCTGGTTGTTCTCTCGGTCGGTCTGACACCTCCAAGGAACTTTGAGAAACTCGCACAGAAACTTGGAATAGAACTCAACCCCTATGGATTTGTTGATACACTCTTCCGCTCCCCGCTTGAGACATCAAAGGAGGGGATATTTGTTGCGGGAGCATTCCAGGGACCCAAGGATATTCCTGAATCCGTAACCCAGGGAAGTGGTGCTGTTGCAAGGATTGCAGCATTGCTCAGGAATGTGAGAGGGACACAGATAAAGAAGAAGGAGTATCCTCCTGAGAGGGATGTCTCGGGAGAGGAGCCGAGAATAGGCGTATTTATATGCCACTGCGGCATAAACATAGGGGCGTATGTGAATGTGAAGGAGGTTGTTGAGTATGCTAAGACGCTTCCCTACGTTGTCTATGCGGAGGATAACCTCTACACATGCTCCCAGGATACCCAGAACAGGATAAAGGAGATAATAGAGCGTGAGAAACTCAACCGGGTTGTGGTTGCGTCCTGTACACCCAGGACACATGAGCCCCTCTTCCAGGAAACCCTCAGGGAGGCAGGGCTCAATCCATACCTCTTTGAGATGGCGAACATCAGGGAGCAGTGCTCCTGGATACACATGCATGATAAGGAGGCGGCAACCCAGAAGGCAAAGGACCTGGTGAGAATGGCGGTTGCAAAGGCCGCAAAGCTCTTCCCGCTTGAGGAATTTTACCTTGACATAACCCAGCGCGCACTGGTCATAGGTGGTGGGCTTGCGGGAATGGTTGCAGCACTTGAAATAGCAAGGGGAGGATACGAGGTATATCTCGTTGAAAAGTCAGAGCATCTGGGAGGTCATCTCAGAGGCATCTATTACACAAACTGGTCCCCGGATATTCAGTCCTTCCTTGCATCCCTCATAAATCAGGTAGAGCTTGAACCCAGGATAAAGGTATATCTCAATTCACAGATAAAAAAGGTTGAGGGATTTGTTGGTAATTTCAAGACCACCCTGGAGACTCCCGAGGGTGAGGTTGTTCTTGAACATGGAGTTGCAATAATAGCAACGGGTGCGGATAAATACATACCTAAGGAATACATGTACGGAGAGGATAAGAGGGTTCTCACCCAGGCAGAATTTGAAGAGAAGATTGCAAAGGGAGAAATAGACCCGAAGAAACTCGGAAGGGTGGTTATGATACAGTGTGTGGGCTCCAGAAATGATGAGCATCCATATTGTTCCAGGATATGCTGCACCCAGGCAGTAAAGAATGCCAACCGCATCCTTGATGAGAATCCAGAGGCAGAGATTTACATTCTCTTCAGGGACATGAGGACATACGGATTCAGGGAGAAGTTCTACAACGAACTCAGGGAGAAGGGATGCGTGTTTATAAGATACGATGAGGAGAAGCCACCTCAGGTGAAGAAGAAGGGGAAAGAGCTGGTTGTCTCTGTTTATGATGAACTCCTGGGAGACACTGTTGAGATACCGGTTGACCTCCTTGTTCTCTCCGCAGGTATTGTTGCGTCAAGAGAAAACAACGAGGAACTCTCCAAGTTCTTCAAGGTTCCTCTCAATGAGGATGGATTCTTCCTTGAGGCACATGTCAAGCTCAGGCCCGTTGACTTTGCCACCGAGGGTGTCTTCCTCTGTGGGCTTGCTCACTCCCCCAAGCATATAGAGGAGACCATTGCACAGGCTCAGGCGGCGGCAGCAAGGGCACAGACGGTCCTTTCCAAGGAGAAATACAAAGCAGAGCCCAAGATTGCTGCTGTCAACGAAGACCTGTGTGATGGATGTGGAATATGTGAGGGAGTGTGCGAGTTTGGTGCAATTGAGATAGTAACTGAGGTTGTTGATGATAAAGAGATAAAACTTGCAAAGGTTAACGAGGCGCTCTGTAAGGGATGTGGTGGATGTATAGCAGCATGTCCATCCGGTGCCATGGAACAGAAAGGATTCACATCCGACCAGATATATGCAATGATAGATGCCGCACTTGAAGAGTAAGGAGGAGAGGAATGGAGTGGAGACCAAAAATCATAGTTTTTACATGTAACTGGTGCAGTTATGCGGGGGCAGACCTTGCAGGTGTCTCCAGGCTTCAGATGCCCCCGGACTTCAGGATAATAAGGGTAATGTGCTCTGCAAGGGTTGACCCTGAGTTTGTTCTGAGAGCCTTCCAGCGCGGAGCGGACGGGGTGATGGTTGCGGGATGTCATCCGGGTGACTGCCACTACATCGGTGGAAACTACCGGACAAGAAGAAGGATGGCACTCCTGAAACTCCTTCTCCAGCAGTTCGGGCTCAATCCGAAGAGGTTCAGGCTTGAGTGGATATCCGCAGGAGAAGGGCAGAAGTTTGCAGAGGTGATAAGGGAGTTTGTGGATGAGATAAAGAAACTGGGGCCAAGCCCTTACAGGCAGATAAAGAAGGAGGTAAGGAAACATGGCTAAGAAAAAGATAACCCTTGCCCTGAAGAGGGGGGCAAGTTGCGTTGGGTGTGATATAGCGGTGGTGAACTTCAGCGAAAAACTCTTTGAACTGCTTGAAATTGCGGATGTGGTCTTTTCCCCCACCCTTATAGATGTGAAGTACAAGGACCTTGAGGCAATGCCCGACAAGTCCATAACCATAGGTCTCTATCACGGGGCTGTCAGGAATTCTGAGAATGCACACCTTGCAGAGGTGATGAGGAAAAAGTGCCAGGTTTTGATTGCCTATGGTGCCTGCGCTCACATGGGAGGAATTCCTGGGCTTGCCAATGTTTCCAACCGTGAGAAGATATTTGAGACGGTCTATAAAAAGACCTTCTCAACCGAAAATCCGGAGGGAGTATATCCGCAGACGGAGTGGAAGGACGAGAAGGGAAGGACCCTCACTCTCCCTGAATTCTTTGATGAGGTATATGCACTTGATGATATAGTTGATGTTGACTACTATGTCCCTGCATGTCCTCCAACCCACAAGATGAACATGCAGATACTTGAACTCATAAAGGCGTGGGTTGAGGGGAAGGCGGAGCTTCCGCCAAAGGGAACGGTTATAGCAGAGGAAAAGACCCTGTGCGACGAGTGTCCGAGAAATCCCGGTAAGGAGAAGAACATAAAGGTTGACAGGATAAGATACATATCAGAGGTAAATCCGGATCCTGATAAGTGCTTCCTTGAGCAGGGAATACTCTGCCTCGGACCTGCAACCAGGGCGGGATGCGGTGCTCCCTGTATTGAGGCAAACATGCCATGCAGGGGATGCATGGGACCAACATCACGGGTGATGGACCAGGGTGGTTCCATGCTCTCTGCAATTGCCTCCATTCTCGGTATAAGAGAGGACGAGATAGAAATATCGGAAGAGGAGATAGAGAAACTTGTATCCCAGATAAAGGACCCGCTTGGATGCTTTTACAGGTTCTCACTCCCCAGGTCCCTCCTGAGGAGGGTTGTTGAGGACAGGAGGTGAAGAGATGAAGGAGATAAGAATAGAGCCAGTAACAAGGCTTGAGGGACACGCAAAAATAGTGATATTCCTGGATGATAAGGGAAATGTTGATGATACATACTTCCAGATAGTGGAGCTCAGGGGATTTGAGGAGTTCTGCAAGGGAAGACCGGTTGAGGAGCTTCCCAGGATTCTCACAAGGCTCTGCGGTGTCTGTCCATGGGCGCACCACATAGCATCGGCAAAGGCAACCGATGGTGTTTTTGGAGTTGAGCCTCCTCCAGCAGGAAAGAAGCTGAGGGAGATGGGATACTGTGCCCACTTCCTTGAGTCCCATCTTGAGCACTTCTATGCACTGGGTCCTGCTCCTGACTTCATAGTTGGACCGAAGGCAGACCCGAAGAAGAGGAATATATTTGGTGTGATTGAGAAGGTTGGAATGGATATAGGAATGACGGTGATAAAGAACAGGGCTTATGCAGTGAAGATAGAGGATATGCTTGGAGGAAAGTCAACGCATCCGGTTTATGCAATTCCCGGAGGAGTCTCTCATCCTCTAAAGGAGGAGGACAGAAAAGAAATAGAAAAGATGGCGCAGGAGCTTGTTGACTTCTGCTGCTTCACCCTGGATGAGGTTGTGGACAAGATAATTCTCCAGAATAAGGAATACCTGGACCTGATAATGAGCAAGGAGATATACTACCACGAGACAAACTACATAGGGCTGGTTGATGACAGGAACAGGGTGAACTTCTATGAGGGAGAATTCAGGGTTGTTGATCCTGAAGGAAAGGAGATAGTGAAGTTCAAGCCGGAGGACTATCTTGACCACATAAGGGAGCATGTTGAGCCCTGGAGTTATCTCAAGTTCCCTTATCTTAAAGATATAGGATGGAAGGGATTTGTTGAGGGTAAGGATTCAGGAATAATGAGGGCTGCACCCCTTGGAAGACTGAATGCAGCAGATGGAATGGCAACCCCGAAGGCTCAGGAGGCTTATGAGAAGTTCTTTGAGTTCATGGGAGGAAAGCCCGTTCACAACACCCTCACCTTCCACTGGGCAAGGGCAATAGAGGCACTCTATGCAGCAGAGCGTGTTCTTGAACTTGCAAGAGATCCGGAGATAACGGATCCCAATGTGAGGGCCATTCCCCATCCTGAGAATTACAGAGGAGAGGGAATTGGAGGAGTGGAGGCACCAAGAGGTTCACTCATACATCACTACAGGGCAGATGAGAACGGTATTGTTACCGAACTCAACCTTATTGTTGCAACCGCATTCAACTATGCGGGAATGCACATGTCCATAAACAGGGCAGCAAAGGCTCTGATAAAGAACGGAAAGGTGGATGAGGGGATACTTAACATGGTAGAGATGGCGTTCAGGGCATACGACCCGTGCTTCTCCTGTGCGACCCATACCCTTCCCGGAACAATGCCGATAAGGATTGAGATTTACGACCACCATGGAGAACTGCTTGAGGTCATTTCAAGATAGGGTTCTTGTTTTTGGACTTGGAAATCCCATCCTGGGGGATGATGGTGTGGGGATAAGGGTGGTTGAGGAGATGAAGAAAAGATGGAAGGGGGAGGGGGTTGTTTTTGAGACCGGAAGTGTTGGCGGGTTGAAGATACTGGATGTCCTCTCGGGTTATGATGTGGTTGTTATTGTGGATGCAATGGCAGGAGAAAATCCGGGCAGAATCCACGTTCTCTCCCCCGATGACCTGGAGGGGACGATACATCTTACCTCTCCCCACACCATAAGCCTCCGGGGAGCGATAGAGCTCGGGAAGAAACTCGGGTATAAAATGCCTGAGGTGATAAGGATATACGGGATAGAGGTGAATGATATAAGATGGAGGGAAAGCCTCTCCCGGGAACTTGAGGAAAGGCTGCCACAGATCGTTGATGAAATAATAAAGGATATGGGAGGTCTCTATGCCTGTAAATGTGAAGAAACTTGATCCAAAGTTCAAATTTGAGGTGATGGAACAGCCCGGCGGGGAGAACATAACCAGGTGCTTTGCCTGTGGAACATGCACTGCCGGGTGTCCGGTGAGGGAGATAGATGAGCGATACAATCCCAGAAAAATAATCCACATGGTTTTGCTTGGAATGAAGGAAGAGGTATTAAAAAGTGATTTTATCTGGCTCTGTTCTGCGTGTTATACCTGTCATGAAAGGTGCCCCCAGGATGTGAAGATAACGGATCTCATGACCGCGCTCAAAAACCTTGCAGTGAAATATGGATACATTCATCCCTCCTTTGTTGCGCAGGTTGATGCACTTAAAACCCATGGTGGTCTTTATGAAATAGCCGACTTTGACAACAAAAAGAGAGCAAAACTTGGACTTCCGGAGATAAAGAGGAATCCCGAGGAGATGACCAGGATATTTGAGCGGACAGGAATTCTTGAGCACATAAAGGAGGAGAAATGAGGTACGCACTTTTTCTGGGATGTACTGTCCCCGTAAGGGGAATGAACTACGAACTCTCTGCAAGAAAGGTTGCCGACAGGCTTGGAATAGAACTGGTTGATATTTCTGATTTTTCATGCTGTGGTTTTCCTGTTAAAAGCGTTGATATAAAAACAGCCCTCGTCCTTTCTGCAAAGAATCTTGCACTTGCTGAAAAGGAAGGGCTTGACCTGGTAACGCTCTGCAGTGCATGTGCTTCCGTTCTTGCTGAGGCAAACGAGGCATTGAAGGAGGATGAGGAACTCAGAAACATAATAAACCAGGAACTGGATATCCCTTACAATGGAACCATAGAGGTTTATCACTTTGTGAGGATTCTCTGGGAAAAGGTAGGACCTCAGGCACTGAAAGAACAGATTACAAAGCCCCTCAGCGGTATAAGGGTTGGTGCACACTATGGGTGTCATTATATAAAGCCTTCGGAGGTGTATGGATTTGATGATCCTGAAAATCCTGTTTCCCTTGATGCGCTCATTGAGGCAACAGGTGCTGAAAGTGTATGGTATGATAGGAAACTCCATTGCTGTGGTGGAGGAATACTGGGAATAGAGGAAGGCATAGCCCTTGCGATGTCAAAGGTGAAACTTGATGCACTGAAGAAGGAAGGGGTTGATGCCCTTATTTCAATATGTCCCTTCTGCACGGTGATGTACGAGGGGAATCAGCGTAAGATAGAAAAGACGTTTGATACAAAGTATGGAATTCCTGTTCTTTACTACACCCAGCTTCTTGGACTTGCACTTGGAATACCTCCTGAGGAGCTCGGGTTCAATCTTAACAGGGTAAAACCGAAGGATTTACTTGCAAAGGTTTGAGGGGGTTCTTTTTCTCTTGACATTCAGATTTTTGTGGTTTAAAATCTTTTTAAACAAAAAGGAGGTGTGATATGATAGGGTTGATGGTGCTTCTGGCGGTAAGCATCCAGCCAGGCAACGTTCAGGTTTTGGAAAAAGGAACAGAAGATGCATTCTTACCCAAGGGAGGTGCCTTCCTTGATACGGTGTACTTTGAGGATTTTGAAGGGGAGAGTCTCGAGTGGACCTTTCATGACTTTACTGCTCAGGATGCGGAGGTATTTTTTCCGAAGGATGGTCATTACATAGCCTTTGAAGGACATGATACAGTTTACTGGCATGTTGATACGATGAAAGTTTTTCAGGGCGATTCCTGCCTCTGGTGTGGAAGATATGCACCTGACTGGTGGAATAATCCTTACGGATACTCCAATGGCTGGGTTCAGCATGCAATGACCCCCTACATAGACCTTACATCCATTCCCGCAGGGGATACGGTGCTTCTTGTTTACTGGCAGTACTACAATATAGAGGCGCCGGGAACATGGGGGCCCTTCAATGGATGGGACTGTCTCAACCTCTGGATTTCCACCGATTCAGGAAATACATGGGAGATTCTCTATCCTGATACCCTGAGATGGCCGGGGACCGGGTATGTTTTTACCAAGTCCTATGCATGGTTTTACAATGCACCATGGGATGAATGCTGGAAAAACTGTGGAATTGATGTTCCTGGATGGGGTGGAACAAATGGAGACTGGAAGGAGTATGGATTTGACCTCACACCTTATATAGGGAATGTTGTTATGATAAGATTTTCGTTCCTCTCCGACCCGGCTGAGTCCGATGCTGATGGAGGTCCTTATGGTGGATGGTGGATAGATACACTTCGGATAGTGGATATTTCTTCTACTGGTACCACTGTGTTATTCTACGAGGACTTTGAGGATGGGGATGATGGATGGACATATCAGTGCAAGGTTCCGAAGGGGAACTACTGGCATCTTACTGAGAATGACTGTTCCTCACCCACTCATTCCCTTGTATGCTCTGACTCCACAGAAACATACATTCCATGTGGATTGCTGAATCTCGCTGGGTCACCTGTTATAGATCTTTCAGGACTTCTTACAACACGCCCCTGTTCTCTTTACTTTGATGCAAAGTATGATTTCTGGGATATAAACGAGGGAGACTGTGGTGACTTCGATTGTTACTCTATCTGGGTTTCTGAGGATGATGGAAAGACATGGATTTTTACCACGGGGTATGTATATGTAGGGAGCACTCCAGGATGGGTGAGAGTTGGATTTGAGATACCGAGCGAATTCATAGGCAAAAAGATAAGGATTGGAATAATGGTTATGCCTGACCCTGATGAACTCCTTGCGGGACCGATGTACATAGACAATGTGACGGTGCTTGGAAAGTATCCAAGAGGCTTCCCTCCTCCTGAGGAGATACTCCTTGTTGATGACGATGCAGAGGCGTACGATGTGAATGGTGTTGACTGGGATAAGTACTGGGATGCTGCACTTGCAGCCTCCGGATACAGATACAATGTGATACATACCAGTATTCAGGGAATTCCTGACTCTCTCTACCTGATGAGACATGGTGCGGTTATCTGGACGGTAGGTTCTGATTATCCCAACAGGCTTTATAGTGGATATGCACCCCTTGATACGGCAGAGATAGAAGCGATACTCGGGTATCTCAGGCATGGTGGAAAACTCTGGCTTGCAGGACAGAACATATTTGACCCTGCAAACCCGCTTCTTGATTCTCTCTTCCTTGCATATCTCCATGTTGATTCCTATGTGAAGGATGCAAGGTGTGATACGGTGGTTGGAGATGGAGCCCCATTTGTTTATGGTTTAAAAGCAAGACTGTACTTCTCGCCTCTTAATGGAAATAACTTCGGATGGGATAATACAGACCTTATATATCCTGATTCTGAGGCATGTGCCGTATTCTGGAAGAGAGGAACAGACCCCATCGGTATAGCATATCGTGGAGATTACACTCTTGTTGTGACATCCTTCCTGCTTGAGGCAATGACCTCTCTCGATACTCTGGTATCTGATCAGGCACTGAGAGATACGGTTGTATCGAGGGTGCTTGGGTTCATTAATCCAGGTATACCTGCTCCCAGAAATGTAGCAGTCAACGACAGTGCAATTGGTATGGTGGTTTCGTGGGATCCCAACTTCCCCAGGAACTTAGTAGCATATCGTGTATATCGTGGGAGGAGTAAGCTCGGTCCTTATACCTTTATTGGTGAGGTTCCTGCAGGTTATAATACCTTCATAGATACTGATGTTCCTCCGGATACTCTTTACTTCTGGACAGTTACCGCGGTGGGATTTTCTGGAGAGGAGAGTTACTATGCAGAGCCGGTTGCAGGAGTTCATAGGTTTGGGGTTCCTTCTGGAGTGGTTGAGAAGGATGCTGTAAAGGTATTCCCCAACCCCTTCCATGGTACTGTAAATCTTATCGTACCGGGTGAAGGAAAGGAGGCGAAAATAGAAATATACAATGTGATGGGAAGAAAGGTAAAAACACTGTTCAGGGGTATGCTTGATAAGGGTATCCATAAATTTGTATGGAATGGAGAAACAGATAATGGCGAGAGAGCTGCATCCGGGGTTTACTTCCTGAGGATAGAGGGTGCATCCACTCATGTGTATAAACTTGTTATGGTAAAATAAAGGAGGCTATCATGAGGAAGTCAGTGCTGTTCCTTCTCCTGTTTTTTTTGCCGATTTTTGCCCAGACTCCGTGGGAGGTATTCAAGGCTTTTGAAGGAAGCGAACTTTTTGGTGAAGCAGTTGGAGAAGCGGATGTGAACGGGGATGGAATACCGGACCTGATTGTGGGATCACCGGGTGAGAACCTGGCGTATCTCTTCTATGGTGGAGCCACAATGGATACACTCCCGGACAAGATATTTGAAGGAGAAACTTCCACGGATTCTTTTGGATATTGCCTCAAGGGACTTGGGGATCTAAACCAGGATGGGTATGAGGACTTTGGAGTGTGGTCCAGGGCATACGCGAGCTACACCGGAAGGGTTTATATCTACTTTGGTGGTGCAGATATGGATACGCTCCCGGATGTGATTTTTACCGGTGAGAATGTTGCGGATGTATTTGGATGGAGGTTTGGAGCAGGGGATGTGGATGGAAATGGGTATGCAGACCTGGTTATTACTGCACCAGCTGCACCGTCTTTTGCACTGGATGGAAGGATATACGTGTTCTTTGTGGATAGCGTGGTCAGTGGAACAATTTTCTGGGGTGATACAATGGTTATATATCCGGATAGTGCAGGAGAGGCTATTGGACTTGGACTGGACCTTGGAGATGTGAACGGTGACGGTGCATGTGATATCGTGGCTGGTGGGTATGGAAACACCGTGTCGTATCCCGGTCTGGTTAAAATATACTATGGAGGGGCTCTTATTGATAGTGTAGCGGATGTGGTTATGTACGGAACAACGGACGGGGCGGTTTTTGGAAGAGAGATATGCATAGGCGAGGTTGACGGAGATGGTGTCAATGACCTGGTGGTCGCGGATCAGTTTGGAAATGTTTATGTTTATTACGGAGGCGACCCGTTTAATACAGACTGTGATTATACCTTCAGCGGAAGTGGAGATTTTGGATATGATGTGGAGATAGGGGATGTTACTGGTAATGGTGTTCCAGAACTTGTGATAAGTTATCCTTCTGGAGATGCTGTTTATGCATATCTCACCCATGATAACCTGGATAGATATGCAGACCTTGAGTTTACATCGCCAAATTCAGGGGATCATGCTGGACACGCTATTGCTTATCTTGGGGATATAAACGAGGATGGAATAGGTGATGTGGGTGTGGGAACATGGTCAAATCCTGGCTATGCATACATTGTAAAGGGAAGGGATATAGATCCTCCTGTGTTTGTAACTTTTACTCTTCCGGACTCCACACCTTCATTTGGACCGTATGTTGTAAAATCTGTTATCACGGATATATTCGGAATTGGATGGGATACCCTCTACTATGACTATGGTGCAGGATACACCGGGGTTTCTCACGATTCGGTTGTGGCAGATACTTACTATTACACCATACCCTCTTTTGTGGATTCCACAATGATTCTGCCTCTCACGCTGAAGTACTACCTGGCAGCAGAAGACACAAATGGAAACCTGGGGTTTGATCCTTCCTCCGGAGCTGCAAGTCCTTATAAGTGCGTGATTTTGGATACATTCCCTCCATATTTTGAGAGTACTGCTACGGTATCGGATACTTCAGCAGTGGGTCCATTTGATGTTGTGACAAGGGTTAAAGACAGATACGGGTATGTCAAAAGGGTGGAGCTCTGGTATATAGACTCCGAACTGGAAACCACCTACACCATAATGTTCCCCACGACGGACCCGGATGAGTACCTCGGGACCATACCGGTCCAGTATTATCCTTCTAGGATTATCTACTGGATAGTGGCATACGACGGCTCTGATAACTTTGCCTACGATCCTTATGACCACCCTACCCCTTATGTTTTCCATATAGGAACGCCATCTGAGGAAATAGTCCTTGTAAATACATCGGAGGATGCGGAACTGGATACCTTCTACACAAAAATTCTTGATGCGCTCGGTCTGGTATATGTTAATTGGGATATGGGAAGCGCAAGATACCTTATACGGAATCCTGCGTATAAGACGGTCCTATGGTTTACTGGAACGGATACCTTCCCCTTCCTGCCCGAGGATATAGATTCATTAAAGTCCTTCCTTAACAGAGGCGCGGGATACAATCTCTTCCTTTCCTCCCAGTATCTTGCCGAGGAGATAGGGAACGATACATTCATGACCGAGTATCTCCATGCAGAGGTTGTGGGAATGGTGGATACAATCATAGAAAATGCAGTTGCACAGCGCAAACTCGTTTACAGGGATGAGAGTGGAAATGTTATTGACAGTATCTTTATTGCAGGAATCTTTGGTGGAGCCAGTAATACCGAGTCTCCTGATATAGTGAATCCCATAAATGGTGCGGATACAATGTACTTTTACAGATGGGATACCGGTGGTGCAGTTGTGAGACTGCCGGGTGCAGTGAGGTACGGAGACGAGACAACGTATAAGGTGATTTACTTCCCGTTCCCATTCGAGGCAATAGACGGTCCTCCGGGATACTATACCCGTCAGGATGTGGTGATGCAGAGAATACTTGAGTTCTTCGGATACACATTTGAGGGAGCACCGGTGGTCAAGAAACCCGTTCTCGCATTCATGGTTAAGCCCGTTATCTTTAACGATGGAACAACCTTCTACATCTCACTTCCCGAGAGAATGAGCCTGAACGTGAGTATATACAACGCGATGGGAAGGAAGGTTGAGACTGTAATGAAGGGTGAAAAGAAGGAGGGAATCTACATGGTGACATGGAGACCGACAGTTCCTCCGGGAATTTACTATGTGAGGATGGAGGCAGGAGAGAAGGTTATCACGCGTAAGATAATGTTCATGAAGTAAACCTAAGGATAGCCCCGGGCAATGCCCGGGGCTTTTAAGTTTTAAGGTGTGAAGGTTACACCTCCCATAATTTCAAATCCTGAAAGACCTGCATCTTGTGTGATTGTATAATTTATGATCCCTGAATATGTAACCTCCAGGGTGAAGGTGTATGCGGTGTAACCTGTAATGAGATGTAATTTCACGTCTCCTTTACCCAGAATGACTCCTGCTACAATCCTTGCACATAATCCCCCACCGTTGAGATGCTCCTTCTGGTCAGTTCCTATGCCAGGAGACCATGTGGTGAAAAAATAGGGGAGACCAAAGTCAAATCTGAGGTAGGGTAAAAGTCCTGAGAGGGGGAGCTGAGCCTTTGCATATCCATAAAGAGGCAGAGTGAGGTATTCCACCTTTCCAATAGTTCCTTTTACGGTTGTCTTTATAATACCTGCTCCCAATCCAAGTCCAACGTATTTTTTGAACACCCTTCCCGATTCCAAGAGTAATACTGGACTGAGGCTCGTTTCTGCATCACCTCCCACCGCTGTAAAAACGAAATCGTCGGGAGTGTAAAAGCCCATCCCTCCTGCGATAGATACCTCTCCTTTAGATTCTGCTCCCATTAAAAGTAGATAAACAATTAACATACAGGACCTCCCTGTGTTTTTATAAATCATGCCATACTCATTTCTGCCTGTCAAGGTCAATGTTTCTGTAAAATGGAAGAAGGTGAAACGTGCCCCCAAGTAAGGAGAACCTTTTGGGGTAAGTTTTATTCGTGGTAATCTTTTGGCTTGAGAGGTCTTTCTGAACATAAGGTGCATATCCTTTAATTTTTATAACCCCTGTAGAGAGACTGGTAATCAAATATAATACTGCTATCGGATCTGAACTCTGAAAAAATCCTGAGGAAAGTCGGCAGGGGCTCTTTGTCAAGAATATCTGATAGATTTTTGAAAGGCTGTTTTTAACGAGGTTTTTGATTTTCATGCGCACCTCCTTATTTTCCTTTTGATTTTCTCTTTGAACTTATGGTCCCCCCAGAGACCAAGGAGCATTTTATTGTGATAGGTGTCCCAGTTTCTAATTCCATAGCTTATCCTCTGGAGGAGTTTTATCTTTCTGTGATACCCTTCAACCACTGCTGTTGT
>JAPDKE010000017.1 GCA_029258725.1 bacterium | reverse complement strand
GGATGAAACCTTGCCCAGAGTTCCTTCGGGTCCTCATCAGGAAGGTTTCCATCTTCATCATAAACAAGTTCATGGGGTTTGAATCCGTAAATTTTGATGAGCCTGTCCGCCTGATAAAGCCTCTTTATCCTCCATCCAGGACATTCGGGTTCATTCTCCATGGGGGTATCCGGAACCCTCCTGAATGGAGAATAATAAACCCTGGTTATTCCAAACTTCCTGTAAAGGGTATGGGATAAAGAAAGAACCTGGCGGTCCGTTATCCATCCTCCAATGATTATCTGGGTTGCCGTGCTTCTTGCATATTTTGAGATAATCCCGAGTTTTGAAAAGAACTCCGTGAAGTGTTTCCTGGGTGCTATTTTCTTCAAAATACTGTCTCCCGGTGCCTCAAGGTTTAAGGAAAGGCGGGTTGCATACCTTGATAGTTCACGTATGAGTTCGGGTGGTGCTCCTGGAAGGACCTTCAGGTGAAGGTATCCTGTAAATCCATACTTCTCCCTCAAAATCTTTGCAGTCTCAAGAATCTTTTCCTGGCTCCATTCCGCATCCTTTATTATTCCTGAAGAAAGAAACATCCCATCCACTCTTCCCCTTTTATACTCCTCCATGAATATATCCGCCATCTCTTTTGGAGGAACGTAAATCCTGGGTATTTCCCTTCCACACCTAAGAGAGCAGTACCTGCAGTTATACTCACATGCGGTGGAAATGAGGACCTTGAAAACAGGAATTATCCTCCCTCTTCCCCTTGCAGGGTAATAAATACACTCATAAGACGCCTCTTTTTTGAGAAAGTCAATTCTGTTCATCTCGTTTAAAGATAAAATCCAGAACCCACTATGTCAAGTCTGGCATGCTTATGATTCAAGACACCTCAAAAATCAGCCCCGGGAAGATTTAATTTTGAGGAAATACGAGGGTTGACTTGAACATTTCCTTCTGTTATCCTTGGAGGGTAACCCAAAAAAGGAGGAGAGATGGCGGAAAGATACTACAACTACATCAACGGAGAATGGATAGACTCGGTTACCGGAAGAACATTTGAAAACAGAAATCCCGCAAACTGGGATGAGGTGATAGGTGTATTCCCCAAATCTTCAAAAGAGGATGTTGAAAAGGCTGTGGAGGCTGCCAAAAAGGCACAGCGTGAATGGGCAAAAATGCCAGTTCCAAAGAGGGGTGAAATCCTCGGAAGGGCAGGAGACCTCCTTGTTCAGAGGAAGGAAGAACTTGCAAGGCTGATGACAAGGGAGATGGGAAAGATACTGAAGGAAACAAGGGGAGATGTGCAGGAGGGAATTGACACCGCATACTATGCATTTGGAGAGGGAAGAAGGCTCTTTGGAATAACCACCCCATCCGAACTCCCGAACATGATGGCATTCACCGTGATGAGACCGGTTGGAGTGGCTGGAATAATCACTCCCTGGAACTTCCCCATGGCAATCCCATGCTGGAAGATATTTCCTGCACTCCTCACCGGAAACGCAGTTGTTTTCAAACCTGCAAGCGATACACCCGCAACGGCAACAAAACTGGTGGAAATACTCACAGAGGCAGGGGTCCCGCCTGGGGTTGTAAATCTTGTTCACGGGACAGGTCGTGAGGTTGGAGAGGCAATCCTTTCCCATCCTGACATAGGTGTTATTTCCTTCACCGGGTCATCCGAGGTCGGCTCCAGGATAGCAGAGGTTGCAGGAAAGCACCTGAAGCGTGTATCCCTTGAACTTGGTGGAAAGAACCCGCAGATTGTGATGGAGGATGCAGACCTTGAACTTGCACTTGAGGGTGTGCTCTGGGGTGCATTTGGAACAACCGGACAGCGCTGCACGGCAACATCAAGATTGATTCTCCATGAGCCCATCCATGATAAGTTTATTGAGATGCTTGTTGAAAGGGTGAAGAAACTGAAAATAGGAAATGGGCTTGATGAGACCATTGAAATGGGTCCGGTTATAAATGAATCACAGTTGAATAAAATCCTGGAATATGTTGAAATAGGAAAGAAGGAAGGAGCAAAACTCATATACGGTGGAGAAAGGCTCACGGACGGTGATTACGCAAAGGGATGGTTCATGCAGCCCACCATATTTGTGGACGTGAAACCTGAAATGAGAATAGCACAGGAGGAGATATTCGGTCCTGTCCTTTCTGTGATAAAGGTGAAGGACTTTGATGAGGCAATAGAGGTTGCAAACAACACAACCTATGGTCTCTCCTCCTCCATCTATACAACCGATATAAGGCTCGCAATGAGGGCGGTTGAACTGCTTGAGGCAGGAATAACTTACATAAATGCACCCACCATTGGTGCAGAGTGTCATCTTCCATTTGGTGGTGTCAAGCGCACGGGCAACGGACACAGGGAAGGAGGAAAGTGGGCATACGAGATATTCACCGAGATAAAGACGGTTTACGTTGACTTCTCAGGAAAACTCCAGAAGGCACAGATAGACACAGCCGTTACAAAATAGTGTGGCACGGGTTTGCGGGGCTCGGTATCCTCTGGGGTATCGAGCCCCTCTTCTTCCTTGGACTTTATACAGAAGAAAAAGGGATTTCAGCGAGGATAAAGGTGGGGTATGTGATTGAAAAAGAAGAATCATGGGGAGAAAGGGAGGCGGAGGATGTATCAACCAGGATGCTCAGGTTTGGTTTTGAACTGGTAAAAGGATGGCTGGGGGCTGGCGCGTGGTTCTATGTGGAAACCCAGATAAGATGGGAAACATACCGCCAGGGAAACTGGAAAATACGGGAAAAGGTCTTTGAGGAAAGAAGAGGAGGGGGAGTGAGTTTGTTTCTTGTAAAGAGATACAAAACCCTTGAGTTTCACGGAGGGCTGGATTGGAGAAGGACCCTTACGCCTTACTTTTCCATGAGGAAAAACTTTTAAGACCGAGGGCATACATTAAGGAAAACGCATTCCTTTCAATGATACTCTCGGCAATAGAGGTTTATCATCATGAAACCCTCGGACTCCTCCTGGGATACGGAATGGGGCAGGAATTTGTGGTTGAGTATGCAATTCCATATCAGACGGCAGTAAAAGGATACACCTACACCATGCCTCCAAAGGAAAGGGTTCTTGAGAGGATGATAGATATCCTGAGTGAATGGCCGGGGGAGGTAATAGGGGATTATCATTCTCACACAGAGCTTGGAGCAAACAAGGCAAAGGCAATTCCGAGTGGAACGGACATTGCAGACATGAGCCGTGGAAAACTGAGCATTATAATTGCAGTGAACGAAAAAGAAAGAGAGATGAAGTGGAGAAAGAACAGGAATGGGAGCCTCTCAGGAACACTCGGCGACTTTCATATTGAAATTGGAGGATTTGTTCTTTATGGTGAGAAAAGATACCGGAGGGTTGAACTCATATGTCCTGCAGCAACGGGGATAAAATTCTGAGACCCGAACCTTTCAGGATAAAGGTTGTGGAGAGGGTGAGTCTTCTCCCCTTTGAGGAAAGGAAAAGGGTTATAAAAAAAGCGGGCTTCAATCCATTTTTAATCCCCTCCAGGGATGTGTTCATTGACCTCCTTTCAGATTCAGGGACATGTGCCCTTTCAAACGAGCAGCTATCCATACTCATGCTCGGGGATGAATCCTTCTCATCCCAGCGAGGATATTTTTATCTGATTGAAAAGGTTAAGGAAATAACAGGATTTGACTATGTGATTCCCTGCCATCAGGGAAGGGGGGCGGAAAACATTCTGATGGATATGCTTGTTAAAAAAGAAGGGCTTGTTGTATCAAATGGATTGTTTGAAACGACAAGGGCACATATAGAAATGAGAGGGGCAGA
Source organism: bacterium (assembly GCA_029258725.1). GTDB lineage: Bacteria > Hydrothermota > UBA3072 > JAPDKE01 > JAPDKE01 > JAPDKE01. Next base: position 43,462 of record JAPDKE010000017.1, on the reverse strand, counting down.
AGGAATAGACCTTCCAACCCCCAGGATTAAGGAAGAAGATTACCTGTTCAAGGGTGATATATCTTTAAGAAAACTGCGCAACATTCTGAAAAGTGCGCCAAAAAAGGTGAATTTTATACTCATTACCCTGACAAACAACTCCCAGGGGGGAAGACCGGTATCCCTTCACAACCTGAGAAAGGTAAGGGAGATTGCGGATGAATTCAGAAAACCCGTTGTTCTTGATGCATCCAGATTTGCGGAAAATGCATACTTCATTTATAAGCACGAACTTCCCGGAAAGAGTATAAGGGCAATTGTAAGGGAAATGTTCTCTCTTTCCGACATCTTCTATCTTTCCGCAAAAAAGAACGGCCTTTCCCATTCAGGGGCGATAATAGGGGTTAAAAGCAGAAGACTTTATGAAAACCTATCTTCCCTCACCCTTTTCTTTGAGGGCTTTCCCTCGCACGGTGGACTCCCTGACAGGGACCTTCTTTTGATAGCAAAGGGGCTTGAGGAGATAATCGATGAGGAATATCTCGCTTTCAGGATAGAACAGGTAAAATTTCTGGGAGAAAAACTGAGGGAGGCAGGGATTCCTGTTCTCTATCCATTCGGGGGACATGCGGTCTATATAGATGCGGAGAAACTTCTTTCTCACTTCAAAAATGGATTTCCGGGTTATGCGTTTGCATCTGAGGTATATGTGGAAGGGGGAGTGAGGGTCGGGGTTTTTGGAGGAAAGCTCTCAGGAGGAGGAACACCGGAGTATGTCAGGCTTGCCATCCCCCACCGGGTTTACACAAACTCTCATTTGTTATGGGTTGTTGATGCTGTAAAAAGGGTTGTGGAAAGAAAAAAGGAGATAAGAGAGCTTGCCCTCTCTTACTCCCCTCCCAGGTTGAGAACATTTCTTGCAAGATTCAGACAGGTTTAAAAAGGAGGGACCCATGATGTTTTTCATTCTTTCTGCCGTAGGAGACACCACTCATTTTTACATCTATGACTGGGCTTTTAAAAAATGGTCATCCAGAGCAGCCGTTGTGAGATACGAGGATGCTGGTCTCACCATCTACTCTGTAATTGACACACTTCCCGTGCATCTTCTTGATGGGGGAAAATATCTCTACGCATGTGGAAATGGAAGAATGTATCGCTCTGCTGATACCCTCTCATGGGAAGAAATATCTCCACCATTCTTCCCCGAGGTTCTTGCTGTAAAAGAAAATGGGGCTTACGAACTTATAGGGATAGCAAAGAAGCAAAGAGGGGTATGCATCTCCCTCTATCAGGGAAATAGCTGGAGTGAAGCCAATGATGGACTTTCTTCTCTCAATGTGTTCTCCCTTTTCATAGCAAATGATACATCCTGGGCTACAAAATTCCGCATGTATGCTGGAACAGACAGAGGGGTATTCATTTCCAATTCACTTCCTCCTTTTACCGGCTGGGACAGCATTCCAGGACTATATGATACTGTTTTTGCCATTGAGGTAACACCCGACCTCAGAATATATGCAGGAACCCCGAACGGAATTGCATTCCATAATGGAAATACATGGAGTTACATATTCACTCAGGAGAAGGTCATTCACCTTGCCCTTCACGGAGATACTCTTGTTGCAGGAACTCCCACCCGTCTCTACGCCTCCATTGACGGAGGGAATACATGGGATATAATTCGGTATCTCCCTGTGAATGATGTAAAAATAAAGGATAATGAAATATGGATAGCCACCGAAGATGGGGTTGAGGTGGCTTCTGGAGTGGAAAATAGCTGGTACCCCGCCGGTCCTGATGTGTATGATTTTGACTTCTGCAAAAACACAGAATGCATATTCCTTCTTGACAACCTTGTATTTGCAGGGACCAGAGGAGGAATTTTCAAAATGACCACATCCACATCCCCATCCACATGGGCATGGGAGGATATGAACCGTGGATACTCTCCTTCTTTTATCACGGACAGTCTGATACATCTCATTAAAAAGTCTTTCCTTGATTCAACCACAGCAAACCCATCCTCAGGAGTATATCCGGTAATCACTGGCTTTTTTGGTCTGCCTCTGGATGTGGATGGTAACAATAAGGTGGTTATCGTGTGTGCTGGAATACATGATAATTACGCATCCTATCATCCTTACCGGGTTTATACCTACTTTGACCCTGTGGACGAATCCCTTGGTGTTGCCCATTCTAATGAAGGAGAGATAATTTATCTTGACCCTGAAATATTTGAAAAGGACCCGGAAGATCTGGAAAAATATCTCGCACATGCACTTGTGAGAATGATAGCATGGAAAAATTCCCCTGATGACTTCGTTCCAAGGAAGGATATGAAGGATGGAATCTCAGGTTCCTGGGTGGTGGAGGGATTGTGCAGGTTTGGAGAATACCTCGTGAGGAGAGGTGAGGGAAATCAGGACACAACCCCTTTATCATACCCTCTCAATAATTCCTTAACCATGTGGGGAGACCAGACATACTGGGATGAAAGTCCTGATGTGGAAGGTGAAATGATTCCATCTTATATCTTCCTCATGTATCTTTATTCAAAATTCGGTTCTTCTGTCCTCCAGGAGATAATGAATGAGTCGCTTCCTGGTGAAGAAGGTGTGGATGCGGTGCTTGAGAATTATGGAACGACCATGAAAGAGGAATTCAAAAATCTCATCCCTTCACTGATTCTTTCAAATATATCACTTCTCCCCGAAACTCGGCTTTCAGCACCTCTCATCTCTCCCGGAAGGGCGGATGACTATCCTTATAACTGCTCCTGCTTCTCTTGGAGTGTGGTGGGCTGGAGAATGCAACTGGGAGATCTCTATGAACCTCTCAACCAGCCTGATTCTGTCCTTCTCAACGCCACGGATTCTCTTCGGTGTGCATGGGTGATAGTGAAAATAGACACCAACAATGTGAATACAGGATATGAATTTCCATCCCTTTCATATCCCTATAATGAAGCCCACTATTACATAGGAGACTTCTATGATGGATCTCTGTATCAGAAAATATACTACCTGGGAATTACCTTTGATGTCCCGGAAAAATGTGATTTTGTACTTTCCGAACTCCCAGGAGGTCCCTATCCCCCACAGAATATAAGGGTGAAAAACTATCTTGATGGAATGGTAAAACTCTCATGGGAACCTCCTCCAGGTGAGACGAAATACCTCATCTTGTATCGTATCTACCGGAGTGATTCATCTGGAGGACCCTTTCTCCTCATAAACGAGACAGAGAATCTGGAATATACTGATACCCTCGTTGAAAACGATCACAATTACTACTACGTTCTCACTTCCCTTTACAGCACTGGTGAGAGCTGGTACTCCGAGGAAATATGGGCATATCCCACCGCCTTTCCTCCTCCGGTGAATTTGAGAGCAGCAGGCGGTACTGAGGGAGTTCTTCTCACCTGGTCTCTCCCACCCCAGGGTGCAGAGAAGATGAAAAAGGCAATTAAAGAAAAAACAAAGGATATTTCCCACTTCAGGGTGTTGAGGTGTGATACATCAGGTGGACCCTATTCTCTCATAGGGGATGGGATCGTGGACTTTTTCTTTGTGGATTCAACTCTTTCAGATTCTGCATACTATGTGGTTCAGGCGATATACTCAGCACCGGCAGGAACAAGTGCATATTCCGAAGAGGTAAAAGGGGAAATTGTCCTCCCGGAATCACTCTCAGGTCGTGCTGCAGATGCCTATGTGGTGGAAAATGTGGGAGAAGTGTGGAGTGCGGTTTCAAACTTCGGAAACTACGGAGATCCCAACGCATGCAATACCGGAAGACCCTCCTTTGACTGGCCAGGAGGAAGCCAAAATTACTACCTCTGGGAAGGAAGGTTCTGGGTTGGAGCAGTTGTAAACGGTGAGACTCTCGTATCCCATGCGGAGTACTTTGACTATGAATGGCACCCCGCACGCGTAACCTGGGAAAGAATAGGAGAGGGAGTATCGCACTGGGATATTGTGTGTTCATATTCTGACGAAACGGATGCCACTGCCCTGGGTATTGAAGTATGGCAGCGTGCCCTCCAGTGGAATTACGACCTCTTCAACAACTTCATTGCCTTTGAATACCGGATAACATACGATAAAACAAAGTTTTACACCGGAAGCGGACCGGATACCCTTGAAAATCTCGTGGTCGCATGGGTGTTTGATGCGGATGTATGCAATGAAGATCCCTCAGATTGCCATATAGATGACATAGTCTCATACGACGGATGGGCTCCAGGATGGGATACATTTCATTATACCAGAATCCCCTGCGATACCCTCACGGTTAAGTCAACTGTTTCATATTCCGGAAGCGATGGTGTTCCTGACCAGTTCACCATCTATGGCGATGACTGGGGTGAACATACCCTCCATGGAGAGATAGAATACATTCCGAGAAATATGAGTTTCATTTACGATGGAGACAACCCTTCAACCGTGGAGAACGACGCAGGAGAAAATGGAGGATGTGCGGGATACATTTTTGGAAGACTGATATACGCACCCCCATCCCCATCTGATTCGGTATGGGTTGATGAATACGGAGACACCGCAAGATGGATTCTCCCCCTTGCCCATCAGTGGTGGAACTGGGAAGAAGACCCTGGAGACGACGCAGCCAAGTACAGATTTATGGTGGGAATTTCACCGGAAGGATACCAATTCCGTCCAAATCCCCTTGACATGAACCGTGAGGTCTTTGACTACCGGTTCCTGCTGAGTTCGGGTCCTTTCAAACTTGCCTCTGGAGAGACACTTACATTCGTATTTGCTGCTGGGGTGGGTCAGGGAATGGATGGGGGCGTTGATAATTACTGGGGAAGAGGATACCTCCCCGGAGCAAGGCATGTAGCAGACCTTGCCCTCAAGGCATACTATGCAGGCTCCCAGCACTCAGACCCCCTGCATCCATCAGGTCCCTTTGAGGATATCCACTGGCTACTTCCCTTAGGAGTAAAAAAGGAACCGGGTTCTTTTGAACTTTATCTCTCCTCCACACTCATCTCAGGAGAAATGGAAATAAGGCTTTCCATCCCCAGGAGAACCCGGGTTGATGTATCTCTTGTTGATGTCGCGGGAAGAAAGAGAGACATCTTCCATGGAATACTGCCTTCCGGTACCTGGAAAACCAGGGTAAACATAAGAGAAATTCCCCCAGGGGTTTACTTCGTTGAGGCAAGAACCCCGGAGGAAAGGAGGATAAAGAAGATAGTTGTGATAAAGTAGGTTACTCCTTAAGGGAATTCACGTAAAGGGCAAGTTTTTTCTTCTTCCTTGCGGCGGTGTTCTCGTGAATAACTCCCTTGCTCACCGCCTTATCAAACAAAGAGTATGCCTCCTTCAGGAGCTCAATTGCTTCTTCCTTTGTCTTTGCACTCTTAACCTTTTTCACTATGTTTTTGAGCCTCGTCTTTATTGCCTTATTTCTTAACCTTCTTTTCTCATTCTGCCTCATTCTCTTTTTTGCAGACCTGTGAACAGGCATCTTACCTCCTTTCCATGTATCCTATGAGTTTATAGACGAGTTTTGCAACAACATAGGCAGGAACCTCACACCCAGGACAGGGTGTGAACTCAACCACATCCAATCCACATACTTTATTTTTCTTTACAACCTCCCTTAAAACCCTCAACATCTTCTCCCATCCCGCACCACCCGGCTCAGGATTTCCCACGGATGGAATAAGAGACGGGTCAAAAACATCAAGGTCTATGGATATATAAATACTTTTTCCCTTTATGTCAAGCACGCGCTCAACATCAGGATAAACCTTTATTCCCTTCTGCTCTATCCACTCCTTTTCCTCCCTGCTCCACGACCTCACCCCTGCAAGAACCACAGGATGAACTTCGGAAACCCTCCTCATCACCGTGGCATGGCATATTTTCAGTCCCCCATATTCATCCCTCATATCCATATGCGCATCAAAGGAAACAACAAGAACATCCTCAAATGCCTTCACAGCCCCCAGGGTTATGGTATGCTCTCCCCCGAGAATCACAGGAATTTTCCCATCCCCAACTATCCTCCTTACCCCCTTTTCAACCTCAAAAACTGCATCCTCAGGGGAAAGGGGAAACTCAACGCAGGGGAAGGTGTGGATGAGCCTGTGAAATTCACCATGAGTTTCAGGTTCATACTCCTCAAGCCCGGAAGATGCCTCAAGAATAAAACAGGGGCCCCGTGCAGCCCCCTTTCTGAAAGTCTGTGTTCCATCGTAGGGAACAGGAAAAATCACATATCTTGCCTCATCATAGGGAGCCTGGTGGTCAAGGAAAGGTCTCATGGAACAAATACTGCAGCAGCTATTACTGTCGTCCACCTTCCTTTGGGATCACCCCTTGTTGACTGTGTGATGTTAAGGGTCCTGTATATCTTTCCGCTTATCCTCCATATCTCCTTCTTTTCATCCCACGAAGCCTCGGGGTCAAAGTCAACGCCAAGTATCGTTGCAAGCATTGATGCGGCAAGGTCTTCCGCATACTCCCCTGCCTCCTTCTCTGTCTGTCCAAAGCCTATGTGTTCAGAAAGGTATCCATACTGCGTTGGGTCTTTGGGTATTGCAAGCCCGACCGATGCAGAGATAAGCCTGTGGGGTTCGCTGGTGGAGTTCTCTGCCATAACCGTAAAAACAATCTGCCCTTTCTCAAGCTCCCTCAGTCCCTCCTCCCTTGAGACGAGTTCGCAGTGCGGTGGAAATATGCTCGAAACCTTAACCAGGTTGAACCCCGCTATCTTTGCCTGCCTCAATGCAAGCTCCAAGGAGGCAAGTTTGTCCTTGTGAACACCCTTTCCCTTTGTGAGAAAAACCTTCCTGGGCTTGAACATATCACCTGCTCATGAGCTTCACCAGTAACGCCTTCTGGGCATGAAGTCTGTTCTCTGCCTCGTCAAGAACCACAGAATTTGGACCATCAAGAACCTCGTCCGTTACCTCCTCACCCCTGTGGGCAGGAAGACAGTGCATGAATATGTAATCGGGTTTTGCGAGTTTGACAAGTTCCGGGTTCACCTGATAATTCATGAATATCCTTTTCCTCTTCTCTGCCTCGCTCTCCTGGCCCATGGATGCCCAGACATCGGTGTATATTATATCCGCATCCTTAACCGCATCCTGAGGGGAATGGAGTATCTCTATCTCCGCACCGCTTCTTTCTGCATATTCCTTTGCAACCTTCACTATCTCCTCTTTTGGCTCGTATCCTTCAGGGGTCGCAACCCTCATATTAACTCCCATAAGTCCTGATGCAAGCAGCAATGAATGGCAAACATTGTTTCCATCACCAACCCATGCAAGTGTAAGTCCCTCAAACCTCTTTTTGTGCTCATATATGGTCATGAAGTCTGCAAGTATCTGACACGGATGCTCAAGGTCGCAGAGTCCGTTTATAACAGGAACAGAAGCATTCTCAGCAAGACCAACCACCGTATCATGTGAGAACACCCTTGCCATTATTCCATCAACCCATCTTGAAAGGTTTCTGGCAACATCGGGAACGGATTCCCTCACGCCAAGTTTTATATCCTGGGGTGCAAGGTAAACCGCATACCCTCCAAGCTGATACATTCCAACCTCAAAGGTAACCCTGGTTCTCAAAGAGGGCTTTTCAAATATCATTGCAAGAACCTTCCCCTTAAGGGGCTTATCCTCTCTTCCCTCTTTCAGGGCACGCTTTCTTTCAATCCCTCTTTCTATTATCTCCATGAACTCTTCCCGGGTGAGGTCCCTTATGGAAAGAAGGTCCTTTTTCATCTCATCCTCCTTTCTCCTCTTCGTGGTATGAGTAGTAGTAATAGTAGTGATAGTATCCATAAGACTTTCTTATATCAAACATGTTGAAAACAACCCCGAGAACATTCCCACCAGCATGTTCTATGAGTTCCCTTGCATCCTCCAGCGCCTGAACGGATGTGAAGTTTGCCCTTGCAACAATGATGGTTGCATCAACCTCCCCTGCAAGGATTGGGGTATCCGTAAATGCAAGGACCGGTGGGGAATCTATTATAACCACATCATATTTCTTACCCATATCCTGAAGAAACCTCTTCATCCTTTCACTCTCAAGCAATCCTGGAGGATTTGGAGGAAGAGTCCCTGAGGTTATGTAGAAAAGGTTATCATTATCCTTTCTGAGGATATCTTTTATATCCGCCTTCCCTGCAAGATACTCGGAAAGTCCTGGTTCCTTCTTGCCATCAAACGCACGATGAACCATGGGTTTTCTTATATCTCCGTCTATAAGAAGGGTCCTTTCTCCAAGTTCTGCATAGGTAAGCGCAAGATTTATGGATGTAAGTGTTTTACCCTCTCCGGGTCCGGGACTTGTTATAAGCAGTATTTTCCTTTTCTTTTCAGGGGAAGAGAAGGAAATGTTGGTTCTCAGGGAACGATAAGCTTCAACAGGGGTAGACCTGGAAGAAAATTTCTTTATGAGTTTTGTTTTTATATCATCCTCCTTCCCTATCACCGGAATAACCGCAAGGACCGGTAAGGAAAGTCTTTTTTCTATATCATCCGGTGATTTCACCGAGGTATCCAGGGCCTCAACCATGAGTGCTCCACCTATCCCGAAAAGCAATCCAAGGACGAGTGCAACTGCAAGGTTTCTCTTCTTTTTTGGTTTTATCGGATTCTTTGGAGGGGTTGCAGGGTCTATAACCTTTATATCAGCAACCTTTCCTGCCTCTGTTATCCTCAACTCCTCACTCTTCTCAAGCAGGAATGTGTATACCTTTTCATTAACCCTGTTCCTCCTTAATAGTCTTGCAAATTCCATTTGAATTTCAGGAAGTTGCTCCCTCTTTTTCTCCTTCATCCTTATAAGCCCGGAAAGGACCTTCTCCTTCGCCCTCAGTGCCTCAATCTCTGTTTCCAGGTCTATAACCTCCTGGAAGAGGGTGCTCAACCTCACAAACGGGTCAACGGGCTCAACCTTCTCTATCTCTTTTCTCAACTGTGCCTTCAGTTCTTCAATCTGATGCTCAAGTTCCTTTGCCCTTGGAGAGTTTCCATCCTTTCCCGAAACCACCAGGTTTATGTATTCCCTTTCAAGGGAGATGAGTTTCGCCCTTATGCTTTCTATTTCATCTATTGAGAGTTTTGAGACATCTGGAATAACCGTCCCCTTCTCCTCTTTCAGTTTTTCCCTGAGATAGGTAAGTTTTTCCTCCTTCATCCTTCTCTCGGTATAGGTGTTGTAGTAAAGTATCTCAAGTTCCTCAAGGATTTTGTCCTTCACAAGCCCAACCGTGTCGTAGGAAAAATCGGGATGCTTTTTGTAAAAATCCATGAGTTCCTTTTCCGATTCCTCAAGTTTCTTTGCATAGAGTTCCAGCTGGTGCTCAACAAATTCCTTTATTCCTTTTATTTCCTCTCTCTTTGCCTCAAGGTTTCTCTTTATTACTGTCTCTGCAATTTTGTTTGCAATGAATGCACACAAAGCAGGGTCGTTTGCCCTGTATATTATTTTTATAATACTGGTTCCCCTTATGTTTTTAACATTTATGTTTTTTCTTATTGCATCAGCAAGGTCCTCAACCGATGCCTTTCCTTTCGGGTCGAGTTTTTTTATTATTGTATCGGGAAGAGAAAGAACCACCTCCCTTGCAAGACTCTTTGTCTTTATCTCCTCCATGAGGTTCGGGATGGGGCTCTTTGAGTAAACCCCCTCAATAAAACTCTCAACAACCACCGCCTCCCCCGGTTTTCTGTATGCTATAACTGCCTCTGCCTCGTAAACAGGAGGAAGCATGAACGTTATTATTCCTGCGGGGATAAGGACAAGGAGTGTAAGGCATGTAACAAGCCACTTCCTCCCCCTCATTATCCTTAAAAACTCGGCAAGGGTGAGTTCTTCAACCATCACCACTCCCTTATAAGGTATATTGCCCCAACAACAGCAGCAACCTGCCCTGCAAGGATTGCTATTCTTGAAAAGATATACCAGACATTTGCAGGAACTATGATAATATCTCCTCCTCGCAGGACAGGCAATTCCATGTCTTTACCTTTGAGATAACCATCTATGTCCACCACAATCTTCCTCTCCTTCCCCTCTCCTCTTATGAGAACGACCTTTGAAAGTTTTGCATACCTGGTCGGTCCCCCTGCTGCTGAAATGAGCTCAAGAGGGGTTGAACCCAGGGGAAGGTAATATATCCCGGGGTTTCTCACCTCACCCCAGACCTGGACCATCACCTCAACTCCCCTTTCGGTCTGAATATATCCCCTCTCCTGGGAAAAAAGTAAAAATATCCCTATCATCACCGTTGCATGGTAAAGGAGTTAAGAGATTTTGTCAACCTTTCTTTTTCTTTTTTATTATCTCCCTCTTTGCATACTTGAAGTACTGGACAAGGTTTCTCTTGGTTGGGCATACATAGGCACAGCATCCACATTCAATGCAGTCAAGAACCCCGAGTTTTTCAGCCATTTCATGTTTACCCGCCTCAATAACATTTGCCATCATCACCGGAACAAGACCCATTGGACATACATCAACACAGCTCGCACACCTTATGCATCCCCTTTCCTCTCCTGCAAACACCTCCTGCTTTAACTGAACCAGAACACCACTTGTTCCCTTTATAACGGGAACATCAAGGGAAAGCTGTGCAAGCCCCATCATGGGACCCCCGAATATAACCTTTCCTATCTCTCCCTTTGCGCCTCCTGCGTAATCTATGAGATTTTTCACAGGGGTCCCTATGGGAACCATGAGATTCTTTGGCTCATTCACTCCACCTGTAACCGTAACAACCCTTTCATAGAGAGGCTTTTTATATCTTACTGCCTCGTATATTGCAACACATGTCCCGACATTCTGAACCAGAACACCAACATCAAAGGGAAGTCCGCCTGATGGCACCTGTCTTCCGGTAAGTGCGTAAATGAGCTGTTTTTCAGAGCCCTGAGGATACTTTGTCTTTAAAAGAACAACCTCAATCCAGTTCTCCCGGGCTGCCACCTCTTTTATCCTCTCTGCCGCATCGGGTTTGTTGTCCTCTATTCCAACAATCACCCTCTCCGGCTCAAGTATCCTCTTTATTATCCTTGCTCCCTCAATAACCTTTTCCGGCATCTCCATCATTATGCGGTAGTCTGAGGTAAGATAGGGCTCACATTCTGCACCGTTCAGGATAACCGTATCTATGGGTTTTGGGGGGGAAAGTTTCACATGGGTTGGAAATGCGGCACCCCCAAGCCCCACTATTCCAGCCTCCTTAACCGCCTCAACAAGTTCCTCTTTTGAAAGCTTATCCACGTCCCTTTCCTCCCCCACTCCCTCCTCAGGCTCATCCCCCTCCACCTCAATTATAACCACATCCTGCTTCTTCCCGAGGGGATGATACCATGGACCTATTCCCTTCACCGTCCCCGAAACAGGAGAGTGAACATTTGCGGATATAAATCCCTGTATCTCCCCTATCTTCGTCCCTCTCTTCACCTTATCCTTCTTTTTAACAAGGGGCTTTGCAGGGGCACCGGTGTGCTGGGAGAGGGGTATGTACAGAACCTCTGGGAGAGGAAGTCTTTCTATGGGAGCATCCTTTGAAAGCTCCTTTCTCTCGGGGGGATGAACTCCTCCTCTGAAGGTTCTCACGCCTCACCTCCTTTAAGGTATTTCTTTACCGAAACCATGCTTCCCATGTATCCCAGGATTATACCGAAAAGGGTGAGACCAAAGAGAATGGCATCCGTGGGGAAGTAGAACTCAAGTATCCTCACAGAAAGAAACCTCCACAGAAGATAAAGAATAAAGGCTGTGAAGAGCCCTCCTGCCCCACCCTCTATCATACCCTCAAGCAAAAACGGTGCCTCTATCATTCTTTCGGTTGCTCCGACAAGTTTCATTATTTCTATCGATTCCTTTCTGGCTATTACCGTAAGTCTTATGGTATTTGAAACAACAAATATGGACGCTATGCTTATTACAACCCCAAGCAGAACATCAAAAAGAAAAAGAAATTTCACAACCTTATCAAGCCTCCTTATCCACTCCTCCCCATACTTCACCTCCTCCACACCATCTATCACGGATATCTTTTTTGCTATGCGCTTCATTGCTTCCGGATTTTTATACCCCTCACCTATTTTTATCTTAAAAGAAGAAGGAAGGGGATTTGTCTTCAGTGCCTGAAGTAATTCCTTTGCCTTTGGAATGTCTCTTTTAAACTCCTTCAATGCCTCCTCCTTTGAAACAAATATTGCACGCTCCACTCCCTCCATCCCCTCTATCCTCTTCTTTATCTCCTCTATTTTCTCCCGGGGTAAATCATCTTCAAGAAATGCGGTTATCTCAACCTTTTCCTGAGCATATCTTATAACACCAAAAAGGTTAAAGGTGGCAACCAGGAAAAGACCGAGCAGGAAAAGTGAAAAGAAAATCACACCAAAGGCAATGAATGCCATCACCCTGTTTCTCCACATTCCCCTGAGTGCCTCCCTAAGAACGAACACCGGTATCCTCCACTATCCTTCCCTGTTCAAGCCTTATGAGCCTCCTGGGAAAGCGTTCAATTAAAGAAAGTTCATGAGTTGCCATTATAACTGCTGTTCCTGACGTATTTATGTTCTTTAAAAGTTCCAGGATTTCCCGGGTCCCCTCAGGGTCTATGTTTCCCGTTGGCTCATCCGCAAGAAGGATGAATGGGTCCCTGACAAGCGCCCTTGCTATTGCAACCTTCTGCTGTTCACCCCCTGAAAGCTGATAGGGAAAAGCATGACGTTTGTGGGATATCCCCACCTCTGCAAGGACCTTCAAGACCTTCTCCTTTATTTTTCTTCTGGGAGTTCCTATAACCTCAAGTGCGAAGGCAACGTTTTCATAAACATTTTTATCCTTCAGCAACTTGAAGTCCTGGAATATAACCCCTATCTTTCTTCTGAGATAGGGTATCTCCTTTGGCTTTATCCTGGAACTGCTGTATCCCGCAACAACAACCTCTCCTGCGGTGGGAAAGAGGTCCATATAGATAAGCCTTAAAAGGGTGCTCTTCCCTGCCCCGGAGGGACCAACCACGTAAACAAACTCACCTTTTTCTATCCTTAAATTTATTCCCTGGAGTGCATACCAGTTTTTTTCATAGACCATGTAAACATCCCTGAATTCAATCATCTTTCAAGCAATTTCTTTGCCTTATTTTTTATATTTTCTGGAGTCAATCCATGAAATTCAAGCAACTCATCAATCGAGCCTGATTCTCCAAACACATCATCAATTGCAATAACATCCATGGGAACGGGTTTTCTTCTCACCACCTCCTCTGCTATGGCACTGAACAGTCCCCCTATTCTTGAGTGGTCCTCCACAACAAGAATTCTTCCCGTCTCCTCTATTGCCTCATCTATTGCCTCCGTATCAACAGGCTTTATCGTATGGGAATCAAAGAGCTTCACACTTATCCCCTCTTCCTCAAGCAGCTCAGCAGCCTTTATGCATCTCCAGAGCATGAATCCATGGGTGAAAATGGTCAAATCTCTTCCCTCCCTGAGTTTTATTGCCCTCCCGAATTCAAAGGGAGTGTCATCATCGTATATAACCGGAGCCTTTGGTCTTATGAGTCTCACATAAAAAGGACCGTCCACTGATGCAACATATCTTACAACCTTTCTGGTCATCGGGGCATCCGCAGGGCATATTATCCTCATCCCGGGAATAACCCTCATTAAAGAAATATCCTCAAGTGCCTGATGGGATGCACCATCAGGGCCCGTAACTATCCCTCCATGGGTTGCAACTATCTTCACATTTGCTCTTGCGTAGGCAATTGAGTTTCTTATCTGGTCCCATGCCCTTCCTGTTGCAAATATTGCAAAGGTTGAGGCGAAAACCGTTTTTCCGGTAAGGGCAATTCCACATGCAGTTCCCATCATATCCGCCTCGGATATTCCCATGTTAAAGAATCTATCCGGAAATCTCTCTGCAAAGAGGCATGTCTGGGTAGAGGCGGAGAGGTCCGCATCAAGAACCACTATATCCTCCCTCTCCTCTCCCAGCTCAACAAGTGTCTCTCCGTATGCTGTTCTCACCGATTCTACTCGAGGTCTTTCAATGCACGCTCTATCAGTTCTCCCTGCGGTGCCTTCCCGTGCCATTCTTTCCTCCCTTCCATGTAGGAAACTCCCTTACCTTTTACTGTATGTGCTATTATCATGGTGGGTTTACCCTTAACCTTTTCAGCCTCATCAAGTGCAGAAAGAATCTCAGGGAATTCATGCCCGTTTACCTCAATAACATGCCATCCAAAGGCATGCCATTTATCCCTTAAGGGATAGGGGTCCATTATTTCCTCAACGGTGCCATCTATCTGGAGGTCATTGTTATCAAGAATTGCACAGAGGTTGTCAAGTTTAAACCGGTGGGCACTCATTGCTGCCTCCCACACCTGCCCCTCCTCTATCTCCCCATCACCGAGCAGAACATAAACCCTGTAATTCTTTCCATAAATCTTTCCCGAAATTGCCATCCCATTTGCTATTGAAAGCCCCTGCCCCAGAGAACCTGTGGATGCCTCAACCCCGGGGGTATGAACTCTTGAAGGGTGTCCCTGGAGCATTGCCCCTCTTTTCCTCAATTTCCACAGTTCATCTCTTGGGAAAAATCCCACCCTTGAGAGAACCGAGTAAAGTGCAGGGGCTGCGTGTCCCTTTGAGAGAACAAATCTGTCCCTCTCTTCCCATCCAGGATTCCCGGGATCGTATTTCATCTTTTTGAAATAAAGTGAAACAAGAATTTCAACGCTTGATAGTGAACCACCTGGATGACCGGACCCCGCAAGACCGGTCATCCTTATTATGTCCTTTCTCACTTCCTTTGCTATTTCCTTCAGTTCCTCTATGCTCACGGGTGTAGAATAGGAAAAAAGAAAATTATTGTCAAGGTTCTTGCGACAATTCCATGTATTTTCTTGCAGAGATTCCCAGGATAAGAAAAACGAGCAGACCGCACAGGTAGGTCAGTATCTGAGCAATAAAAAACATGGGAATAACAAGGCTTACCACGAGAAGCCCATCTTTAATTCTGTATCTTTCCCACAACTGCCATGCTCTTTTTATTCCATGGAAAAAGAAAAGGAGAAGAGCAATCATTCCGGCAATTCCCGTAGCCACTATGGTGGAGAGAACATCAGATTCAGTCCATATGTGCGTTCCAAGAAACTTTGTTCCTGCAATTGTTGAGGATCCGAGTCCATATCCCAGCGGATTTTTTATAAAGTGGGAAATGGCATGTTTCCACGCAGCGTAATGTCCCCAGAAGGTGGAATTTGGTGCAAAAGGATAGAGTATTCCCTCCCTCATGTGAAGAAAAGTCCCTCCAACCTTTCCCATGGAATAAAAAAGTCCTTCTCCAAAATAAAAGAACATCACCATACAAAGGAGGAAAGAAAGGTAAAGAATATCAAAAAAGACTCTTTTTATCCTGTCACGTATTGAAAAATGAAGATAAAGCGAAAATCCGAGAACAAAGGAAAAAAATGCAAGACGCACCGCACTGAGAAAGAGAGAAACGATAAAGAATGCAAAAAGGACACCTGTGAGCACACGATACTTTCTCTGAGAGACATAATGAAGGGCTACAAGTGCAACCATCCATGAAAAATGGGCGTATTCTGCAGCACTTGGAAATGTAGAGATAGGTCTTACACCCCCCGGAATACGGAGAGAGAGGTAATCCACACTTCTCCACCATTTCATTTCAAAGGAAGCGTATCCCCAAAAAACCTGCTTCCAGCCATAAAGTGCAGTGGCAACCCCGACAACAAGCATGAGTTTCCATAAACCTTCAAACTCAAGTCCATCAAGAAGATATCCTATGAAAAATCCCAGGAAGGGAATTATGATAAACTTCGCACCTCCCATCCCCACAAATACATTTCCCTGAAGGGGATTGAAAATCTGCAATATCTCAACAAGAAGAAGAAAAACAGCAACCCCGAACAATCTGTCTTTTTTCAAACTTTCCAGTACTTTTTCCTTTTTTGTGAGCAGAATAAGGATGAAGAAGAAGGCAACAAGAAAATCGTGAGCAACAGAAAGAGGGTCAAACCTTACATGCCTTTCATACACATACATCAATCTCCTTATCAATCCCACCAGGGCATAGTAAACAAGCAGAAGATAAATACCCCATTTCATCCTCACAGCAAATGCAACCAGAAGCAGAGAAAGGAAAACCAGGGTTGCAAGCCTTATCCTGAGCGTTATAAAACACCAGATAAGAATAAGAGAGAGAAAGAAAAATACAAAATAAACAAGATTCTCTTTTAACCTCTCAATCATGGTCCTGGAGCCTTTTCCCTTTTTCAAGATAATTCAGAACATAATCCCTCACTCCATCCTCAAGACTCGTGAACTCTTTCTCATATCCCACCCTTCTCAACTTCTCCACATCCGCACAGGTATAGTACTGATACTGGTCCCTGAGTTCCTCAGGCATATCTATATACTCTATTACAGGATAAACTTCAAGGGCATTGAAAACAGCATTGACAAGGTCGTTCCAGGTTCTCGGGGTTCCCGTTCCCACATTGTATATTCCGGAAAGTTCCCTTCTCTCATGGAAAAATAAAGTAACATCAACCGCATCCTTTATGTATATAAAATCCCTCTTTTGCTCCCCGTCCCTGTATTCAGATTTATAGGACTTAAAAAGCCTCACCTTTCCATGTGTCTTTATCTGTTCGTATGCCTTGCACACAAAACTTCTCATCTCCTTTTTGTGATACTCATTTGGACCGTAAACGTTGAAGTACTTCAATCCAACAAAGGATGCTAAATATCCTTTCCTCTTTGCCCAGAGGTCAAAAAGGTGTTTTGAATATCCATAAAGATTTAAGGGTCTCAGCTCTTCAAGTTTTTCCTCATCATCCGAGAACCCCTTGCTCCCATCACCATAGGTTGCACCGCTTGATGCATAGATGAACCTTATTTTATTCTCCCATGCATACTCGGCAAGCCTCTTTGAATACTCAAAATTATTGAGCATCATGAATCTTCCATCCCTCTCAGTTGTATCAGAACACGCTCCCATGTGGATTATTGTATCGGGCTTTTTGAGTTTCCCTGAGGTGAGTAAATAGAGAAATTCATCCTTTTCAAGATAATCCCTGAATTTTAATCCGCAGAGGTTCTTCCAGCGCTCATCATCCTTTAAGGCATCAACCACCAGGATATTCTCTTCTCCCTTCTTGTTCAATCCCCAGATAAGGGCAGAGCCTATAAATCCTGCTCCTCCTGTTATAACTATCATAGATTCCTCCCGTGGCATTTCTTGAATTTCTTTCCACTTCCGCATGGACAGGGTTCATTCCTTCCTATATCCCTTATCTTCTTTATCTTCCCCTCCCGCTTCAGTTTTTCAACCGCCTTTTTAAACCTTGCATCAAGAACAGGGTCCCCTATTTCCGGTATAACCTCCTTTGGCATAACAATTATTTTTTCCTCCTCTGGAGGTGCCTCCCCCTCAGGCAATCTTTCTCTGAACTCTTCCTTCACCGCCCTTCCCCTCACCTCTCTTGGTCCTGCTATTGCCTCTGGCTGGAACCTGAATAGGTATTTAACCGTGTCCATCTGAATCCTGTGAACCAGTTCCTCAAACATCCCGAATGCCTCACGCTTGTATTCAACAAGAGGGTCCTTCTGGGCATAACTTCTTAAATAAATCCCCTCCTTCAGTGCATCAAGTTCGTAAAGGTGATGTCTCCAGTTCTCATCTATTATCTGGAGCATGACAAGCCGCTCAAACTCCCTCATCCGCTCCTCACCAAGCAGTTTTTCCTTCTCCTCGTATCTTTCACGTGCATGCTTCTTTATCATATCTTCAAGTTCATCACGTCTTATCTCATGCTTTCTCTCATCCGAGAGTTCCAGCTCTATAAGAAATGTCTCAATGAGGTCTGCCTCCAATCCCTCCCAGTCCCAGTCCTCAGGATACTTTGCCTGGGTGTATGAATCCACTATCTCCTCGACGGCGTAGTCTATGAGCTCAAGAACCCTATCCTTCATGTTCTTTCCATCCAGTATCTCATTTCTCCACCCGTATATAACCTCACGCTGCCGGTTCATAACATCGTCAAACTCAAGCAGTCTCTTTCTTATGTCAAAGTGGTATCTTTCCACCCTGCGCTGTGCATTCTCAATTGCCCGGGTGATGAGAGGATGCTTTATTGGTTCTCCCTCCTTTATCCCCATCCGGTCCATCACCCTTGCTATCCTTTCCCTTGCAAAGAGTCTCATAAGGTCATCCTCCAGGGATATGTAGAACCTGGAACTTCCCGGGTCCCCCTGCCTTCCGGACCTTCCCCTCAGCTGGAGGTCTATTCTTCTCGCATCGTGCCTTTCACTTCCTATTATATGGAGTCCGCATGGCATATCCTCAAGGCAGTCCTTTCCATCAGGGTCAAGCCCTGCCTCTTTGAGTTTTTTCCTTGTCTTTTCTGCCATCTCAAGAATTTTCTTTCTTTCCTCCTCGGTCCTTGCCCTTGCAAGTTCCTCATCAAGTTTGAGAATACAGAAGTCACACTTCACAACCCCTGGCCCAAGTTTTATATCCGTCCCCCTACCTGCCATGTTGGTTGCTATGGTCACCCTTCCTCTTTCCCCTGCATGGGCAACAATTTCAGCCTCACGCTGATGGTGTTTTGCATTCAAAACCTCGTGTCTTATCCCTCTTCTCTGCAACATCCTGGAAAGGGTCTCGGAGACCTCAACGGATACGGTTCCAACAAGAACCGGAATCCCCTTCTTATGCAGTCTCTCAACCTCCTCAATTATCGCTTTATATTTTTCCCTTTTTGTCCTGAAAATCAGATCATCGTAGTCAACCCTTCTTACCGGCTTGTGGGTTGGTATTACAACAACATCAAGTTTGTATATCTCCCAGAACTCCTGCGCCTCTGTTGCAGCAGTTCCGGTCATCCCTGCAAGTTTCTCATACATTCTGAAGTAGTTCTGGAGTGTGATGGTTGCAAGGGTCTGGGTCTCACGCTCAACCCTCACCCCCTCCTTTGCCTCAAGCGCCTCATGGAGTCCATCGGAATACCTCCTTCCAGGCATGAGCCTTCCGGTGAACTCGTCAACAATTATCACCCTCCCGTCCTGGACAATGTACTCAACATCACGTTCAAACAGTGAATATGCCTTTAAAAGCTGTGTTACTGCATGAATTTTCTCCGACTTTTCTGCATACTCCCTCTGGACCTTATCCCTTAAAACAGCCCTTTCTCTTGGTGAAAGTCCGGACTGTTCGTCTATTTTCTTGAGTTCTATGGGAAGGTCAGGAAGGGTGAAGAAATCAGGATTGTCTGGTGCTATTGCCTTTCTGCCTTTCTCGGTTATATCAACAATGTTTGACTTTTCATCTATGGAGAAGTAAAGAACCTCGTCAAGCTCATGGAGTTTTTTCTCCTTCATGTATTTTGCCTCTGTCTCCTCAATCAACTGCTGAACCCCGGGCTCGTGCATGAGTTTCATCAACCTCTTATTCTTTGGAGCCCCCCTCTTTGCCTGGAGAAGTTTTATCCCCGCCTCTTTTCTGTTCCCGTTCCTGAGCAGTCTCTCAGCCTCTGATACGAGTTTATTGACAAGGCGTGTCTGTTCGTAAACAACTCTCTCAACCCTTGGTTTCAATTCTTTGTAAATCCTCACCCTGCTCTCCTCAACCGGAACAGGACCGGAGATTATAAGAGGGGTTCTTGCCTCATCAATGAGAACGGAGTCTACCTCGTCAATTATTGCATAGTAATGTCCCCTCTGAACCCTGTGCTCGGGTCTTATTGCCATGTTGTCCCTGAGATAGTCAAACCCGAACTCGTTGTTGGTTCCGTAGGTTATATCGCACTCATACTGTGGTCTTCTCTCATCCGGACTCATTCCTGCCTGAATAACCCCCACGGTCAACCCAAGGGATTCATAAACAGGTCCCATCCATTCCCTGTCTCTTCTTGCAAGATAGTCGTTCACGGTTACAAGGTGAACCCCCCTGCCTGTGAGTGCATTGAGATAAAGGGGCATGGTTGCAACGAGTGTCTTACCCTCTCCTGTTGCCATCTCCGCTATCTTACCCTCGTGGAGAACAACGGCACCTATCAACTGCACATCATAGGGAACCATATCCCACTCCTTCTCTATCCCGGTAACGGGCCAGGACTTCCCGAGCAATCTCCTGCACGCATCCTTCACAAGGGCATAGGCATCAACGAGAATATCGTCCAGGGTCTCTCCTGCCCTTAATCTCTCCTTAAATTCCTCTGTTATCTTCGGGAGTTCCTCATCTCTGAGGGTTTTCCGGTAGTATTCGTATTTTTCATTTATTTTATCAACTACTGGTCTTATTCTTCTCAGTTCTCTTTCGTTTTTCGTTCCTATTATCTTTGCAAGCAGATTAAACATGTATTATCTCCTCCCTTTCAGGTCCCGTCGATATCCATTTTACTCTCGCTCCCACAAGTTCCTCTATCCTTTTTATATACCTCTTCGCTCCATGGGGCAGGTCCTCATATCTTTTTATTCCCTTAACACTTCCCTCCCATCCAGGTATTTCTTCATATATAACCTCAACCCGCTCAAGTGTCCCGGGAGAGGATGGAAATGACGAGAGTTCCACACCGTCAAGCCTGTATCCTGTTGCTATTTTTATTATCTCAATTCCATCAAGGACATCAAGTTTTGTAAGAACCATTTCCCTGACACCGTTTATTTTCACTGCATACCTGACCTGAAACGCATCAAACCATCCACACCTCCTGGGTCTTCCGGTGGTTGCACCAAATTCATCCCCCTTCTCTCTTATCCTTTCCTCAAACTCCGGAGGAAACTCTGTTGGAAGTGGACCCTCACCTATTCTTGTGGTGTATGCCTTTGCAACCCCTATTACCTTCTCTATCGCCGTGGGAGGAATTCCTGTTCCCGTGCATACACCTCCTGCTGTGGGATTTGAGGATGTAACAAAGGGATAGGTCCCGAAGTCAACGTCAAGCATTGTTCCCTGGGCACCTTCAAAAAGAATGCGTTTCCCTTCTTCCAGGAAACGATGGAGCAGTTCCACGGCATCGGTAATGTAGGGAAGCAGAAAATCGCGGTAAGAAAGAATGAATTCAAATACCTCATCCGGGTTCTCCACATTAAATGAAAGTCTTTCCTTAACATATTCAGGATAAAAAAGGTCCCCTGCCCTTATTCCGGTTCTTCCATACTTATCCATATAGGTTGGTCCTATTCCCCTTCGTGTTGTCCCTATCTTTCTTTTTCTCCTTTCCTCCCTTTCCTCATCCTTTCTCTTGTGATAGGGAAGTGTGAGATGAGCCCTGTCACTTATCCACACTCTTCCCTTCGTTTCTATCCCGAGTTCCTCAAGCATTTTTATCTCTTTTACAAATGCCTCAGGGTCCAGGACCACCCCATTTCCTATAACACATGTGCATCCGGGATGGAATATTCCTGAAGGTATAAGATGGAGGGGGACCTTTTTCCCCTTATATATAACCGTATGACCCGCATTTGCCCCTCCCTGATACCTTACAACCGCATCAAATCCCCCGGCAAGATAGTCAACAAACTTCCCCTTTGCCTCATCCCCCCACTGCAATCCAAGAACAACCCACATTCAGAACCTCTCCCGGTAAAATATCTTCAACTGTCTTCCAAAGGGACCGGGATATGGTTCCTGAGCGAGGATATTTATGAGGTCAAACTCCACTCCCAGAGGACCTATGTTTTCCAGAAATCCCAGGTTGAGATAGTTTTTCCCGGGTTCTCCTGCACCGAATCTGTAGTCTGCCATGAGATAATGGGTATCCCCGAGCCTCAGGTAGAATCCTGCAAAGAAGTCAAGGGTCTGGTTTTCAGGATTGTAGTTTATTCCTGCATTTCCGTATGCATCCCCAAGTAAAAGGTAGAGCTCCCTTCCTCCTGTGAGGTAAAGCCCGAAGGGGGAAAGTTCATCGTATTCCTCTGAGTCGTATCCTATTCCAATATCAAACCCGTAGTAGGAGAAACTGCATCTTATCTCAATCCAGGGTTCCTCCGCCCACTCCACGTTTCCATAGCCTATTACATTGTTTCCTCCGTATCCAACCCCTATCCCCAGGAAATCCCAGAGACCGAAAGACACCTCTCCCCCCAGGAATCCGGTTGGTTCATACCTCATTGAGAACATATACTCTCCATGCTCAAGGGGAAGTGGATGGGGAACCATTATAAATCTCAAAGGCTGTGAAAGCAAAAAAAGGTATATCATTTTACCTCCTAAACCTTATAGTAAACCGTTCCCTCACCAAGGATTTTCTCCACCTCCTTTGCAAGTTCGGGCGATGGGGAAATATTCACTCCGGACCTTACCTTCAGTCTCTCAGTATCCCTCTTTATCACAAAGGTAAGAGGCACACTCCCGGAATGGGACCTCACCGCATCTATCACCTTCCTGAACTCCTCAGCAGGAACATCCTCAACATTCACGGCAAAGAATGCCTCCTTTATCTCCCCTTTAACCGCATCAAGAGGCATTATATCATCAACCCTTATCTCCTTTTCTTTCCCTTCCTCTTCCCTTGACCTCACCCTTCCCTTTATGAGAATCTTTCCATCCTCAAGCAACAATTCCTCCTTCCCGGTTGGAACATCATAGAGAACCGCCTTTAACTTGCCATCAAGGTCCTCAACCTCAAGTATAACAAGCTCTTTATCATCCCTTGTTCTTTTCCTCTGTATCCTTGTTATTATCCCTCCCACCTTCACCGGCTTTCCATCAGGAAGATTTGAAAGACGGGAAGAGGGAGTGAGTATGTACCTCAGGATTTCACCATATTCATCAAGGGGATGAGCGGAAAGATAGAATCCAACTGCCTCCCTTTCATTCATCATCCTCACCTCAAATTCCCAGTCCTCAACATCCTCAAGTTCCTCTTTTTTTCCGGTGTCAAAAAGACTTAATGTCTGCCTCTTCCCTCTCTCCTCTGCAAATTCAAATGCCTTTGGAAGTGAAAGAAGCAAAGAGGCACGGTTCCTTGAAAAGCAGTCCATTGCCCCTGCCCTTATCAGGTTCTCCATAACCCTTCTATCAACAACTCTCGTATCAACCTTTCTCACGAAATCAAAGAGATTCTCATAGGGTCTCTTTCTCTCTATCTCCCTTGCAGCCTTCTCTCCAACATTCTTTATCCCTCCAAGACCAAATCTTATCTTTCCATCAGGAGTTGGATAGAACTCATACCTGGACTCATTCACATCGGGCGAGAGAACCTCTATTCCCATTCTCCTTGCCTCATGGACAAGCCTTCTTATCTTTTCAGAGGCATTCTGACTTCCTATTTCTGTTGTCATCGTTGCCGCCATGAATTCTGCTGGATAATGGGCCTTGAGGTATGCAGTTATGTAAGAGATGTATGCGTATCCTGTTGAATGGGACTTGTTGAATCCATACTGTGCAAAATCCTTTATCTTCTCAAATATATCCCTTGCGGTTTTTTCGTCTATCCCATTTTTAACCGCACCCTCAACAAACTTCCCCTCCATCTCCGCCATCTTTTCCTGGTCCTTCTTCCCCATTGCCCTTCTCAGTATATCTGCCTCTCCCATTGTGAATCCTGCAAGAACATGTGCTATCTGCATAACCTGTTCCTGGTAGAGGGGAATCCCGTAAGTATCCTCAAGAACGGGCTTTAACTTTGGATGAAAATATGTTATCTCCTCCTTTCCCGCCTTTCTTCTTGCATAGTTATCTATGAACTTCATTGGTCCGGGTCTTATAAGAGAAAGAATGGCAATCAGTTCCTCAAAATTCTTTGGCCTTATCTTTTTCAGGGTCCTTACTGCAAGTTCAGAAGATTCAAGCTGGAATATTCCCATTGTTTCACCGCTTGAAAGCAATTCATAAACCTTCTCATCGTCAAGGGGGAGATTGTCAACATCAAGTTCTATTCCTTTCTCTTTCAGGAACCTGAGTGTGTTTTCAATTGCAGTAAGGGTTTTTAGTCCCAGAATATCAACCTTTAAAAGCCCTATCAATTCTATGGACTTCATTGAATACTGGGTTGTAACCGTGTTGTGCTTGCTGTCCTTGTAGAGAGGAGCATAATCGGTTATTTCTCCAGGGGTTATCACAACACCTGCTGCATGAACACTCGCATGCCTTGGAAATCCTATGATTGAATCAACAACCTCAAAAATCTTTTTGTATCTCTCCTCCTTCAATTTCTCTTTCAGCGCAGGGGAACGTTCGGCTGCCTCTTTTGTGGACCTTGCATCATCGGGAATGAGTTTTGCAAGGGAGTTCACTTCCTGGAATGGTATCCCGTAAACCCTTGCCACATCCTTGAGTGCTGCCCTTATCTTCAACATGCTGAAGGTTATTATCTGTGCAACACTCCTTTCCCCATATTTCTTTTTTATGTAATCTATCACCATATCCCGCTTTGTATCCTCAAAATCAATATCTATATCCGGCATGGAAACCCTTTCAGGGTTCAGGAACCTTTCAAAGAGGAGGTTGTATTTCAGAGGGTCAACGGATGTAACCCCCAGGACATAGAGAACCGCACTTCCGACTGCAGAACCCCTTCCCGGTCCAACCCTTATTCCGCTTTTTCTCGCAAAGTCCACTATGTCCTTTATTATGAGAAAGTATCCGGCAAACCCCATATTTCCGATTATAGAGAGTTCGTGCTCAAGCCTTTCTTTTACCTCAGGGGTCAGTTTCCCGTATTTTTTCTCTGCCTCGCGCATCGTGAGGTCGTGGAGGTACTGGTATGCGTTTTCATATTCATCGGGAATGGAATAGTGGGGGAGATGAACCCTGCTCGGGTCAAGGTCAAGCAAAAGATTGCACTCCTCTGCAATTTTAACTGTATTTTCTATTGCCTCAGGAATGTCCCGGAAAAGTTCCTGCATCTCCTCCGGAGACTTTAAATACACCTCCCGGGTTGAAAATCTCAATCTCTCCTCATCCTCAAGTTCCTTCCCTGTCTGGATTGCAAGCAGAACATCGTGCATGGTATGGTCTTCTGGATAGATGTAGTGAACATCGTTGGTTGCCACAAGAGGGATATCAAGTTCTTTTGAAATTTTTATGAGTTCCTCATTCACCTCCCTCTCCCCCTCAAGCCCGAGCCTCATTATCTCCAGGTAAAAGTTTCCGTCAAATATCTCCATGTACTCCTTTGCCCGGTCCCTTGCCGTGTCCGGGTCTCCTGCAAGAATAAGGGAAGGTATCTCACCCTTCATGCATGAGGAAAGACCTATGAGTCCCTTTGAATACTTTCTCAAAACCTCCCTGTCTATCCTGGGCTTGTAATAAAATCCCTCAAGGTATCCTATGCTTGAGAGCTTCATGAGATTCCTGTATCCCTCCTCATTCCTCGCAAGCAGAACAAGGTGATAATTTTCCTCATCGGAATTCTTCTCCTCCATACTTCTCTTTGCAACGTATGCCTCCATTCCTATAATTGGCTTTATTCCGTGTTCGGTCATTGCCTTGTAGAACTCTATTGCACCAAAGAGATTCCCGTGGTCGGTCATTGCAACGCAGTCCATTCCAAGTTCCTTGAGCCTTTCACCAAGTTTCTCTATGGAGACCGCACCATCAAGGAGGGAGTAATAGGTATGGAGATGGAGGTGAACAAATGGCGCCTTCATTTCTTCCTCACCGCAAGTTTCCTTATCCTCTGTCTGCTTCCCTCAATCACCTCCACCTCAAGCCCATCAAGCACTATCCGCTCTCCTGGTGAGGGAATTTTTCCCCTTTTCTTTATGAGCAGTCCCCCAACTGTTCTCATTCCCATATCGTCTATCTTTGCATTAAATATCTCTGAAAGTCTTTCTATTTCAAAGTTTGCGGGGATTATCAGGGTTCCATCCTCAAGTTTCTTCATGGACTCACGGTCAAGTTCGTCCTGGAGTTCCCCTATTATCTCCTCTATCAGGTCCTCCATCGTAACAAGACCGTAAACCCCACCGTATTCATCAACAACTATTGCAATGGATATGTGATTTCTCTGGAATTCCTTCATTGTCTCAAGAACATTTTTGGAGTAGGGGATAAAGTAGGGGAGTTTCATCAGGTCAACAGCAAATATTTTCTCCTCCCTCTTCCAGAACTTGAGGACTTCAGGAATGTATATCATTCCCACAATGTTATCTATGTTCCCATCGTAGACAGGAATCTTTGTATGCCCCCTTTCAAGATAAAGTTTCACCACATCCTCAAGGGTTGCATCGGTCCTGCATGCAACCATATCAACCCGGGGGACCATCACCTCCTCAACCGGTGTATCCCCTATTTCAAAAATGCTTTTTATAAGGGCTTCCTCTTCCTCGGTTATGATTCCCTCTTCCTCTCCCCTTGATATTATCTCCTTTAATTCCTCCTCACTCTCAATCTTTCTTCTCCTCCACCACCTCATTTATCCTCCTTTTTTCAGGAAGTATTATGCCACTGGATACTATGATTTTCAACCCCTCTTCTATGGGTATGTCGGTTATCACAAGTTCATCCTCAGGGACAAGGAGGTAGTATCCCGAGGTGGGGTTTGGGGTTGTCGGGATAAAGACATTGTAGAGTTTCTTCCCCTTATGCTCCCATGTATCCTGGGTTGTGAGGAATCCCATTGCATAGGTTCCCTTTCTGGGATATTCAACAAGGACAACGCGCTTGAATGCAGAACGGTCCATGAATATCGTATCCGTGAGTTTTCTTGCAGACGAGTATATTCCCCTGACAAATGGAAGCCTTTCCATAAATCTCTCAAACATCCTCATTATGTATCTTCCAAGGAAACTGGATGTAAGAACTCCTATAATGTAAATGAGAACTATCACCGAGATAAATCCAAGGAAGGTATAGAAGAACTCAGGCAGGGGAGGAAGCACGGTTATTTTTTTGAACACTCCCCCAATAAGCCCCCCGGTTTTAACGATAAGGAAGTAAACCACAAACACTGTAAGAGTGATGGGGAGTATGGCAACTATTCCTGTTATAAAGTTTTTCTTTATTCTACCCTGCATCTTCCATCACCCATATTTCCATGGTTTCGGGAAGAGAATCCACATGCACAATTTTTCCACAGAATTTATGCCTTCTTCCCTGGATAAATGAGGAAACTGGTTCAAGGTCAAAGGAAATGAAAGAGGTTTTGTAGTGCATGGGTATAACAACGCGGGGCTTGATGAGTTCTGCAAATTCCCATGCCTCCTCAGGACCAAGGGTAAACGTTCCACCAACAGGCAGTAGGAGAATATCCTTGTCTTTAAGTTCCTCAACAACCGAGGGTTCCGGTATATCCCCCAGGTCCCCTGCGTGGATCAGGGAGTAACTCTCCTCCATCAGGAATATTGTGTTTTTTCCCCTTTCTTTACCCTTAGAGCGGTCATGCCAGGAGGGAAAACCCGTGATTTTTATTCCTTTTATTTCCCTCTCCCCCGTTCCCTTCACCACCACAGGATTCCCCTTTACAAAAGACACCGCATTGTGGTCCTCATGCTCATGGCTTACCGTTACCGCATCTGCCTCTTTTTCATAAGAGGGATAATGAATGGCACCGTATGCTCCGGGCTTGTAGGGGTCGGTAATGAGTCTTGTCCCATTGTCAAAGGTTATGAAAAAGCAGGCATGTCCAAGGTATTCTATTCTCATTCCCTCTTCAGGTTTGTGCCGGGAAGGGGACTTGAACCCCTACGTCCTTGCGGACACTGGAACCTGAATCCAGCGCGTCTGCCAATTCCGCCATCCCGGCATCCGGTAAAATTATAAAAGTATTGGATGGAAAGTCAAGGGTCTTAAGGGTGTATAAAAATATCTGATAAATATCCCGGGTTATCCAGGTTATTGGGCTTTATGGAAGGGCTCAGCTTCTCCGCTGCCCTTAAAAATAAGGGGGTGCGCATGAAAATCAAAAACCTCGTTAAAAACAGCCTCTCAAAAATCAATCAGATATTCTGGACAAAGAGTCTCCCTTTATTTACCTCAAGAGTATTATCCTCTTCTCCTCTGCCACTCCTCCCTGCTCAAGTCTCAGGAAGTAAACGCCCGGAGGAACACCTGTTATTTCCCTCTCATATACGCCCTCTCCTTCTCCCACAATCTCCTTTACAATCCTTCCATCAACACCGTAAAGAACAATCCTGTAGGGTTCATCTTCTGGGATTGCATAGGTAAAGGATATCCTTGTATTTATTTCCCGGACATCAAGCAGGAGCCTGTTCCTTCCAGTTATCCCCTGGGCAGGATCAAAAGAACCGGTGAGGATAACGGGATCCACGCATGAAAATCCATAAACATCGGCAAGTGTATCATCCGGTGTTATTGTATCACCCACAGAGACCGTTGGAGGCGAATCAGTGGTTGTAAGGAAAACATAGAGGACCTTTCCATCCGCACTCCATGTGATATTTCCAATGAGTCCTGAACCATCAAGCCATGTGTGTCCTCCGGAGAGGGAAAGAAGACTGTCAATGCTGGATGCATCCATTGCTATCTGGTTCATAGGATGAGAGAAGTAAAGGGCAACATAGTCATCATCATCTATTCCAGACCCGGGTGTTGTTCCATCGTATGCAACGGCAGAATCAATAACGGGTCTTATATAAAGAGTTATGCTCATCACATCGTTATCCGGAACCATGTCATAACCGCTCTCGTGAAGAATAGTGAATCTGAGCCTTGCTGAAGTAATCTCATGGGGTATGTCACTCCAGGGAGAAAGTGAGATATCCAGTGTATCACCTGGAGAGGAACCATCAATAGAATAGGTTGAACTATAGAGAATCACACCACTTGTATCTGTTGTCGCATTCACATCAAAGTCTTCCGTTATCTCATAGGAGCCGTTGTGGACGCGAACAATGGGTGTATAGTCGTAAAGAGGGGAAATCACAAGGGGAGAAAGACATGTATCAATACACACATCCCGGTATTTGAGGTAAAGGTCGGTGCACCATGCTGCTGTAGTGCCCGGGGCCAGGGCATATCCTGTTAATGCGTAATTTCCAGCCTGATCAACATCAATTCCCCATGCCTCACTTCCGTCTCCCTGGTCAAGTGTGTCCATTTCAATGAGATTTCCGGAAGTGTCGTACTGAATGAAAAGCCAGCGCGTTTCCAGGGCAGATAAAACGAAGACCGCTCCTGCAACATACACCTTTCCCAGGGTATCCACACCCACACCATAACCCAATCCACTTGATTCCTCCCTTATCCAGAGAACGTTACCATCTGCCTTGTACTTGATGGTGTATGGGTCATAGTAGGCTATGTCTGAATTGTAAACATATCCTGTAACATATAAATTTCCCCATCTGTCCACTGCTATATCCTCGGCATTATCATAATCACTTACATCAATTGTATCCATCCAGACAATGCTTCTCTCGGTGTTGTATTTCAGAGTAAGCATATCGCTTGCTACATAGGAACCCAGAACACCGGTAAGATAGAGATTGTTGCTGTCATCAAGTACTATTCCCTTGGGGTATCCACGCATCTGAAGCGAATCCTTCCAGAGAATATTGCCTGTGGAGTCATACTTTATGGTGATCCAGTATCCCCCTCCATTTCCGGCTGCATAGACATTGCCATCCTTATCAAGTGTTATCGCTCTTCCAAGTTCGTTCTTTATCGTATCTCCCCATACAATGTTTCCCTGAGGGTCGTATTTCACTGTCAGCCAGTATATCGTGTCTCCCACAGAGGTATATCCTGTAACATAAGCATCGCCATCCTGCTCCACTGCAATACCCCATACATTGCTTCCTGAGCTTCCCTGTGCTGGGATGGTATCCATCCAGAGAGTGGCTCCATTGGAGGAATACTTCACCACCGTCCACATATCCCAAGTTCCCGTGTTAATCCTCCCTCCGACATAGACGTTGTATTTCCCGTCCATTCCTACAGCACAGCTATAATCGTCTCCTGCGTAGTCAAGGTAATTCGTCCACACGTTCACATAGCCCTGGGCACTCAGACAAAGAGTAAGGGTCAAAGAAGCAAGGAGAATGGTCCTCATGTTAACCTCCTTTTTTTAACTATTTTCCCCTGTTCAAGCCTTATGAAGAAATGCCAGAATGGAGGGCAGAATAATTTATAAACTTCTGCTTATTCTTCCCTTCTCATCCCAGGGCATAACTCCATACGACCCGTGCAGGGGAAAAGAAAAAAACCTCACTATCCCTAAAAAGAGCCTCCTTTTTCCCTCAGACTTGGTCTCTGCTTGGTACTACTTACCCATTCAGGATAACCATATCTAAGAGGTTATAAAAAGTCAAGTTTTTTGGAAAAGTCTTCTTCTTGATTTCTTTCCTTTTAAAAGATAAAATATACCGGTAGAAAAGAGAAAGGAGGTCTTTATGATCTTTCTTTTCTTTTTTCTTGACTCTCTTAACATGAGAAAAGAAATAATTCCTGCTTATTCCATCAGCAGTTTTCGCCTTTTTGCAGGTTTCTCAACCGGAATGGAATTTGCAGGGGAGGAAAGATACCGTTACGGTTCAATGGTTTCCATGAACTATATATTTAAAAAAAGAAATAAAACAGGTGGAATTACCATAGCACCGAGAACAGACTGGACAGTGTATGGAGGAAGTGTTTTTCCCGAGCCACGTGTCAGAGGAAATCTGTCTCTTCCCATCTCTTTTCGTTATCGGTCTGCCTACATGCATGGGAAGGCGTATTTTGACATACTGGAAAGGGAAGACTGGAGGCACTGGGAGGTGGATCTGGAATCTTACTCTGTGGGGTTAGGTGTTAAAAAGAGGGAGAGTTTTGGCTTGCTTCTTATGACGTATTACATTCTCAAACGATTGAAGGAAGACGGGGTTCTTTTAAAAGAGCCCTCGCCGGAAGATGCATATGCTCTTGCGGAATTTTACGCAAAAAAGGAAATGTACCGGAGCAAATATCTTTTCTGGGAAAAGCACTTTTACGCTGATCTTGAAAGCCTGCTTGTGTCCCTTAACCTGGTTGAGAGACTATCTCCTTATGAAATATTCAGAATAAGAGAACTGGAAGGTATAGCATGCTTTTATGAAAGGTCTCGCCATTTGCCTTCCTTTCGCCATGAGACAGGAACCGAAATATCTCTTACTGTATGGCATTCCATTATTTATACCAAAAGGGGAATGTTCCCTGATCGCGGAATTACCTTTTTTCTTTCATGGTCAAGACCTCTTGGAAAGTTTTCTTATATAAGATTTACGGGAAAGTATGATACCGGCTATGAAAGACTTGAAGGAAGTCTTTTCTGTAAAAGATGGCTGAACGAAAGAAGCACTGTCACTCTGCGGGTCTCTGTGAAGGCTGACAGTTTGCGTTTTCCGCTAATAATTGGAGCATCAGGAAGATTTGGCTTTTACATACATGAGAGTGGATGGCTGAAAGTGGAGGTGAGATACGTAGATTATCCTCCTCTTTATAATTCCTGTCTCGAGGGAGAAATCAGCTATTCAAGGCTTCTTGTCTTTTAACTTTCCACTGGTAAGATCGTGACCCATATGGGATAAAATTGTGAGAGTAACAGGTGATAAAATAGCCTCTGCGCAGTAAATTTGAATCATAATCTCCTTCTTCTATAAGTAACCCTGCACTGCGCAGAAAAACGTGTGCTTTCTCAATAAGTTTTCTTATCTCCTCCATACTACCACCCCTTCTCTTTTCACATTGAGGACAAGAGGGCTTTTTACGTGTCTGAACGTTCTTTCAGAAATCGGATACACAGAAATCAATACCCCGTATTCAAGGCCAAGTTCGGTTATAATATTTCTCAGAAAAATTACTTCGGGAAGATCATTTTTTGACATATTGACAGACGCGGAGAATCGGATAAAATTGTATCAAACAAGGAGGTTATAATGGTATTATGGCTTTTTCCTGTATTTTATCTTACTTCAAGGGTTGATTCTTTAAATATGAAATTAGTAGGAAATTGGCCTTTTGGGTCGCCTTATGTTTTATCATACGATGTCTCCCGGAAGGCATTATTTTGTGGCTCCGGAGGAGGTGTGTTCATTTTAGATGCACAGGATTCTTCGGAACTTCAAGAGATTTCGGAAATATCCACTCCCGGATTCTTGCACGGGATGTTTTACGATTCTTTAACTAAAAGACTCTATCTTGCTCTGGATGACAGGGGAATAGAAGTCTGGGACTTATCAGATCTCTATGCACCTCAGAAAATAGTAACCCATCCTACAGGGGGAAAAGCAAGAGATGTATATCTCGTTGGAAATTATCTCTATGTAGCGGCAGATACTTATGGATTGCAGATTTTTACTGTGTCCGATACCGGTTTACTTTCGGAGATAGGAAGATGCAATACTCCGGGAAGGGCTTATAAAGTTTGTGTGTCTGGAACCTACGCATATATAGCAGATTATGGAAAGGGTATGCGTATAATAGATATAAGTACTCCTGAAAATCCTCAAGAGGTTGGATATTATTTCGTGACAATTGATCCTGCCTGCGATTTAGTCGTCAAAGATACTTTGGCATATTTGATATTAAAAGATAACAAACTTAGCATACTAAACGTATCCGACCCTTCTAACCCAGTAGCAGTGGGAAGTTATTCCACACCCTTTCCCTTTTCTGTAGAGGTAATAGACTCGTTTGCATATGTAGGAGATGAGGGTGCTCTTACAAGTTTGTATATACTGAATGTCTCCACACCCTCCAATCCCATTTTGGTAAGTGAGGTAGATGCTTATTCCCCTGTATATGATGTAAAAAAGGTAGGTAACATTTTGTATGTTGCAGCAGGGAATTATGGAATACTTGTATTCAATGCTACCGATATTTCTAATCTTGAGGAGATAAATTATTTTCCTGCAGGTGGAACTGCTTACAATGTGTTTGTACAGGGGGATTTCGCATATCTGGCATGTGATAAGTGGCTTCAGATTATAGATATTTCTAACCTCTCTTCTCCTTGCAGAGTAGGATATTTCCCTGCAAGCAGTGGTATTCATGCTGTTTGGTGTGTTGGAAATTATGCCTATGTAGGAGATGGTGGAGTTTTACGGATATTAGACATTAGTGATCCCACTAACCCCATAGAGATATCCTCAGTATCTGCTGGAGACATTTATGATGTAGAGGTTCATGGGAATTATGCTTATGCAGCAGGGTGGGGTAAGGGATTACGAATAATAGATGTTGCAGATCCACTTAATCCATATGTAGCCTCTATATGTACTACTTATTATTCTTTGAAACTTTCGATACAAGACACCTATGCATTTTTGGCTGAAGGGCTATATGGATTTTCTATCGTAGATATTTCCGATCCCCTAAATCCGGAGATGGTGTCTCAACGATATGTTTCAGGATGGGGTACAGATATTTCAGTATATGGACTTTATGCCTATTTAATGACTGGTGGAGACGGTCTTTATATTTGGAATATTTCGGATATTTTTCATCCTCAGAAGGTGGGATCGTGTAATACCTACAATTCAGGATATCATGTATATACTGCCGGGAGCTATTCCTGTGTGACAAATGACTCTGGCATTCAAGTAGTAGATGTAAGCGATCCATACAATCCTTCCATTGTGGGATATTATTTTACCCCCACCCATCCGTGGGGACTTCTGCTTCGGAATTCCTACATTTATGTGGCAGCCGGAAATATAGGATTGCAAATTTACCAGACCTTCTTCGAAGGGTTAGAAGAAAACGAGCATATAGTGGATGAGAACCTTGTAGTTTTAAATTCTGTTGTTGATATTTGCATTCCTGAGAACAGGAAGGCATTACAATTTTATCTTTATGACGTTGTAGGAAGAGATGTAAGTGAAAATATAGAGAAAATAGAATATAAAAACAGACGAATAAAAATTCTCCTAAAGCCTATACCTTTAGGGGTATATTTTCTTCGTATGGAGCATGCAGAATACCGAAGAACGATTAAATTACTGATGCTGAAGTAATTTTTTTCCGTAATGTATATATTTGGGGGTTTTTGGATCTTATGTGAAAGGAGAGGAAACTCCGGAGAGTGACCTGGATATTCTTATAGAGTTTGAAGAACATGCACGCATCAGTCTGATTGATTTTGTGGAACTTGAACAATATCTCTCCGAAATTCTGGGCATAAAAGTGGACCTTGTTGAAAAAACCGCACTAAAGCCCAGGATAGGTAGAAGAATTCTTGAGGAGGTGGTGTATATAACCCCTTTTTAAAAAATGCTGGAAGAAACAGGTTAACAAGTGGTCTCTTAACCCCACACCTTAAACCAGTAAGCAAACAGTTCCCGTTCAAGGGAGGGGTAGGATGGGAATTTTCTTGAAACCACCCGCCAGAATGCATCGGTGTGTCTTCTTTCAATAAGATGTGCAAGTTCGTGAAAGACTATGTATTCAATAAGATGGGATGGGAGGAAACGTGCAAGTCTGTTTATCGTTAAATTTCCCTTCCTGCTGCAACTTGCCCATCGGGTTGACATGCGCCTGAAAAACACCTTATTCACCTTCACCCCAAGTTCCCGTGAAAATTCCTCAACCAGCGAAAGAACCAGCGTGCGGAATTCCTCCTCATTCCTCTCCACAGGCTCCTTCCCCTCCGCCTCCTTTTTGCACTCCTCAATAAACCCAAGTTTCCTTTCAATCCATTTTTTATGCCTTTCAAGAACCTCCTCCGGATTTTTCCCGTGCGGGAGAATGAGAATCACTTTTCCTGTCCTCAATTCAATTCTTGGATATTTAATGTTCCTGTACCTTACCTCAACTTCACTTCCCATACCTTTCAATCCCCTCAACCACAGCCCTGAATATTTCCTCCACCTTCTCGTATTCAAACCCATACCTTGTTTTTAATTTCCTTACCCATCTCCTTATCCTCTTCTTCACTTCCTGCCTTGCACTCCGCTGGAGATACCACCCTTCAAACATAAGGGGCTTTATCTCCTGTGAAAGTTCCCTCACATCCTCCACAAACTCCTTTTTCTTTCCAAGTTCTTTTTCAAGGGCAAGAAGCATTGCGTATTCAACATCATCAAATCCAAGCTCACGCTGTCTCTGTTCAAGTTTTTCCTTCTCCCTCCATATCTCCTTTCCAATGGAGAAAAGTTCTTCATAACTCACCTTTCTCTCTCTCCACATCTCAAGCAACATCTCTATTCTGTCTGCAAGGGATTCGTAAACGGGATTTTCGTGTTTCTCAACGAGAACAAGACGGTTAAGTGCAAAGACAATCGCCGCCGCCTTTTCTTTCATCCCTGCGGGCTCCTCCTCAAGTCTTTCAAGATAATGCTCATCAAAAACCACGGGCTTCAGTTCTTTTTCTATCTTTTCAACCTCCGTGGTTCTGTGAACGAATTCAATGGTTTTCTGATAATAACGCTCAACGTATGCTCCTATCGGGGACTCATCCCTCACCATCTTTGTGTAATAGGTATAAACCGCCGTGAGCCATCTGTATTCCTCAAGGTGCTCCAGTTTTATTTCCTCAGCTCCAAGCATTTCAAATATCTTTCTCATGCGTTGATAGTTCTCAATGAACTTCTCCTCAACCTCCCTGTCGTGCGTGATTATTTCAAGGCAGGAGGTAAGGGTATCCCTTCCATAATCAAGCCCGTAACTCTCAAATATTTCCATGAGTTCCTCAATCAGGTTTATAAACTCCATTTTGAGGTCGTTCATGTTGAACAGACTTCCCTCAATGTCCTCCTTTGCATACATCTCAAATGCGCGTTTGAATTCTTTTAATATTCCCACATAATCAATAATGAGTCCCGCCTCCTTCAGGTTCCCGTAAGGTCTGTTGGTTCTTGCTATTGCCTGAAGCAGTCTGTGTTCTTTAAGGGGTTTATCAAGATACATCGTCTGGAGGATTGGAGCATCAAAACCTGTAAGGAGCATGTCGGTTACTATGAGTATCTTTGGCAACTTCTCCTCCCTGAATTTTCTTACTATATCCTCCCTTATCTCCCTTTCATCCTTTCCCCTGAATTTTTCCCTCTGATAATTCCGGTATTTCTCAATTATTTTCTCCTTCTCCCTTGCCTCATAAGTCATAACCACCTCTGAGTATTCCGGTGGGAGGTATTTATCAAGGGCGTGTTTATAAAGCACACATGCCTTTCTGCTTCCTGCAACCACCATTGCCTTAAATCTCCCGTCAACGTTTTCAAGAAAATGCTCGCTTATGTCCTTTGCTATCTCCTCAATCCTGTCGGGTTTTTCATGGAATAGTTTTATCGTGTTGAGTTTCTTTTTAACCGCCTCCTCCACCTCTTCTCTTATCTCGTCAGGCAATTCCTCTTCTTCAATCCTTAAAAACGCTTCAAGGAGGTCTTTTTTAAGATGCAGTCGGTCAAGGCGTGGCTGGTAAACTATTTTGAGTGTGAATCCGTCCCTTATTGAATCCGTGATGAAGTATTTATCAAGGTAAAGTTCCTCAGGTGGGTATGAAAAGTTCCGGTATGTATCCCTTCCCCTTTTTGCAAGTGGTGTTCCTGTGAATGCAAAGAAGAATGCCTCTTTTAAAATACTTCTCATCGTGCTTGCAAGTATTCCTGACTGGGTTCTGTGTCCCTCGTCAACGAAGGCAATAACATTTTTTCTGTTCATAATGGTTTCTTTTTCACGGGAGAGTTTTTTGAGTTCCTTCCTTATGTCCTCAAGTTCCTCATTTCTGAATTTGTGAACCAGCGTTATAAAAACGCCTCTTTTTCCCCGGTAATTGTCAAAAGAGAGAGTTTCCCTGAGTTCCCGAATGGAGCCTATCACCTCTACGGGAAGCACATCAAGGGAGGAAAATTCCTCTCTCAGTTGTTCCTCAAGGTCAAGGCGGTCAACAATGAAGAAAATCGTCGGGTGTTCAAGTTTTTTAGAGTAAAAGAGTTTATGGGCGGCAAAAATCATGGTAAGGGTTTTGCCCGAGCCCTGCCAGTGCCAGATTAAGCCTTTGTTTTTCCTGTCCCTTCCCTCCAGGTTTTCCATAACCCTTTTTACTATCTTATTCGCCGCCCTGTACTGCATGTATCTCGTTATAACCTTTGTGGTTTTTCCGTATCTGGTTCTCACGAAAATGAAGTTTCCGATAATGTCAAGCAGGGTATAAGGAGAGAGCATTTTCAGGGTTGATTCTATTGAATCCATGCCTTCTTCCTTCCACTCGTATCTTTCAACTTCTTCTTCCCACGGGACGATGGGGAAGTATTTTGCCTTCCTTTCAACTGCAACGCCAATCTGAATGTATTTGTAAAGTTCAGGGACGAGGCGCTCGTATTCTTTTATCTGCACGTATGCATTATACCACGATTCCGAAATCCTTGCGGGATTTTTGCATTCTATGTTTACGACGGGAATTCCGTTGATATAAAGAATTATGTCGTTTCTTATGTTTTCCCTTCCCGTGTGTTTAACCTGCGTGCTTACCGTGAAGGTGTTGTTTTCCGGGTGTTCAAAATCAAAGAGTTTAATATTTTTGATGGTTTTTTCCTTTCCCGATTTTACCTTTATCCCTTCGCGGAAGTATTGAAGTATTTTTCTTGCACCTCCGGGACCTGTGGGGGTGAGTTTCAATTCGTTTATAGCCCTGCTTATTTCCTCGTCTCCTATCCCCGGGTCCGGATTCAGGTTTTTTATGGATTTGATAAGCAAGGGAAGGAGGAGAGGCTCCTTCACATCGTCCCTTTCCAGTTCCTCTCCCGGGATAAACTTCCACCCCTCCTCTTCAAGTCTTTTCACAAAAGGCTCCTCCACAAGTTCCTTTTCACTGAAGGGCATGGACGACCTCCTCCCGCAGATACCTTTCTATTTCTATTAAAATTTCCTCTATCTTTTGATAAAGCAAATCAAATTTTTTGATTAGTGGATGATTTTCATCGTAAACTTCCAGGGGATTATGAGAGCCTATAGGATATCGCACCATACTTACGACAGGATAAAGAGGAATAAAAAGAAATAAACTACACCAAATGAGAGAAAGGGGTTTTATTATAAGTTCAATATTCCCAAATAAAAATTCTAACATGGCTTTTGTATGATAAGCAAAAGTAACTGTTACGAAATATGGAAGTTTATAACCATAATAAAGTTTTTTTATTTCCGATTCTAATACCTCTCCTATAATATTCTGTCTTTCCTCAGGAGATATTTCCCTTAATTGTTCTAATTGATTACCTATTTCCTCATATTCTGAAATAAATTCTTCCAAAAGTTCTTCTGACCCCGAGAGTTTTCTTGCTTCTTTGTCCCATTTTTTAATTTTTTTAGAAATTTCCGAAAGTTTTGTCTTTTCTTCATAAGACCATACAGGAATGGGATGGGAGGTGGATAATATCATTAATAAAGATTCTATTTTTTCTACATTCTCTATATACTTTTCTTGAACTATTATAAACCACTGGAAAGGTGTATGGGATATTTTCTTTGCTTCATCCAAAGTAATAATTTCTAAAGCCACAGATAATCCTTTAAAAACTTTTTCTATTGCCTGTTCGAGATAAAAAAGGGCTTGCGGATATAGTTCATTTTCATAAAGAAGTCTGGATGCTTCCAAATCCTTTTTCGCTATTTCTAACAGAACCATTCCCTCTTTCATACCCTCACCCTCCTTTTTCCCGTGAGCAGGTCTTCCATGAGTCCTTTTTTCAATTTTTCCAGTTTTTCCTTCCTCTTCCTTTCCATCTCCAGTTTTTTATCCACCTCCATGAGAATCTCCACAATTTTTTTCTGCTCGGAGAGAGGGGGGAGGGGGAGAGAGAAATTTTCTATTGTTTCTTTTTTTATCGCTTTGAAAGTTGAACCTGTGGAAAGAGAAACGAAAGATTTATGTCTGAATCTTAAAAAGTAAAAAAGAAATAGGGGTTCTACTTTTTCTTTATTCGTGCGAATGGCCGCAAGCCCTCTTCCAATGCAACATTTAAAAGGAGCAAGATTTACATCCCCTACAGGGGCTCTTACCGATAAAAGAACATCATCTTTAATAGCCACTTTTATAGGTTTTGAACAATATATTTTAGGGGAAGGATATATTTCTCCAAAATCAGCCTTTCCTTGTAAAAAAGGAAGTCCTTCTTTATTTGAATTATAAGTTTGAGAGGGAGGAGATTGTCCCATTATTACATTGAAGAAATTTTTGTCTCCCAATCTCACCACCTTCCACTCCTTCGGTATCGTGCCTATTTCTGTCCTTTTAAACTCTTTATGTCCTGTTCCACGGGTCAGGAGTTCGCGCATCAATCCTTTTTTAATTCTTTCCGTTTTCTCAATAATCTTCTCCACCTTCTCAATCGCCTCATCCACATTCCCTAGTATCTCCGCAATTTTCCTCTGCTCAGGGAGAGGAGGAAGGGGGATGAGAAGGTTTTTCAATGTTTCACGGGAGACTTCTTTGAATGTACTTCCTCCTGCCAGTTGTTCAAGATATGTTTTCAAAGAAGAAAAATAGTAGGCATAAAAGAGGGAAACTGTCTTTTCTTTATCCTTCGGGATTAAAGCAGTAATTCCCTGATTTATGGTAACTGGAATTTTGTTCACACAAGCGAAACCAATCGTGGCTCTGGAAGTTAAAAGAACAGCATTTGGAGGAATTATTTTCAATCCACATCTTTTAACTGCTTCTTCAGTAATTTTCTTATCTGTATCGGTGAGAAACATATTATTTTTCTTTTTAGTAATATCGGTAGGAATAGCCCATGGAATTTCTCCATTCCAGAACCGTTTCTCTAAGGTAGAGGGAGTCGTTCCTCCATATACCTTGAATAAGATTTTGAGTTTAATTTTCTTCCAGGGTTTTTGAACGCCATTTTTCATTTTCTACCCCTTTTCTTTGTGTACTTTTCTATAATCTTATACCATTTCTTTTTCTCCTCTTCCGAAAGGAGCGTGGGAATTATTTCTTTTATTTTTTCTATCAACACCTTCCTTTTTCCTTTGGGAAAAGGTATCCCTTTTGTTAAACACTCATATGCTAATACCCGCAAATTATCCTTTCCCGATAAAAGTAATTGAATAACTAATGAAAAGAATGTCTCTATATTTTCTTTATCCCAATATTCTTGAAATTCTAAAAGTTCATAAAGACGATCGCAAGGAGTATATGTATCTGACAAGTGTTTACTTAAAAGATTTTTTACTTTCTTATTTATAAATTCTTTGAATTTTTCTGGAATCCAATTTTTTATATGCTCTAAAACCCTTCCAGTAATAAGATTTGGACTTTGTCTTTCTAAAGATTCTAAAATCCATTCTCCTACTGTTCTTTTCATATCTGGATTTCCTGTTTTTTCTATGAGATCCAAGAAATAATTTAACATCCAAGTCTCCCGTTTACTCGATATCCTATTTTGGAAAAGAGTAATAAGAAGCCCTTGTAGATCTTTATCGTTTAATATATCCAAGAGAAAACCTTCCATGTTTTTAATTTGATTCTCATCGGCATTTGTGATGAATTTTTTAAGAAAATTTTCCAGTACATTTCTTGGAAAAGCATCTTTATGGTTTTTGTATAGAATTTTAATTTTTGAGGCATTTAATATATTATTTAGAATATATTGGCTAAGAACTCTTGCAATAATTTCTTGTTCTAATCTTTTCCACCATTCTCCTTTGTTTCTTTGTTCTTTAATAAATTCCATTATTTTTTTTAAAATCTCCAGATTTATGTAAAATACATGAGGAGCTCCCCCGGTTAACTCTGTAAGAATATTGCTCCAGTGAGAACCCTCATCTTTACTCCACGAGGTACATACAATATAACATTTCATTACTCGCAATTTCTCCTCGTGAGAACTTGTCCGGGAATACAATCTCCAAATACCCAGAAACAGACTTTCAGGTGTCTGTGAAGGAGTAAAATCTATTTCAAACAAATCTTTTATAATTTCAAAAGCAAATTCCACAGGGAGGTTAATACTTGTAAGATTTTGAGAATATTGATTGATAATATTCGTTGCCTTTCCAAGCAAGATGGAGCCATAATTTTCATTCCAGAATTTAAATGCTATTTGCTTTATTCTCCGATAAGATTCCACGGCTTTTTCGTTTTCCTCTACTCCAATATGTTTACTCAATAATGTCTCTATCACCGATTGGTCAGGTACTTTTACCCCACCGGCATTATCTATATTCTCTAACACTCTCACTACCCAATCCGGATAGTGTTCTGCCATTTCTTTTAATCTCTGATTGATATTTTCTATCACTTCCATTCTTCACTCCTTTCTGTGTTAGAGTTTATAAATACATTTATAAATTCTGCAACTTTTGCTGGATCTAACCCTGCCAGTTGAGACACATTAGGAGAAGTCAATTCTCTCGTACCTTTTTCTATTATCCTTCTGGTGTTTTCGCTTTGGTTTTTAGTATGTTCTATTACTTTCTTTATATCTGATGCAGAAAGTCTCAATATCGAAGCGGAATCGATAATATATTGAATCAAAATCTCCGATAGAGAATTTCTTTTTTGAGATGCCACATAATCCAGAGACAAACACCCAAAAGTTATAATTTTTCGTGTATCCTCCGGTCCATAGGCTCTATTATATAACATGTCCCTAAAGAAATCTACTAAATAATCTTTATTTTCTAAAGAAAGACCCCCCATAAGTTCCCTAAACTCTGCTTCATTTTCCTCTAATACTGCGTTTTGCAATGACTCAACGGGGATTTTCTTTTCCCACTCACATAATTTCATGTAGAGAAAGTTTCTCAGATATTCCACAGGAATGTCAATGTGTTGTGTTCTCCACAAGAACTCTATGAACTCTCCCTGATCTTTACCCTCCATTCTTTGTCTTAATTCATTTGTCCAGGATTTCCAGGTGGAAATGGGATTCTTTACTAACGCCTCAAACTGCTTCGAAAACCGCATTTTTATTACCAATAATTTTGCTACAAGAGGAACGGACTCAGAGGGATCAACAGCAAATTTTTCATTTCTGAAACGTTCTTTTGCCATTTCATAATAAGCATTAAAAGTATTTACAAAATGCTTTATTTTTCTTGGAGTATCAAATCCACCATAAATAGCGATTTCCACAACTTCGGGAGGCACTCCCGCATCTCTGGCTATTATTTGTGTAAACTCTCTCAAATCTCCTGGGCGGAGTGGAGGAAGATGAAGCACCACATCAAAAAATTTATAAAGTTCTTCTTTTTCATAATTTTTACCACGTTGTTCTTCTAATATTTTAACCACTGCTTCATCATCCATTGCCAATATAAAATAGCATTTCTCGTAAGGACTATTTGCCGAAATAAAAGGTGGAGCAAGAAAATTTTTTACTGAATCAAGGACATCCATAATCACATGAGAAGGACAACGATCTATATCGTCAATGATGAAAACAACGGGAGTTTTAGAATTTTTTACAATAGCTTTGAATTCTTCTTCAAACTGTTCAGGATGCACTAATTGGGGTTTTATTATTTTTAATGTGGCATTCCGCAAATAATCCAGAAGATAAGTAGCGATCATAAATACTACATTAAGAGCCCCGATATACACCCCTATATAATTCCCTACTTCTTTTCCATAATGAAATGCACACACTATCCATATTATTAAAGAAAGTATCACAAAAGTCCAAAAAATACTCCATGGAGATAAACGAAATCTATCTCTATAAAATCGCTCAACTATTTCCTCTTCCGTTTTTTTCTTTTTCCGTCCTTTTAAAATAGAGGATGCACTCTCTAAAAGAAACTGCCTCCTAAATGAATCTTCAGAATATTTCCATGCATTGAAATATACCACCCCATAATTTTCATCTTTAAGTTTTCTACTCATCAGATATGCATCTTCTCCATCAAGGTAGTAATAGGGTATTCTTCTAATTTCCTTGTACCCAAGTTTCTTATAGAGAGAAATAGCAGCAGTATTACTAACTCTAACCTCCAAAAATGTTTCCTGACATTTGTAATGTTCAACCATTTTTTCCATTGCTGTTAAAAGTAAACTTTTACCTATACCCTTTAACCTATGCTCAGGTAAAACAGCTATGGATACTACGTGACCTTTTCTTGTAAGCTTAAATCTATGAAAATCGGAGAAACCAGTTTCGATTCTAACCATAATATAGCCAACAACTTCACCATTATATTCAGCAACAATAAATGTTATCCGCGCAACTTCTTAGCTACTTTTCTTTACTTTTTCAACCTCCTCCCTCAAAATCTCGTAAATCCTTTTTCCGGGAATTTTTCCTCTAAACTCTTTCATAACTATTCCCATAAGACCTTTTACAGGATCCTTTGAGCTTTTCACATATTCTAACCTTTCCCTTATAATCTTTCTAACAAACTCTCTAACCTCCTTCTCACTAACCTTTTTCATCTTAACCTCTTCACCCTTTGCTAGCTTCTCAAGAGCATCAAATATACCGTCTCTTGTAAGCTCTCCTTTCTCATAAAACTTCAAAACTTTTTCTATGTGCTCTTTCTCGACTTTTAGTCCTGCTCTTCTCAAAGCCGGCAAATACTCTGTTATTATTACCCCTGCTATAGGTTTCCCGCCAAGCTCTTCAAAAAGCCAGTAA
>JAPDKE010000039.1 GCA_029258725.1 bacterium | reverse complement strand
GGAGAAGAAGATATATGCTTTCTTCCAGGTTCAATCCAGGAATATACCGCATCCCCCTTCCCCTTTCCCGCATGCCCCAGGGGATATACTTCCTCCTGTTTGAATACAAAGAGCATAAAGAGAAAAGGAAAATAATGATGATAAGATAAAATAATTCCAAGAGTTATTGAGGAAATTGAAGGTTGACAGAGGAAGCTGGAGGGGTATAATGGAAATATGGAAAAAAGGAGACTGGTTAAGGAAAACCCATTTTTCTCCTTTCTCCCACCCGATGCCCTTGAGTGGGTGGTGGAGAGACTAAAGGAGAGGGAATTTAAAGAGGGAGAGGAGATTGTAAGGGAGAATGAGCCGGGTGATAAGTTTTACATAATAAAGGAAGGAAAGGCACAGGTTCTCAGGAGGGGAAAGGAGATTGCGGTTCTGGAAAAAGGGGATTTCTTTGGAGAGATGGCACTGATTGAAGAGAAGGAACGTTCCGCCACCATAAAGGCACTCACCCCTCTTGCGGTTCTTGAGATTGATAAAGAGACATTTCTTTCCATGCTTGAAAAATATCCAAAGGCAGCCCTTGA
Source organism: bacterium (assembly GCA_029258725.1). Lineage (GTDB taxonomy): Bacteria > Hydrothermota > UBA3072 > JAPDKE01 > JAPDKE01 > JAPDKE01. The sequence goes on along the minus strand of JAPDKE010000039.1, from coordinate 46,904 downwards.
GATTTTAAAGGTTCTTTCAGCGAGAGTGAGGGATACAAACAGGAAAATGATTGAACACCTTCTCCATGAGGAGAGGCTTGCAACCATAGGAAAGATGGCAGAGACCGTAATACACGACCTCAAGGGACCCATTTCGGTTATAAAGGGATATACCGGACTTCTGAGAAGAAGGGACCTCACCCATAAGGAAAGAGAGGAATTCCTCTCCATTGTATCCCAGCAGACCGAAGTCCTTCTTCAGATGATAGAGGATGTTCTTGAATTTGCGAGAGGAAGACAGCACCTCAAGCCGGTAAGGCTCAATCTTCTTACCCTTGTGAAGGAAACCGTTGACCCCATGAGGGAGGAACTTGCATCGGAGAATGTGGTTGTGGATGTAAAGGGAGAGGATGTGGAGGCAGAGGTTGACCCACTTAAACTAAGAAGAGCATTACAAAATCTCATAGGAAATGCAAGGGATGCGATGGAGGAAGGGGGAAGGATCGATGTAAATGTGAAAAAAGAAGGAAGGTATGCTGTGGTTGAGGTTAAAGACACGGGAAAGGGGATGCCTCCAGAGGTCCTTTCAAGACTTTTTGAACCTTTCTTCACCCATGGAAAGAGTGGGGGCACAGGTCTGGGAATGACCATAGTGAAAAAGATTGTGGAGGACCACGACGGGAAGATAGAGGTGGAAAGCGAGGTTGATAAGGGAACAACCGTGAGAATATACCTTCCGCTATGATACTTCTCCTTTTTTCAAAATCGGTTAAAACCGCAGTATTTCTTTCTCTCCTTCTCCCCGGAGGGGGACAGTTTTATACCGGGAATTATCTTAAAGGAATAGCCATAGGGGGGATTGAGATTTACTGCTTTTACCGGTGCTATCAGGGATACGCAGAGGGAAACGAGGATGAGGGATACACATACCTCTTCTGGTCCCTCATAACCCTCCTTTTCTCTGCTGCGGATGCCTACGTGGATGCAAACCTTTACGGAATAAAGCCGGAACTGGAGGTAAATCCGGAAGAAAAGAGTGTTTCCCTGAGGCTGAAGATACAATGAGTGTTTCACGTGAAACACTGAGGAAGGGTCTTGTGGTCCTGAATATATCTTTTACAGAAAAAATGCTCGATTTGCTTGTTGCCTATCTTGAGGAGCTTTTGAGATGGAATGAAAAGGTGAATCTTATCTCAAGGAGAAAGAAAGAACCAGAGCTGCTCATACTTTCCTCTCTTGTTCCAATTCATGAGGTTCGGGGGAAGGTGCTTGACTTTGGTGCTGGAGGGGGGGTGGTTGGAATCCCGATAAAGATATTAAAACCGCGGATAAAACTCACTCTCCTTGAGTCAAAGACAAAAAAGAGTGTTTTTCTGTTTCACATGAAACATTTTCTGGGGGTGGATATGGAGGTGGTGAATATGAGGGCAGAGGACTGGAAAGAAGGAAGGGGGAAGTTTGACTCTCTTCTTTTAAGAGGGGTAAAGCCATCGTCTCTTGTTTTTGAATTTCTGAACCCCGGAGGAGTGCTTTTTTATTATGGAAGGATGAAGGGGGCAGAAAGGGAAATTGTTTCTCCTTTTGGAAGGGTAAGTGTAGTAAGAAAGAGAGTTACTCCTCGTGGTTACGGGACTGCCAACTAATATTTTCCTCAATCCTGCATTAAAAATTCATTCTGGGGTTGAGGAGGTTAAAGATGGGGGTAAAGAGGAATATATTTGGGGGAGATGACTTCCATATCAGGGCTTCAATCCCTTTAGCAAAACACAATCTCCCTGTCTTTTTATCCATTATAATGTGATAAATCTCTTGAAATATCGCCGCATGCTCCTCCATAAGGTAAAGACTCACCCCCTTGCTGTTCTGAACCGCCCTCCCGGGAATATTTATCAGACGATACCTCATCCTCTTTGTCATATGCTTCTTATAAAGAGACGGAAGATAAAATAACCTGAGCCATATAAGGATGTTAAATGCGAGTATTCCCATAAGTAAAAACATCCAATTTGAATCGCGAGCTTGACAAATCAAATATTTTTAGTGTAACATCAAAGAAAGATACAGCTGATGAAACAGCGTTCACTCTAATCATCGAAAGGAGGTATTATGCGTAAACTTATTTGTATCTATGCAGTAGTAGTTGTATCAACTTATGCAAGGATCTGGCAGGTTGACACGCTGGGGGCAGAGGGTGATAGTGTCCAGAAATATGTGAATATTGCACACGGGTCGGCAGTGACATCCGGATATATTGACACAGTTATGCTTGGCAGCGGAACTTACCACCTGTTTATCAATGACACCGTGGGTCTTATAATGCAGGATTCGGTTGTACTGATGGGCCAGACAGGTGCAGAAGGCTGCACACTCACCGCAGTGAGTGCATCGGGTGAAGATACTGCCTGGCATGTGATATTCTGCGATTACTTAGATACCTTGGACTGCAGAGCAGTTGTGAAGGGATTTACGATAAAAGGTGGGAGGGCGAGAGGCTCTTATCCCCATTATTATGGTGCTGGAATATATTGTAATTATTCCTCCGTTGTGATTGAGTCCTGCAGGATAGTGGATAACCATGCTTATTATGGAGGCGGGATCTACATCTGTCATTCATCCCCCAGGGTTAGCGGTAATATAATTGAGGGAAACTCTGCTCAGTGGAATGGTGGCGGGCTTTACATTTGCGAGTATTCATCACCCCAGGTTATCAATAATATAATCCAGAACGACTCCGCCATATATGGTGGTGGACTTTATATCTCTGACGAGTCATCACCGCAGATTTCTGGAAATATGATACGGGAAAATCAGGCAGAATGGGGCGCTGGTTTTTTCATCAGTTATTTTGCATCACCCGTAATCACCAATAATACAGTCCAGAACAACTTCGCTGACTGGGATGGTGGAGGTTTCCACATTGAGTATTATGCATCCCCACGGGTCATCGGAAACATAATTAAGGGAAACTCTGCTGATGGAAATGGTGGAGGGTTTTGTATAAGGTATTATTCATCCCCGGAGGTTACCGGTAATATAATCCAGGAGAACTTGGCATCTGACTATGGTGGTGGGTTTTACATCGCAGATTCCTCATCGTTCCAGCTCATCAATAACACCATTTACGATAACTCTGTTGGGTACTGTGGCGGTGCTCTTTCCATACGCTATCATTCATCTGTGATCCTTAAAAATTGTGTCCTTGCCAACAACATTGCAAGTTATGGAGGGGTTGTTCATGATACACTGTACAGCAAGGTAATTATAGATAGTTGCTTTATCGTAGACAACGGTTCAAGGCTTGATAATGTATCCGGACTTGCATACATAGCACAGGATGCGGACTCAGGTGTTACATTTAAATTAAATTCCTCAAATGTCTATTACAACACATATCAGCCCGATACAGAAATTCTTAATAATAGCGGGGTTACCCTCGACCTCACGGATAACTTCTGGTGGTATACCGATTCTACAGAAATCTCAGCTTTAATATACGGACCGAGTGACCATGCCGGCTGGCATGATGATTTCGTACAGGGTGTGGCAGGTGAGCCTGTTACCATATCATCTGTGAATAATTACGGGAACGACTGGGTGACACCGGTTGATTCTATTGGTGCGCCATGCACACTCTATATAGAGGTACAGGGAACGGACCAGAGGCCGGATATATGTGAGGCTGCAGTGGCTATAATTCGTTCAACAAAATATCCAGCAGGGGTGGCGGTTGCACTTATGGAGACGGATACAAATTCCGGTGTGTATCGTGGCAAAGTTTGTGTGATTGAGCGGATAAATACCGACAGTATAAGAATGGATGATATATATCAGCGGATAGGAGTAGACTCCGCAGGTGATAATATATGGATTGTCTCCAATGCTGACACATCAAAGAAATTTTTGGTTAAATATAAAGCAGGTGTAGCAGGCATTCAGGAACAGGACCTGTCAATGTATTTATTCCGGACAACTCCAATTCTCTTATCCGGAACAGGTGTAATACCCTATTACTGCCCGGGTATGAGTGTGGTATCGATAAAACTCTATGATACAGCCGGCAGGATAGTAAAAGTGCTTTATAATGGTAAAAAGAGACCTGGATATCATCAGGTGAAAATCTGCACCTTAGGGTTACCACCAGGAATATACCTTGTCAAATTCGATGTGTATGCAGAGAGGGGTAAACTTGACTACTCGAGAACGCAAAAACTTATCCTGTTGAAATAATCCTTCTCTATCCCTTCAATATCTCCCTTTCAATTGCTCTGCAGGCCTCCATCTCTCCCAGGAGTATCCGGGAATCATCAGCCTGGAGTTTTTCCTTAAGAGGCGGTTTAAAGGTTTTGCCCTCGTAAGGAGAGCCTCTTTTTACTCTTACCTCCTCCACCCTCAGGGGTCCCTTCCCATCCCTCAGCATCAGGTTAAGGAAGTTTACAACAGCAGGTCTTATAAGTTCAGAGGCAATCCTCAGGCCTCCTATCATGGTTGGTGAAACCACCCTATCCGCCCCAGCCTTTATCATCTTGGGAATGGTTTTTTCCTCAAGACACTGGGTTATTATTCTCAGGCTGGGATTTAAACTCCTTGCAGTAACAACCAGAAAGATGTTTTTTGGCATCGGTAGGAAGGGTTGCAACAAGTCCCTTTGCCTTTTCAATACCAGCGTCCCTCAATACCGAATCGTGCGTTACATCTCCCTCTATAAAAATGACGTTAGGGGAAAGCCCTTTTATCTTTTCAGGGTCTGTATCCGCAACAACAAAGTCTTCTTTTGCCTTTACAAGCTCGGAAATTACATATTTTCCGGTCTTACCTGCACCACATATTATAAGTTGAAAGACCATAAAAAAGAACACCCGTTCCCAAGAGAATAAGAGAGACGGTGAATATCATACCAGGTCTTGAAAGTCCATGGACCTCCCTGAAACCTGCCATTGTAAGGGTTATTACAACCATATATATTGCGTCGAGCAATGATCATCTTTCAATTATCTCATACCCTATAACCCCATAACCATAAGGGCAACGATGAGCAATAGGATTGTAAGAAAGTTTTTCTTTAAACTTGCAGCCATCAACACAATTATAAAGGCCTTGGTTTTTACTTTCAAGAAAAGTTGTTGATTTTTTCAAAAAAATTTTTTAACATATACCAAAAGGAGGAAGAGATAGAGAAGATAGAAGATGTTATCTTTCTTGGTGCAGGTGCATCTGCCTCCGAAGGAGCCCCGGTTCAGGGAGCTTTATTTAAAGAGTATTTCAGGCTCTATAAGGATGGAGAAATACCCTATACAAACAGCGAAATTAACACCCGCCTGGTAAAATTTTTTAACGCATTTTTTGGCATAAATGTTAACCAACGCAAGGTGGAGAATATCTCCTTCCCGAGTTTTGAGGAAATTCTTGGAATACTTGAATTATCCATAAATAGACAGGAAAGTTTTAGAGATTACAGTTTCTCCCCTGCTAAACCCCTTATCCAGCAGATAAGGGAGGACCTTATCTTCCTTATTGCCATAGTGCTGGATAAAAAACTGGAGACAACACCCCAATACCATGAGATTCTGGTAAACAGACTGAAAAAAGAAAAAAGACTTTCAAAAACATGCTTTATAAGCCTCAACTACGATATTCTTATAGACAACGCCCTTATAAAACTTTTCCCGGAATACCATGTTGATTATGGGGTGGAGTTTACGAATTTTGAAAGAAAGATTGAGAGCGTAAAATACTGGGAGAGGCCCGACCCCAAAAAATCCATTTTCCTGCTTAAACTCCACGGTTCCTTAAACTGGCTTTACTGTCCCACATGCATAAGCCTTACCCTTACTCCCCTCGAAAAAAGGGTTGCAAAACTTGTCTTTGAGCCCCAATACTGTGATATGTGCGGAGGAGAAATGATTCCCATAATCATTCCACCCACATTCTTTAAAGTGATGTCCAATTTCTTTCTCCAAAAAATATGGAGAAAAGCAGAGAGCGTTCTAACCCGCGCCAGAAGGATCTTCTTTTGTGGATATTCTTTTCCCGATGCAGATGTTCATATTAAGTATTTATTGAAAAGAACGGAAATAAACAAAGGCTCAACTCCGGAGATATTTATCATTAATAATCACGAAGGGAAACCCTTATATCAAAAAGAAGAAGAGGAATGGAGGTATAAACGGTTTTTTAAAGAAAAGGAGAAGGTTCATTATACATCATATTCCTTTCAGGAGTTCTGTGAACAGGGGATAAACACCTGATCGGAATATTCATCAGTTCACAATTTATGTGATTCTGCCCGGAAAGATTACTTCTGAGGAAAATCGACCCTTCCGCCTTTAAGGGATTGCCAGAACATTTAAACGGAAGCCTCTTTTTAATCTCTTTCTTACCACAACTCCCAAAATATTTCTTTTACTCCTTCCGGGATGTGGACTCAAGTTAAAAGAATAAAGCAGATGGGGAGAGGGCCAAAATTGCTTTTTTAACCTTTGAGGAATTTTATACATCACAGGAAGAAGCACATTAAAAGGCACGGGTTTTTCCGTGAAATGTGGCAGGGGCAGATTCAATTTCCTTTGCCTTTTCTACAACCATACTGTCAAGAACAGGATGAAGTCCTTTTATAATATCAGCATTTACTACTTTTCCTTTCTCGTGCAAATTCGGGATAGGGAATAGACGAAAGATTCGATGGATTTTTCTGAAAACAAAGGCAGTATCTCTGGGATAAGGCATTCCTTTTTGCCTTTCCTCCAGATGTAAATCCCTCTCTTTTCTGTCCACACATTCCCCTGTTTTTCCCAATTTGATGTCTCTACAGGCGTATCAATTGCCTGTTGGAACTTTACTTCCCATGCACTCTTAACTCCCTTTACCTCCACGGGAGTTATCGCAAGAGAAAATATCAGGGCACAAGCCATAAAATAAGGGCAGTCCCTATCCCCACGGTGAAGTTATCGTCTATGGGAAGTGGTATTGCCTCAATTATGGTTGCACCAAGTGAACCCCAGAGTATCTTGGCAACACCGAGTTCAGGGAAGATAAATCTCAAAAGATACCCTATGATGAGACAGGTAACAAGGAAGGCAAGGCTTCCCTCAAGGGACTTCTTCCCGCCAAAAAACTTTATCCTCCCAAACCTCACACCAACAAGGGTTGCTGCCATATCCCCAAAGAGAAGAAAGAGAATGGCGGTTATCGCAATGTATTTCTGAAAGGCAGCGATAATGATAAAACATGATAAAAGATACGCAGTTGTTCCGGTTATCTTTCCCGGCTCCTCTTTGAGAATTCCCTTTGAATGCTTTGCCATTGTGCTCCAGAATACGGGGGCTATCTTCCTTACAACCTCTATCGTGGTCATAATTCCAAGCAGATAGGCAATGAACATCTCAACCACAATTTTATTGGGCGAGAAATAGTAAATCAGGGGAAATAAGATGCCAACCCCGAGCCTGTAGGTTTTTCTTGCTTTGAGTTTCATTTTTTCCTCCTGGACCTCTCAATCATTTCTTTTATTGCATCCCTGTTTGCAAGAACACCAACCAGAAGGAATATTAAAAGCGCAGGAACAAGCCACTTCCACTGAGGAAGATATACAAGGACTATTATAGCATAAACCACGATGAAAATTGTTGTAACATAAAGGGGGGAGCGGGGTCTTCTCTGGACTATAAAGTATGCAAGAACAGCAAGAGGGAAAATCTTTGGTGTGAGATAAAAGAATACCGCCCCCCCTGTGGCAACACCCTTTCCTCCACGGAACCGTAAGAAGACACTCCAGCAGTGTCCTGCAACCGCCGCAATCCCGGTGAGTGCCACGAAAAAGGGATGCAAGTTCAGAACCCTGTCAGCAAAAAACATGGGAAGAACACCCTTTCCAAGGTCACATGCCCAGACAAGCAATCCCCATCCCTTTCCAACCTCCCTCCATACATTTGCAGCCCCTGGATTCCCGGTTCCAACCTTTCTTATATCTATCCTCTTTGCAAGATATGCAACAATGATTGCAAAGGGTATGGAACCGGAGATGTATCCCAGGAGTATGGAGAGTATGATTTTTACCATTTTCCTGTCCTCAGGTATTCATCTATTGCCTTTGCAGCCCTTCTTCCAAATCCCATTGCCTCAATAACCGTCGCCTCACCTGTTACAATATCTCCTCCTGCAAAAACCCCTTTCATTGAGGTCTTTCCTGTCTCATAGTCTGCCTCTATGTATCCCCACCTGTTTCTCTTTATTTCAGGGGTGACATCAAGCAACACAGGATTTGCAGTCTGCCCAATGGCTATAACCACCGTATCAACCTCAAATATGAACTCACTCCCGGGAATGGGGACGGGTCTTCTCCTCCCACTTTCATCGGGCTCACCGAGCTCCATCTTCACAAGTTCTATTCCCTTAACCCATCCATTCTCATCCCCTATGAATCTCTTTGGATTTACCAGGAAGTTGAATATAACCCCCTCCTCCTCTGCATTCTCTATCTCCTCAAGTCTTGCAGGCATCTCAGCCCTTGAACGCCTGTAGATTATATGAGCCTCCTCAGCCCCATGCCTCAGGGCACTTCTCACTGCATCCATTGCAACATTACCACCTCCTATAACCGCAACACGCTTCCCGACCTTTATTGGAGTATCATACTCGGGAAAGAGGTATGCCTTCATCAGGTTTGTTCTGGTTAAGAATTCATTTGCAGAGTATATTCCCAGGAGGTTTTCACCTGGAATCCCGAGGAACTTGGGAAGCCCTGCACCAAGTCCCAGGAATATTGCCTTATATCCCATATCAAAGAGTTCATAAAGTGTTATGGACTTTCCAACAACAACATCAACCTTTATCTCAACACCCAGAAGCCTGAGATAATCAACCTCCCTTTCAACGATGTGCTTGGGTAGCCTGAACTCTGGAATTCCATAAATGAGAACACCACCCGGTTTGTGGAGTGCCTCAAATATCGTGACATCGTATCCCATCTTTGCCAGGTCACCCGCACATGTGAGCCCTGCAGGTCCAGAACCCACTACTGCAACCTTTATTCCCTTCTTTTCAGGCATTTCGGGCTTTTCAATCTCACCGTGCTCGGCCTCCCAGTCTGCGACAAAACGCTCAAGCCTTCCTATTGCAACCGGTTCTCCCTTAATACCAAGCACACACTTCTTCTCACACTGCTCCTCCTGGGGACATACCCTTCCGCATATTGCAGGAAGAACGTTGTCTTCCTTTATCTTCTTTGCAGCCTCCGAGAATTTTCTTTCCTTTACAAGTTTTATAAACTCCGGAATCTTCACCTTTACCGGACATCCATCAACGCAGAAGGGTCTCGGGCACTGGAGGCACCTCTCCGCCTCCTTCACTGCAAGTTCCTCGGTGTATCCAAGTGCAACCTCATTGAAGTTCTTTATCCTTTCCTCTGGAGGCTGTTTTGGCATTGGCTGGCGTGGTATCTTCTTCATGCCTTCCCCCTTTCCTTCAGATACCTTTCAAGAGCAATTCTTTCTTCTTCTTTATACATCGCAAGCCTCTTTATAAGAAGGTCAAAGTCAACCTGGTGTCCGTCAAATTCTGGTCCATCAACACATGCAAACCTGGTCTTCCCTCCAACCTCAACCCTGCACGCTCCGCACATTCCGGTTCCATCAACCATGATGGAGTTTAAACTCACAATCGTTTTTATCCCATAGGGACGTGTGAGGTCACTCACAACCTTCATCATTATTGCAGGTCCTATTGCAATAACCAGGTCTATCTTCCTTCCTTCCTCAATGAGTTCTTTAAGTTTATCAGACACAAATCCCTTCATTCCATAAGAGCCATCGTCGGTTGTAACATACAGTTCATCCGAGACCTTCCTCATCTCTTCCTCAAGAATAACAAAGCGCTTGCTCCTGAAACCTATGATGGATATCACATAATTTCCCTTTTCCTTAAATGCCTTTGCTTCGGGATAGACTATTGCCGTTCCAACTCCTCCACCAATGGCAACAACCGTTCCAACCTTTTCTATCTCTGCAGGTTTTCCAAGAGGACCTATTATATCGGCTATTTCATCGCCAGCCTGATATGTTCCAAGTTCGTAGGTGGTCTTTCCAACCTCCTGAACAACCAGGGTTATTGTTCCCTTTTCAGGGTCAGTCTCACATATGGTAATGGGTATTCTCTCTCCCTTTTCATGGAGCCTCAATATAACAAACTGCCCTGGAAGTGCCTTTTTTGCTATAAGGGGAGCCTCAACAACAAATTTATTGATGTGCTCCGCAAGGGTTTCGCGCTCAAGGATTTTAAACATTTTACCCCCTTTCTTACTTTTTCACATACGAAGGGTCCTCAAACGAGTACCGGAAGCGCGTCGGGATGTCGTATCTTCCCTCTATAATTGCAATAACATCCTCAACAAACACTATCTCCTCATCCGTTGGTATCACAAAGACCTTAACAGGAGAATCGTCGGTTGAGATTATGGATTCCTTATCCCTGGAAACTGCCTGTCTGTTTCTTTCCCTATCAAGTTTTATTCCAAGATGCTCCATTCCCTCAAGAACCCTCTCCCTTGTCTCCCATCCCTTCTCTCCAACCCCTGCAGTGAACACAATAGCATCAACCCTTCCCAGGATTGCCATGTATGCACCTATGTATTTCTTCATGCGATGGCACTCTATCTCAAATGCAAGGCGCGCACGCTCATCTCCCTCCTCCATAGCCTTCAAAATATCCCTTCTATCCGTGTACTTTCCGGTTATACCCAGAACCCCGCTCTTCTTGTTCAGGATATTTATGACTTCCTGTGCTGTGAGATTTTCCCTTTCTGCTATGAATCCAACAATAGCAGGGTCTATATCCCCGGACCTGGTTCCCATAACAAGCCCTTCAAGAGGGGTGAAGCCCATGGAATGGTCGTAAGATTTTCCGTTTTTTATTGCGGTAAAGCTCACACCATTTCCAATATGGCATGTTATGAGGTTCACCTCTTCTGGCTTCTTCCCGAGTAAGACCGCAGCCCTTCTTGAGACATAAAGGTGGGATGTTCCATGGAATCCATATTTCCTTACCCTGTATTTCTCATACCATTCGTAGGGGACTGCGTATATGTAACAGTGGGGGGGCATGGTCTGATGGAATGCCGTGTCAATAACAGCAACATGGGGAACATCGGGAAGGATCTTTTTTGCAGCCTCAATTCCCAGGACATTTGGAGGATTGTGTAGGGGGGCAAGGTCGCAGAGTTCCTTAAAGGTCTGGAGGACCTCATCATCTATGAGAACCGAATGTGTAAATCTCTCTCCTCCATGGACAACCCTGTGCCCCACCGCTGATATCTCCTTATAGTCCTTTATTACCCCGTATTCCGGGTGGGTGAGCATGGAGAGTATGAGTTCTATGGCCTCCTTATGGGTGGGGCACTCATATTCCTTTCTTATCTCACCCTTTTCAGGATGCCTGTGTCTTATAAAGGAACCACCTATGGTAACCCTTTCAACAATCCCCCTTGCAAGTGGGGTTCTTTTATCCCAGTTGTAAAGCAGATATTTAACAGAAGATGAACCGCAGTTAAGGGTCAGGACTATTCTGTCCATTTTTCCTCAAAAAAGATCTTTATTTCCCTTGATGCATTTTCCGGAGAGTCGGATGCATGAACCACATTCTTTCTTATGCTCATTCCAAAATCATGTCTTATCGTTCCCACATCCGCACGAGCGGGATCGGTTTTCCCGACAAGTCTTCTCAAATCCTCTATTGCATTCTCCTTCTCAAGGATAAGTCCCACAACAGGACCTGATATCATAAACTCAACAAGACCCTCAAAAAAATCCTTCCCCCGATGGGGAGCATATAATTCCTCCGCCTTTTTGCGGGTGAGATGCTCCATGTGCATTGCAACAATTCTAAATCCCGCATCTTCGACCCGCTCAATAACCTTCCCGATGAGCCTCCGCTCCACTCCATCGGGCTTTATGAGCATGAAGGTCTTTTCCATACTTGAAAGATACTAAAAGTCCACATGATTGTCAATACCACACCCATCCCTTCCATATCCCGTATTCATAGCCTGTCTGCAAAAAGTGAATGGGATGTACTTCTGGCATGCCGCCGATGCCTTACTTAACACTTGACAAAATGAGAGAAATTGCTTATAAATGTATATGGGTGGGCGATTAGCTCAGGTGGTTAGAGCGCTTGCTTGACATGCAAGAGGTCAGTGGTTCGAGTCCACTATCGCCCACCATTTTTTATCTCAGGAGGTTTATTGCGAATAAGGCTGCGTTTCAGAGGGGAAGAAAAAGAATTTGAAATAAAAGAAGGTACCAGAATAAAAGATATTCTTCCTCAGGAGTGGAAAGAAGCCCTTGTTGCCCGCTCTGAGGAGGGTGTTGTTGATTTTCATACCCCCATTAAAGAGGGAGAATATGAACTTCTGGATTTCTCAACCCCCGAAGGGAAAGAAGCCTTCTGGCACACAACCGCCCATATCCTCGCACAGGCAGTGAAAAGGCTATTTCCTGCAAGACTTGGCATAGGTCCTGCAATTGAACAGGGGTTCTACTACGATTTTGAGGTGGAAAACCCATTTGTTCCTGAGGATATGGAAAGAATAGAATGTGAGATGAGAAAGATAGTAGAGGAGGACCTTCCCCTTGAGAGGAAGGCTGTTACAAAAAAGGAGGCAAAAAGGATTTTTGAGGAGAGGGGTGAGAAGTTTAAATTAGAACTCATTGAGGAGATGGAGGGGGAGATAACCATCTACCGTCAGGGGGAGTTTGTTGATTTATGCAAAGGACCCCATGTTTTATCAACAGGGATGATAAAGTCATTAAAAATCCTTTCCTTTTCAAGTGCATACTGGAGGGGGGATGAAAAAAGGGAAAGCCTCCAGAGGGTTTATGGAATCTCGTTCCCGAAAAAAGAGGAGCTTGAGGAATTTCTGAAAAATTATGAGGAGGCAAAAAAGAGGGACCACAGGAAACTCGGAAAGGAGCTTGATATATTTGGTTTCTATCCAGAGGTGGGTCCTGGACTTCTGCTCTGGCATCCAAAGGGGGCAAAGATAAGGAGGATTATTGAGGAGTTCTGGATAGAGGAACATGAGAAGAGGGGATATAACCTGGTTTACACCCCCCACATAGCAAGGGGTGAACTCTGGAGGATTTCAGGGCATATGGATTACTACAGGGAAAACATGTATGTGTTTAAAATAGGGGAAGAGGAATATGTGATAAAACCGATGAACTGTCCATTTCACATTCTTATTTACAAATCCAAAAAGAGAAGTTACAGGGACCTTCCTTTAAGATATGCAGAACTGGGAACTGTTTACAGATATGAACGCTCGGGGGTTCTTCACGGGGCAATAAGGGTTCGTGGATTCACCCAGGATGATGGGCACATATTCTGCACCCCTGAGCAGATTGAGGATGAGATAAAGAATACCATAGATTTTGTCCTCTTTATGATGCGCACATTTGGTTATCATGAGTATAGAATAGCCTTATCGGTGAGGGACCCGAAAAACAAAGAAAAATATGCGGGAAGCGATGAGGAATGGGAGATGGCGGAAAATGCGTTGAAAAAAGCTCTTGAGGAGATGGGGCTTCCATACCGGGTTGAGGAAGGTGAGGCGGTTTTCTATGGTCCAAAGATTGACATGAAACTGAAAGACGCACTTGGAAGATACCACCAGGGACCAACCATCCAGTTTGACTTCAACCTCCCGAGAAGGTTCAATGTAACCTACATGGGACCCGATGGAAAGGAACATTATGTTTACATGGTTCACCGCGCACTGCTTGGCTCATTTGAAAGATTCATAGGAGGGCTTATAGAGCACTACGCAGGGGATTTCCCTCTCTGGCTTTCTCCTGTCCAGGCAAGGATAATGACCATAACCGATGAGAACATTCCCTATGCAGTCCGGATTTTTGAAAGGATGAAGAAAGAGGGGATAAGGGTTGAACTTGATAAAAGGAGCGAAAAGATAGGTTACAAAATAAGGGAAGCAGAACTTGAGAAAATTCCATACATGATTATAATAGGTAGAAAGGAAATGGAGGAAGGAAAGGTTTCCGTTAGAAGGAGAAAGAAGGGAGACATGGGAAGTTTTGGGGTTGAGGAAGTTATTGAAATGATAAAAAAGGAGGTGAAGGATAGTAAAGAAGCACAGGGTTAATAGAGAGATTGTGGCACCCAGGGTTCTGCTTATTGGAAAAAATGGAGAGAAGATAGGTGTTGTGGACATAAGAGAGGCGATGTGGAGAGCAAGAAAGGAAGGGCTTGACCTGGTTGAGGTTGCACCGAATGCAAATCCGCCGGTATGCAGGATAATGGACTATGGAAAGTTCCTGTATGAGGAGCAGAAGAAACAGCGCGAGGCAAAGAAGAAACAGACAACGCTCAAGGAAATCACAATGAAACCAAACATAGATGAACACGACTATCAGGTAAAACTCAAACACATACGGGAATTTCTTGAGGACAATCACAGGGTGAGGGTGGTTATCAGAATGAGAGGAAGGGAGATGATACATCCTGAGCGTGCTGAGGAACTTGCAAAGAGGGTTGTGGAGGAGACAAAGGACCTTGCAAGGGTTGATGGAAAGATGAAAAAAGAAGACTGGGGTTATCAGTTCATACTCATACCTTTAAAGAAAGGAAGGTGAGATATGCCAAAACCAGGGAAAACTCATAAAGGGGCAGCAAAGAGGTTCAGGATAACCCGGAAGGGAAAGGTCATGAGGAGAAGGGCATTCAAGAGCCACCTCATGACCGGAAAGCCCGGGAGAAGAAAAAGGGCATTGAGCAAACCTGCCACCGTATCTCCCGGGGAGGAAAAGCGCATAAAGAGGTTACTTCTCTCATAGGAGGTGAGGTATGAGAGTAACAGCAGGACCCCAGACCAGAAGAAGGAGAAAGAAGTGGCTCCGCAGGGCAAAGGGGTACTGGGGAAAGCGGAAAAACTGCTACCGGGTTGCCCGCCAGGCGGTGATGAAGGCACTCGTGTATGCATACAGGGACAGACGCAGAAGGAAGAGAGACTTCAGGAGGTTGTGGATAGTGAGGATAAACGCGGCATGCAGGATGCATGGAATGAATTATTCCACCTTTATAAATGGACTGAAAAAGGCCGGAGTGGAACTCTCCAGGAAGTCCCTTGCCCACCTGGCGATGCACGACCCCGACGGATTCAGGGAACTTGTTGAGGTTGCAAGGAACGCACTGAATGCAGGATAAAATAGAAAAACTGAGAGAAAAAGCATTAAAACTCATAGAGGATGTAAAATCCTCCGAGGAGCTTGAGCGTGCAAGGGTATCCCTTCTGGGGAAAAAGGGGGAGATAACCGGGCTTATAAGGTCCATAGGAAAACTTCCACCCGAGGAAAGACCGCTTGCGGGAAAATTGCTGAATGCGCTCAAGCGGGAGGTTGAAGAAAAAATTGAGGAGAAAAGGAAGACACTTCCAAAGGTAAGGAAGGTAAAAATAGACACGAGCATTCCTGGAAGAAGACCCAAAACAGGTGCGCTCCACCCCCTGACAAGGATAGAGGAGGAGATAGTTGATATATTTATGCGAATGGGGTTCTCGGTTGAATATGGTCCCGAAATAGAAACAGACTACTACAACTTCACCGCCCTCAACACCCCCGAACATCATCCTGCAAGAGACCTCCACGATACCTTCTACCTTGAGGATGGAAACCTCCTGAGGACCCATACATCCCCGGTGCAGATAAGGGTGATGGAGAAGAAAAAACCACCCTTGAGGATAATCTCTCCCGGAAGGGCATACCGGTTTGACCCCTTTGACCCGAGCCACTCCCCGGTCTTTCACCAGGTGGAGGGACTGTGGGTGGATAGAGATGTTTCCTTCTCCGACCTCAAGGGAACCCTTGAGGCATTCGGGAAGGAACTCTTTGGAAAGGAGACAAGAATAAAACTTGTTCCCCATTACTTCCCCTTCACAGAACCATCGGCGGAGGTTCATCTATCCTGTCCCTTCTGTAAAGAAAAGGGATGCAGGGTGTGTAAATACACGGGATGGGTGGAGATAGCAGGATGCGGGATGGTTCATCCAGAGGTTTTGAGAGGGGTTGGAATAGACCCTTACCAATGGACGGGATTCGCGTTTGGAATGGGTGTTGAAAGGATAGCAATGCTCCGGTACGGAATAGACGACATAAGGAACTTCTATGAGAACGATTTGAGGTTCATAGAGGGGCTGAGATGAAACTTCCGGTTGAATGGCTTGAGGAATGGGTTGAACTGCCACAGGATTTTGTGGATGTGCTTGATAACCTGGGAATAGGGGTTGAGGGATACGGGGATGGTGTCCTGGACCTTGAGATAACCCCGAACAGACCCGACCTTCTTTCGGTTATCGGGATTGCAAGGGAGATTGCAGGAAAAACGGGAAAACCTTTAAAAAAGAACATAGAGGCTGTCTTCCCTGTTCGCAATGTTTTCCCTGTGGAGGTTGAGGATAAAGAGGGATGCCCGAGATATACGCTGGGATTGATAAAGGGTGTGAAGGTTGGTCCATCCCCTGAATGGATGGCGCGCAGACTTGAACTTGCCGGGATAAACCCCATAAACAACGTGGTTGATGCAACAAACTATGTTATGCTTGAACTCGGTCAGCCTCTCCATCCTTTTGATAGAGAGAAGATAAAGGGAAAAATTGTTGTAAGAAGGGCAAGGGACGGGGAAAAAATAACAACCCTGGATGGGGTGGAGAGAGAACTCAACCCAGAAATCCTAGTGATTGCCGATGCTGAAAGGCCGGTGGCACTTGCGGGAATAATGGGGGCGGAGGACAGCGGGATAGATGAGGAAACCCGGGATGTCTTGCTTGAGTCCGCATACTTTGACCCGATAAGGGTGAGAAGGGGCAGGAAAATCTTAAACATTTCCACCGAGGCATCCTACAGGTTTGAGAGGGGAGGGGATGTATACGTGGTTCCCGTTGCCCTGAGAAGGGCTCTTGAACTCATAAGGGAGGTTGCGGGTGGTGAGGTGGTGGAGGGAATGGAGGACACCCTCCCTGAACCTGAAGGAAGGAAGCCGGTTAAGATAAGTGTATCTTTTGGAAAGAGACTGCTTGGGATAGAGATAAAGGATGAGGATGTTAAAGACTGGCTTGAGCCCTTTGGGTTCAGGGTTGAGGATGGGAAGGTCATACCACCACGATGGAGAAGGGATATACATGAGGAGGTGGATGTATGGGAGGAGGTTGCAAGGATATACGGGTATGAGCGGGTTCCATCCAGCGTAAGAGTTATTTCATCTGAGCCTGTTTACGATAACGGAAAAATCCTGAGACAGGCAAAGCGCGTGCTTTCCGGGCTTGGTCTCTTTGAGGTCTATCCAATTCCGTTCATGAATCCAGAGGATGTTGCGTTCCTGCCTGAAGAGGATGAGAGAAGGAAGGGAAGGAGGCTGAAAAATCCCATGTGGCCTGAGAAAAACGTTATGCGCACGACCCTTATCCCGGGGCTTCTTTCAGTGGCAAGGTACAATCTTAACCACCAGATAAGAGACATAAGGATATTTGAGGCTGGAAAGGTGTTCCTCTCGGAAGAAAGGATAAAGATTGCAGGACTCTTTGTGGGTGAGGAGAAAAAGACCTGGTATTCTGGAAGGAAATACGATTTCTACGATGTTAAGGGAGCGGTGGAGGAATTTCTTACTCTGATGAGGATTCCTTTTGAACTCAGGGATGAAAAGGACCCGCTTTTTGATGAAGGCACATGCCTGGGAGTATGGGTAAATGAAAGGTGTTACGGATACCTGGGTGAGATAAAGAGGGAACTTGTTGAGAGATATGAGATTGAGCATGCGTATGGTTTTGAACTTGACGCATCCCTGCTTGAGCTGAGAGAGCCTGAAGAGTTTGTTCCTCTTCCCAGGTTCCCGCATATAAAGAGAGACCTCTCCTTCTTAGTTCCAGCAGGAAAGAGATGCGAGGATGTCCTGAGGGTTATAAGAGAAGCCACTTATCTTGAGCGTGTTGAGGTTATAGACATATACCGGGGAAAGAATATACCCGAAGGATACACGAGCATGACTTTTTCATGTGTGTTCAGACACCCGGAAAGAACCCTCACGGACGATGAGGTTGAGCATGAGGTTCAGGAGATAATAAGGAAGCTTGAAGATGAAGGAATAGAGTTAAGGAGGCTATGATGACTTCACTTGAGGAACTGGAAAGGATAATAGATGCTGCAATTGATGAGCTTAGAAGGCTCAGGGAGGAGAATGCCTCCCTCAGGCGCGAACTTGAGGAGGCAAGGGAGAGGGAGAGGGAGGTCAGGGAGCGCATAGAGAAACTTATAGAAAAACTAAAACAGATAGAGGGGTGAGCCTTTTATGGAGAGAAAGATAGAAGTGAAAATAATGGGTCAGGAATATAGATTGATAACCGACCGTCCCGAGGAGGAGGCAAGAGAGATTGCCTCCCGTGTGGACGGTCTTCTGAGGAATATAAAGGAGAAGGACCCTTACATATCGGATACAAGGGCTGCGGTCCTTCTCTCCCTCAATCTTGCGGAGGGAATATTCAGGCTTGAGAAGAAGATAAAGAAGCTCAGGGAACTTCTCCCATAAAAGGCTCCCCTCCTGGAAATAGAAAGAGAGGTGGAGCATGAACGTTCTTGTATTTATCATCCTTCTTCTGCTCTTTTCAGGGATTTTCTTCCTTCTTGGTTACATTCTTTCCGATAAGATAAAGGAGAAAAAGAGAAAAGAGGCGTTAAAATCGGCAGAGGATATAATCTCCGAGGCAAAGCGCGAGGCAGAGCACATAAAGGAAGAGGCGAGGAGGGAGGCGAGGGATACCCTTGACAGGATGCGGATTGAGTTTGAGAAGGAGACAAGGAGTGTAAAGAAGGACCTGCAGCATCGGGAAAGAAGGATAATGGAGAAGGAAAATGCTCTTGACAGAAAGTCGGAACTCCTTGGAAAAAAGGAACAGGAACTCTACCGAAGGGAAAGGGAACTCCAGCAACGCGAAAGGGCTGTAAGGGCGAAGGAGGAAAGATACACACAGCTCATTGAGGAGCAGACGAAAAAACTTGAGGAGATTTCAGGAATGACAAGGGAGGAGGCAAAACAGATGCTCATTTCCAGTCTTGAGAATGAGGCAAGGCGTGAGGCGGCGCAGCTTATAAGGGAGATAAAGGAGAAGGCAAAGGAGGAGGCGGAGAAGGAGGCAAAGAGAATAATATCAGAGGCAATACAGAGGTGTGCAACGGACCATGTGGTTGAGACCACGGTATCTGTCATAGACCTGCCAAACGATGATATGAAGGGAAGGATAATAGGGAGAGAGGGAAGGAATATAAGGACATTTGAAACCCTTACCGGAGTTGAGGTTATTGTTGACGATACACCGGAGGCGGTCACGATATCCTCTTTTGACCCGATAAGAAGGGAGATAGCAAGGATTGCGCTTGAGAAACTCATAAAGGATGGAAGGATACATCCTGCAAGGATTGAGGAGGTTGTTGAGAAGACCAAGAAAGAGATGGAGGAGATAATAAGGAATGTGGGTGAGGAGACGGCACTTGAACTCGGTATTCCTGACCTTCATCCTGAGATAAAAAAGCTCCTTGGAAGGCTGAAGTACCGGACCTCATACGGGCAGAATGTTCTATTGCATTCAAAGGAGGTTGCATACCTTGCAGGGATAATGGCAGGGGAGCTGAAACTTGATGTTTTGACTGCAAAGCGTGCAGGTCTCCTGCACGATATCGGAAAGGCACTTGACCAGCACCACGAGGGGACGCACGCACTCATAGGTGCGGATATCCTGAGAAGGTATGGGGAGGATCCTGTGGTTGTTAATGCTGTTGCCGCACATCATGAGGAGGTTGAGCCTGAAAGCCCTATAGCGGTTCTGATTCAGGCCGCGGATGCAATTTCAGGCTCAAGACCGGGAGCAAGAAGGGAGACCCTTGAGGCATACATAAAGCGTGTGGAGAAACTTGAGGAGATAGCATCCTCATTTGATGGTGTTGGGAAGGCTTATGCAATGCAGGCGGGAAGAGAAATAAGGATAATAGTGGAGCCTGACAGGGTATCTGATGAGGACCTATCCACACTTGCATCCGAGATTGCAGAGAAGATTCAGAGGGAACTGAGGTATCCGGGGCAGATAAAGGTGACGGTTATAAGGGAGAAGAGGGCTGTTGAATACGCAAAGTAAGATAAAACTTCTTTTTGTTGGGGATATAATAGGAAAGCCCGGGAGGTATGTTGCCTCCCGGGTTATTCCTCAACTCATAAAGGAAAGGGAACTTGATTTTGTAATAGCAAACGGGGAAAATGCAGCAGGCGGATTTGGGCTTACAAAAAATATAGTGGGGAAACTCCATTCATACGGAATAGACTGCATAACCACTGGAAATCATGTGTGGGACAGGAAGGAGTTTATAAAGGAGATAGAGGAGTGTTCAGGGGTCCTGAGACCCGCAAACTATCCCCCTGGAGCGCCGGGAAGGGGATACTGCATTATCGAAAAGAACGGGAAAAAACTCGGGGTTGTGAATTTACAGGGAAGGGTCTTCATGGACCCAATAGACTGTCCATTCAGGGTTGGAAGAGATATTGTTGAGAAGTTAAGAGAGGAGGTTGAAAATATTGTTATTGACTTTCATGCAGAGGCAACCGCTGAGAAGATAGCCTTTTTTCATTTCATGGACGGGAAGGTTGCTGCAATATTTGGAACCCATACCCATGTTCCAACAGCAGATGAGGCCATTCTTCCGGGAGGAACAGGGGTTATAACCGATGTCGGAATGACAGGTCCTTTTGATTCGGTTATAGGAATGAAAAAGGAAATCGCAATAGAAAGGATAATAAAACAGTTGCCCAGAAAATTTGAACCGGCAAAGAAGGATTTGAGATTTCAGGGGGTTTACGTGGAGATTGCGGAAGGAAAGACTGAATACATTGAGAGGATAGAGATAAGGGTAAAAAAGGAATGAAAGTCATTTAATGAGACATAAACCAGGTAAAGGAGAAGGACGTCCGGTAGGAAAGGTCGTTTACGGTAAATGCGAGATCAAGGGAGAAATTTTCCTCCTTTACTCCCAGACCCGTGCATATCCTCCATGTGTCCAGCCATGAAAATCCTGCCCTGAGATACACCCACTCTGCCATATACTCCACACCGAGAGAAACTCCTGGAGAATTTCCCCTCCAGTAAAGGTCCATTTCTCCGGTAAGATTTTCACTTTCCCTTGCAAATGCCACCCTTATCTCTCTTAAAGGAGATGTCCATTTTATGTTGTGTATAACCCCATACACGTTTCTTACCGATATTCCTGCATGGAATGGGGGGAAGGAAAGAAGGAGACCCGCATCCCCGGAAAGGGCTGTAAGGGATGTTTCTATGAGATTTTCAGAGATGTACTTGCAGAGAATTCCCATTGTGAGATTTTTGCTGAATGTATAGGCAATGGGAAAGGCTACAAGGAAGCTTTTGGAGGATGCTGTTCCAAGGGATTCATTTTCCTCACTCCAGAGTTCTATTCCCTGCATCTGATTTACCACCAGGAATATTCCTGAAGAAGACAGGTCTTCATGGTAGAAATAGAATATTCCACCATTCATCTCCCCGTAACTCCTGAGTTCTCCTGTGATAGAAAGGGAAGAATGTTCCAGGTTCCCAAGAGCAGCTGGATTGTACCAGACAGCCCCCGGACTACCTGTTATGCCGGATACCCCACCCATTGCTATTTCCCTTGCGGGAATATCGTAAAGTGTCTGGGGGAATGCCCATTCTCCGGTGAAGAATAACATCAATATCATGGCAACCTCACTGCCTTTTTTATTATCTTCCTTCCTCCTGCCTTAAGGATGTAAAGATAGACCCCTGGCGCAATTTTTCTTCCTGCTGCATTTGTTCCATCCCATTCAACCGTATGCATTCCCTTCCCCATCTCTCCGTGGATGAGGGTTATGACCTTTCTCCCATCCCTTGTGTAAACGGTGAGGTCCACGGGCATAAGGTCAGGGAGATAGAAGACGAAGGTGGTCTTTTCCGAGAAGGGATTTGGATAGTTGTGTATCTGCACCTCTCCCCATGCAGTAAGTTTTATCCGGCATGTATCCATGAGATATGATGGAGATAAAAGGGATGCAATGCAATCAAGAGTTAACGATGGAGCAACTATTCCCTCATAGGGGGGTGTGAAATGCAGATACACCGTATCAACCCCGTTTACCATGCGAACAACAAACATACTATCTTCAACCTCCACACCCTCTCCCGGAGAGAGCTCCCATCCTGAGAGATTTCCTTCAAGTCTTAAAGACACATCCGAGGTTATGAGAGGAACGGAAAGGATAAGAGGAACATCAACTCCCTCATTTACCTCTGCAGAGTAAAGAGTTTCGGGGGTTGAGATGGAAAATTTACTTGCTGTGGAGTAGATGAAAACCATCGCGGTATCGGATTTGTCATCCAGAAATCCTGCAAGGTAAAAGGTGTCAACCCCTTCTTCCAGAGGAGAATATATTCTTACCGGAACGTAGAGAGAGTCCTCAAAGGTTCCTCCATCCGGTCTTCCATCAAAGTCGGTATCCTCAAGGAGTATCGTGTCTTTCCAGCCCGAAGAGGTGTGATAGGTTTCAAAGTTTACGCGTATTGGGTCTGTGGTATCCGAAAGGACAAGAAAGGAATATTCAATTGTATCTCCAGGAGAGATGAAGAAAAAGGTATCAGGGAAGATAACAAAAGGAAGAAGAAATTCCTCCTCTCCCGGGGTGATGGTGCATGAAATGGGGGAAGGTATCACCTTTATATTGTCAAAAAATCCTATTCCGTTTCCACAGTTACGGTGGGCTTCAACGCATATCTGATTTAGACAGATATCATCCAGTGAAGGGCCATTCCAGGTTCTTACCAGACTATCATCCACAAATATTCTTATTTCCGTAATATCTACCTCAAATTTTACATGGTGCCAGAGGGAATCCTTCCACGGGGTTGCGGGATGCTGTCCTGGATAGTTTGAATACCCATTAAAACTCACATAATGAGCATAGCAATCTCCGTATATTTCCGCATCCCTGTATCCTGTGGTACATTCTCCGTCCCTTCTCAGCATGAGCCCTATGGAGCCTGATGCCCATTTCAGGTCAAATTCCACTGTAAAAGGAACCAGTACCGCTAATCTCCTGTAAACCCACTCCCAGTTCCTGTCAGCATAGATTTTTATAACACGTCTTCCATCCTCAACCGCGGGCTCAATTTCTGGGGAGTTATTTCCCACTACCCAGTCACTTACATCTTCATCTTCAAAGTCATCATAAAAGACAAGAATAGCATTCTGATCCGAAACATCCTCCGCATCAGGATTTCCATAGTAAAAGTAAATAGTATCCACCGGTTTAAGAGTATCCATTTTTATCCATACTCTAATACCATTTTCTTCCCAGCGTTCTCTCCAGAATGGAAGAAGCTTATTATGATGGACCACCCTCAATTCATTTCCATCAGGATGATAAAGATGAAAGGGAAAGTAATCCAAAGAGACCTTCACCACCGCATCATGATAGATGGTGTCCGTTTTTATATAAAGTGGCATACGGAATTTCCATGAGGTATTCCACCAGAGACAGAGAAAGAGAAAAAGCATTGCATCCTCCTTTTTATTTCTTTATTTTCAAAATTTCCTTTTTGATAAGATAAAGCCCTAGAAGAGAACGCAACGCTTCCTTTAATGGGCTAACCGCTGTCTTTCCCTTCCTTCTTGCGTAATGATGCACCGGAATATCGTGGATACTGTACCCGCACACGGTAGCCCGCGCAAGTATTTCGGTTTCCACCATAAATCCCTTGGTTTTGATAGGGATATTTTTTATCACTTTCGACCTGAAAACCTTAAAAGCACACTCAATATCCCTTGCCTTCACTCCAAGCAATTTTCTTGCTATTACATTATACAGCCAGGAAGCAAACCTGCGGAATGGGGAAATCGCTTTATTCAACCGGTATCCACTGAGAATATCGTATTTTCCAAACAGATTGATATATTGAAGCAGTTCGTTTATATCATACTGATTGTCTGCATCAGTATAAAAAATATACTCTCCCTTTGCTTCTTTAAACCCCGTCTTCAGTGCCCCGGCCTTTCCTTTATTTCTCTCATGCCTTATGCATCTGAGCTCCGGATATTTTTCTGCCAGTTCTTTACAAATATGGAAAGTCCTGTCCTTACTTCCATCATCTACTACAATCACCTCGCAGGGTTTCCCCAGTTTTTTGCCAAATTCTACAGATTTCTCAATGACGTCTTTTATATTTTCTTCCTCGTTATAGGCGGGAATTACAATGCTGAGAAAAGGGGTGGGTTGTCCCACCCCTTTCTTTTTACTTAACATGCTTCTTTATCTCCTCCTCAAGCCACTTTACTGCAGCCTCTCCACGCATGAGGTTGTTTACCTCATCAGGATTGGACATTTCAATCTCAAAGAGCCATCCCTTCCCATAAGGGTCCTCATTCACCAGGGATGGTTCATCCTCAACCTCGGTATTTATCTTCACAACAGTCCCTGAGACGGGTGCATAGAGTTTACCCATCCACTTACCCGTCTCATAGGTTCCAACAACCTCATCCTGGGAGACCTCATCCCCCTCCCCGGGAAGCTCCACATAGCTCAGTTCTCCCGCAAGTTTCTGGGAGAAATCGTCCATCCCGACAACAGCCTTGTTACCCTCAACCCTCACCCACATGTGTTCCTTGTGATAATAAAGGTCATCAGGAAGGCTATATCCCTGAACATCTGCCATAATCCCTCCTTTTTTACGCGTTGAAGGTTTCCATGAGTTTTCTTGGCTTTATTCGCTGGAGTTTGAACCCGAGCTCGTCCGGTGAGAATCCAAGAGAAAGTCCAAGCAGTTGAGTATAGTAAACAACAGGAATTCCGTATTCAACCTCAAACTGCTTCTCAATCTTTTTCTGATTTCCCTCGTACATGATGGAACAGAAGGGACAGATGGATACAAGCAGATCCACCTTTCCCTTTATCCGGTCAAGTTTCTTCTTTGTGAGTCTCAAAGCGAGGTCCTCCTTTATCCCAAGCAACCCACCCCCACAGCAGAGATACGGTTCCTCATAGGGAACAACCTCAATCCCTGTGAGTTCAACGAGTTCATCAAGGGTATGGGGATACTGAGGGTCATCAAACTCATAAACAAGGGAGGGTCTTGAATAATGACATCCATAGTGAGTTGCAGCCTTAAACCCCTCTATCTTTCTCTTTATCTCTATTTTATCCTTGAGCTCATAAAGAACCCTTACAATATGCTTCACCTCAACCTTTCCCTCATAGGAAAGGCCGAACCTGGAAAGTTTCTCATTTACCTTCTTTTTCAACTCCTCCGAATGCTTCAACTCCTCATTTGCCTCGGTGAGGGTTACCGTGCATGCGTTGCACAGGGTTAAAATAGGAAGATTCTCCTTTTCCGCTATCGCAAGGTTCCTTGCAGCAAGTAAAACGAACTTTTCAAAATCAACGGATTTTACAGGATAACCACAGCACCTGAACTGGGGAAGGTCAACCAGTTCTATCCCGAGTGCCTCGCACACCTTTCTTGCCGAAATTTCATAATTCTGAGCCCTTACAGGGACCGTGCATCCCAGGAATATGGCATACCTCATCCCTCACCTCCCAGGAGTTCCACGACATCGGATGCCCTGGTTACATCAAGTGCAGGAAGCCCCATGCGTTCCCTTTTCTTGTTCTCAAATTCTCCAACCTCGTAGAGGCGTGAGAAGTTTTTGAGGGCATCGAGCTGTGCAGTATAGGAGGGATGAATATATCCATGCTTCACCGCAACATTCTTTATCGCATTTATGAGCTCGGTTATCCTGACATCCTGCGGACATCTCTCCTGGCACATGTAGCATGCACTGCACAGCCAGATAAAATCACTTTTCAGAACCTCATCCCTCATTCCCAGCACAACCATCCTTATTATTTTCCTGGGATTGTAGGTCTCCTCTATTTCCCTTACCGGACATGTGGCAGCACATGTCCCGCATGCAAAACACCTCAAAAGATACTCCCCTCCCGGCTCCTTCATCACCTCCTGCGGAAAGGAGGGGTCAAGTTTATCAAAGGAAATCATCTCAGAACCTCCATCATTACTTTGCTTCCCATCTCGGTCAGTTCACATGCCCCTGAAGGACATGCGGATACACATGTACCGCATCCCTGGCATATATGGTAATGAACCCCTGCTATTTTCCTCTCCTCCAAAAGATACCTTGCTCCATAAGGACAGACATCCACGCATATTCCACATCCAGCACATATCCTCTCTTTCGTGATGGATATCCTTCCCTTTGCCTTAACAGGTCCTGAGAGAATCCTCACAACAGAAGCCACAACCCCAAGTGCCTTTGTGACGGTTTCAGGTATATCCCCGGGACCCTGTGCATTCCCTGCTAGGAATATTCCGGGTCGCGCCTCAAGAGGCTTGAACTTCGGATTCATCTCCTTATACCATCCATCCTCGGTAAGTTCTATTCCCAGAATCTCGGCAAGGGAATTCTCAGGAACCATTCCCGCTGAAAGGACAAGATAGTCAGGCTTTATCTCTATCTCTTCACCCAGGATAAGGTCCTTCACCACCACCCTCTCCCCATCCCATTGTGGCTCTTCCTCATACCTTATAAATATAACTCCCTTTTCCCTCGCCTCTGTATAGTGCCTTTCCTTTTTTCCATACATCATCATATCACGATAGAGGATAAATACCCTGGAAGAGGGAGAAATTTCTTTCAATCTCAATGCATTCTTTACTGCCTGGGAACAGCAAACCCTTGAGCAGTAAGGTCTTTTCTCATTTCTTGAACCCACACACTGAATCATGACAACCGTTCCAGGCTTCTCTTTTTCCAGTTTTTCCTCAAACTCCGTCTGGGTTATTACCTTTGGATCTTTTCCATACCCATACTCCTCCGGTGTATAATCCTTCGCTCCGGTTGCAACAACCACGGCTCCAAATGTATCCTCACTTCCATCGGAAAACTCAACCCTGAAATTCCCGAGCGCCCCATTTACACCCTTAACCTCAACACCCTCTCTCACATCAACCTTTTCTTTAACCTCCTCAATAAGGGAGGAAAGCCAGGGTCTTACCTCCTCACCGGTAAGCAACCTCTTAACCTTCCATCCCCTTCCACCCAGTTTTTCTTTCTCAACAAGAACCACAGGAATTCCATGCTCAGCAATATTCTTTGCCGCCACAAGACCACCTATCCCCCCGCCTATAACAAGCACCTTCCTCACAGGCTCAAACCATACTTCCTTTTCCTCCTTACCAAGCACTCTTCTTACTGCCCTCTCTATCTCCTCCCTTGCATTCTCCTCCGTTCCACCCCTCCAGAGTATCCCCTCCCTTATGTTCACAAATATTCCGGAAACCCCCAGTTCCCGGGCAATCCTGTAAAGGACATAGGGGGTGCATCCTGCAAGCACAAGTCTCTTTATCTCATTCTCTTCAA
The DNA here is from genome assembly GCA_029258725.1 of bacterium. GTDB lineage: Bacteria > Hydrothermota > UBA3072 > JAPDKE01 > JAPDKE01 > JAPDKE01. The sequence continues at coordinate 19,431 of JAPDKE010000039.1, read as the reverse complement.
TCCACGCCTTTACCTTCTCCCTGTCTCTCCTGCAAAGATGCTCCACCTTTATCCAGGGAACCCCGGGATTGAGATTTTCAAAACCCCATGGTATAACCCCACTGCATGTGCATACAACAACCCCGGTATTCCCTTCTTTTTTCTCCTCAATTTCCTTTGGTTTTGCAGGAAGGAATGAGGTTGCGGCAAGTGAGGAAACAACGGTATCTGCAAGGTCCTTGGGACCAGAGGCACTCCCTGCAACCCATATCCCCTCCTGAGCCTTCACAGGAATAAACGGATGGGTTTCGTGCTCAAATGTTCTCTTCTCTCCAACCGCGAGGACAACCAGGTCAAACTCCTCCTCATGAAATTTACCATCTTTTTCGTATCTGAGTATGAGTTTCCCCTCCCTCTCACATATTCCTGGAGTTCTCACGGGAATGAATTCCGCATCGGTATTCAGGAAGTACCGGTAGTATCCCTTTCCATAGGTTCTCATGTCCATGTAAAATACCTTTGCCTGCGTCTGAGGATAATGTTTTTTGAGCAAATGTATCTCCTTCAGGGTAAACATGCAGCATACACATGAGCAATCTGGATTTCTCCTCACATCCCTTGAACCAACACACTGGATAAAGGCAATTTTTTCAGGAACCCTTCCATCAGAAGGTCTCTTAAATTCTCCCATTCCGGAAAGCATCTCCTCAAACTCAATGGATGTCACAATATCCGGATACTTTCCATATCCATATTCTTTAAGGGTTTCGGGGTCTATCTCCTCAAATCCCGTTGTGTAAATTATTGCGTCAACCTCAATTTCTTCTGTTTTTTCCTCCTCATCAAGATCTATTGCATTCTCAGGGCAAACCTCAACGCACTTTCCGCACCGGGTGCACCTGTCCCAGTCTATTGCAAATCTAACCGGGTGCGGCCTGGGATACTCCATGTAAATGGCCCCCGGAACAGGGCACACCTCCTCGCATTTCCTGCACGCAGTGCAGTCTTCATTTACTCCCCTCGGGATTATTTTTATCCTCACATTAAATGGACCCTCACCCTCTATTTCCTCTATCTCCCCTCCGGTTATAACCTTTACGTCTGGATGATGGAAGAGCCTTTTCAAACAGTAATCGGGAAATTCCCCTGTAAATGGATAAATCTGGCATGCCCCACATGCATCGGTTGGAAACTGAATATCAAGCCTGGGGAGCATACCTCCTGCAAAGTGTTTTTTCTCAACCAGTACAACCTCATGCCCCTTTTCTGCCGCCTCAACGGAGGCGACAATCCCTGCGATTCCGGAACCAACAACCAGGACCTTCATGGCTCCATATTAACCAGAAGTTCTTTCCAAGTCAAGTATGTATTTTCTCAACATGTTAAGAACAAAATACACTGCCTTTTCCTTCACATCCCTTCTCTTACCTTTAAACACCCTGCGCTGTGCTCTTGTTTCATCCCGGGCGGATATTCCCATCCAGACAAGTCCAACAGGTTTTTCTCCGGTTCCTCCCGTTGGACCTGCAATCCCTGTTGTTGAAAGACCAAAGTCCGTTCCATAGAGTTCTCTTACTCCCTGTGCCATCTCCTTTGCAACAGCCTCACTCACCGCTCCGTGTTTTTCAAGGCTTTCTCTCCTCACCCCGAGTTCCCTTATCTTTGACTCATTTGAATACGAAACAATCCCTCCCATGAAGTATTCAGAGCTTCCTGGAACATTGGTTATGAGGTCCATTAAAAGCCCTCCGGTGCATGATTCAGCGCATGCAAGGGTAAACCCTCTTTCTTTAAGCATTCTTCCCACAACTTTTTCCAGTGTCTCATCCCCCTCACCATAGATGTAATCTTCAAGGACATCGTATATCCTTTCCCTTATATCCTCAACGTCTCCCTCCTTTATCCATATCCTCACCCCATCGTTTCCAGGAAGGAAGGAAAGCCCCTTTATTTCCTGAGGAGATAGAACCGCGGATAGAACCTCAAGAATCCTTACCTCAGGTATTTCAAATGTTCTTATCACCACCTTTATTTTTTCCTCCTTCAATCCCATGTATTCAAGAATTTCCGGTAAAATTGCCTCTGCCTCGGATGGAACGCCTGGAAGAAGGATTATTCTGCTTTTCTCTTTCTCAATGAGAAATCCTGGGGCTGTTCCATATGGATTTTTGAAATATTCTGCACCCTCAGGGACCATTGCCTGGGTCCTTAACTTACAGGGAAGAGAGGAAAGAAGTTCCGGGGATTCAACGAGGGAGAGGTTAAAATATTCACTCACGGTTTTTAAGGTTATGTCATCTGGTGTTGGACCCAGACCACCTGTGAGGATTACAAGTTCTGTCTGTTTCATCAGGACATCAAGTCCCTTTTTTATCTCATCCGGATGGTCTCTTACGCATAATCCCATCCTCACCTTAATACCGTATTTTTCAAGTATCCTGGAAAGCAGGGTTATATTTATTTCTTTAACAAGCCCACTCACAACCTCATCCCCTATCACAAGTAAAGATGCCTCCATATCACCTCCCCTGTTGAGGTTAAAATACCTGCAATTGCACCTGCAACAACATCGTCCCACATAATCCCTCCTTTTAATTTTTCAAGTTTCTTTAAAAAAGGAGGTTTCCATATATCAAACACACGAAAGAGTAAAAAGGCAGAAAGATAAAGCCATGGATTTTTTTTGAGAAAGACAAGTGCAAGAGACATTCCACATGCCTCGTCGAGAACTATCCAGGACCTGTCCTCCATGTTCCATGTTAAAACAACTCCTGTGAGGAGAGAGAGGATAAAGAGATAAATGGAAAAAGAGGGGAAGAAAAAGAGGAGGAGAAGAACCTCAAGGGATGCAAGTGTTCCACCGCCTTTTATGTAGCCTGTTCCACAAAGAGAGAGAAGGAGATTACTTCCTCTTTGAGATTTTCTCAAGCCTTTTGAGCCTTCTTTTTTCAAGCAATTTCTCAATGTTTAGGATGAGAACGAGTTTTCCCTCGTGTTCACCTATCCCGAGCATGTATTCAGAGGGAAGGAGGTCCATGCGTTCCGCCCTGAGTTCGATATCAAATATTCCCAGGATGTTTCCTATTCCCAGGATGAACGGAAGGTCGCGATAGGGAACAAGACCTATGAGCTTTTCAGGTTCCTCAAGCACAAGAATGGATGAGAGGGAAACAACGGGATAGACCTTTTCCCTGTGTTTTATTATCCCCTTTATCCACTTTGGCTGTCTCGGGAGGTGTTCAAGTTCCTTTATCCTTACAAGTTCCCTCACCTCTTCGATGGGTATCCCGAGCAATTCCTCCCCTAAGGAAAAAAGAAGAGCCTTCATTCTATTCTGAATCTTTTTGTTCCCTTTTCCATTTTTTCTGAAAGTTCCATGAGATGCTGCGCCATCGCCTGGAGTTCCTCCATGGATGCCATCTGTTCCTGGAGGGATGCAGAGATTTCCTGGATGCTTGCAGCAGTTGAGGCGTATATATTTATCATGTCCTCAACAGAACCAAAGAGTTTGTTTATTGAGTCTGTCTGCTCTCCCGCAGCCTTTGAAACATTCTTGACCATCGTGGTTGTTAAGGTTATTGATTTTGCTATCTCCTCCAGTTTCTTCTTCGTCTCCTCCACCATTTCCATTCCTCTCTCCACCATTTCCGCATTCCTGGTTATTGCATCCCCCACCTCTCTGAGTGCATAGGTTATATTTTCCACTATCTTCCCGACCTTCTCAACCGAGTTTGCGGTCTCAACCGCGAGCCTTCTTATTTCTTCCGCAACAACAGCAAATCCCTTGCCCTGCTCCCCAACCCTTGCTGCCTCAATAGCGGCATTCAATGCAAGCAGGTCTGTCTGTTCAGATATTTCCGAGATTAAAGATGTTATTCCCTGAATCTCCTGGGATGCTTTTATCAGGTTTTCCATCTTTTTTGCCGCCTCTCCTGTTCCTTTAAATATGTCCTCCATAACAGAGACAGCACGCTCAGCACCTTCCTGACCCTCCGATGCAAGCCTGTTTGCACTGGAAGAGGAAGAGAGTGCCATCTTCATCTGGGTATCTATGCTCTGAGCAAGGGATGCAACCTTTTCTGCCTCGTATCTTATTGATTCAACCCTCTGGGATGATTTTTGCGCCTCCCCTGCAAGTTCTTCCACACTCTTTGCAACCTCACCAAGAGATGCCCCTGCCTCCTCTGAAGAACTTGAAAGATTCTCTGAGATTCCCTTTATTGTGTCTGAATCCTCTTTTATGGACCGCACGATTTCCTTTATTCTTCCAGTGAATTCATTAAAGCACTCTGCAAGCTCCTCAAACTCATCTCCTGTTCTGAGGACAAGCCTTTTTGTGAGGTCAGGATTTTCCTCCCCAAGGCTCCGGAAGGAGGAGAGAAGGGTTTTTAAAGGGGTGAGGAGAAGAATGAGGAAAAGGGCAGCGCCACCTAAGGGGAGAGCTGCGAATATCCATCCCCATGCAGAACGGGAGATGAGGTATCCTGTGAAGAGCATGAAGAAAAGAGAGACAAAGAGCCCTATGGAAAGTTTGGGCAGAAGCATGAGTTTTCTGGTCCTGACCCTTTCACTTATTTTGTTGAACTCCGGAAGCAGGATGAGGTGGGCAATGCTGTATGCAAAAAGGGCTACCATCAGACCTATAGCAAGCCCTCCACCTATTCCTCTTGCAAGATAAATCCCTGAGGTTTTATATAAGATTTTCAGGATGATTGCCACAACAGAAACCACACCAAAATAATGGAGGAATAGATGAAGGGATGAGATGATGGGGGTTAAAAGAAAAGACTCAAATGACCTGTTTTTCAGTATTTTCTCCATCCTCCAGCGGTGGAGAAGGTCGTACTCTATTGCGAGTAAAATTGCCAAAAGCCCTCCCCACCTTGCAACCGCCAGGGTTTCTTTGTGTGAAAGTTCTGCAATTATCGGGAACAGCCATATGACGGATGGAACTCCAACAAGAAATGCAATCCCATTTGTCAGGAGAATAAACCTGTTTATTACTTTCCTCATATCCTCTCCTTTTTTAACTCCTGAAGGGATGCAAGTTCCTCACGTGTGAGCAGTCCGTCAGGATTGAGAAGAACAATGAGTTTTTCCTCCTTTCTGAGTAACCCCTCAAGGTATCTTTTCTCATCCTCCGAGAAAACCGGAGGAAGTTCAAGTATTTCATCCGAGCGGAATTTTTCTATGCTTGATATCCTTTCCACAAGAAATCCAATGGGGTTTCCCTTTATATTTATTATAAGGATTGAAGACTCCTCCCTTTTAACCTTCCTTTCAAAACCAAATTTCTCCATGAGGTCTATTATGGGGATAATAAAGTTTCTCAATTCCATCAATCCCGCAACGTACGATGGGAGATTTGGAACAAATATAAGTTCACGAAAGTTCACTATCTCTTCAACCACATCCACAGGGACTGCGTAGAGTTCAGAAGATAGAGGGAATATAACCACCTCAAAAATCTCGGGGCGCTCTTTTTTTGCAGGCTCCTCTATAACCTTTTTTTCCGGGGGTTTTATCTCTGCCTTCCGGGATTCGGCTTCCTCCCTTTTTACCTCAACTTTCTTCTCCACCTCTATTTTTTCAGGCTCTCTTTTCTCCTCTTTCTTTTCCTTTCTTTCTGTTTCCTCCTGAAGAACCTTTTTAAAGCTCACCTTCCTTTTCTTCTTCATTCCTCTTCCTCCATTTCAAGGTCTGCTGCAACATCCTTTATTATCTCAGCATCTATTTCATTCTTCTCCTGAACGTATCCAACAAAAAGTGCATTCTGCGCAAGATTATTCACAACCCTGGGTATCCCCCCTGAATACCGGTGTATTTCCTTTATTGCATCAACGGTGAATATCCTGCGTGTGCATCCTGCAACCTTCAATCGGTGGAGGATATATCCCTCTGTCTCTTCCTCATCCATTGGACCGAGGTGGTATCTCACATTTATGCGCTGACGCACCTGGGGCATCCGGTTTATCTTTTTCTTCAATTCAGGCTGTCCAAAGAGAACTATCTGCAAAAGTTTTGTTTTCGGGGTTTCAAGATTCAGAAGCAATCTTATCTCCTCAAGCAGGGATGGTTTGAGTATCTGCGCCTCATCAATGATGAGCACCCCGACCTTTCCGTTCTTTTCAAGAAACTCCCTCAATAGCTTGAGAATCTGCATTCTGTATCTTGGAACCTTTTCAAGTCCAAAGGAATACGCCATTTCCCTTAAAAGTCCTGTTGGAGAAAATGTGGGGTTGGTTATGAGTGCAACAGGATATCCTTCTTCCTTGAGTTTCTCCATGAGTGCAAAGGCAAGAAATGTTTTGCCACTTCCTATCTCCCCGGTTATCACAGTCAATCCCCCTCCTATCTCTTTTATGTTGTAAAGAAGCCTCGCAAGAGCCTCCTCAAACTCACCGGTCCGGTAAAGAAACCGTGTATCCGGGGTGTTTGAGAATGGTTTTTCCTTAAGCCCCCAGTATTCCTCTATCATTTCATTGCCTCCTTTGCTGCCTCTGCCCACTTGTTGTAAGGATTTCTCTTTATGAGTTCGTTCCAGACCTCTTTTGCCTTTTCCTCTTTCCCCATCCTCCGGTATGCTATTCCCAGGAAATAGTAAGCCTCATACAGATTGGGTCCCATTTCAATTGCACGCTCAAAGAATTCAACCGCATCCCGGTACATTTCTCTATCCAGATATACCCTTCCCATGTAATAGCAGGCATAGAGTTTTGCCTTTTTGTCCTTTCCCGTATTTATTATTCTTGAAAATCTTTCTATTGCCTCTCCAAATATTCCGAGCTGATAACTTATGTATCCAAGGTTAACCCGCGCCATTTCATTATTCGGATCCATTTTCAATATCCTCTGGTAAACTGCCATTGCCTCATCGTATCTCTTTGCATTTGTGTATGCCCATCCGAGAAGAATAAGAATATCAACGTCCTGTGGTGCAAGTTTCGATGCCTTTCTCAGAACCTTTATTGCCTCCTCATACTCCTCATTCACTATGAGATTCCATCCCCTATCCTTCAGGGTGAGGAGATTGACAGGGGTTGAGCGCATGAGGTGTGCGAAGCGTGCAACCTCCCCACCCCCAAGCAACTGGGTTGCCTCCCTTTCCAGTCTTTCTATCTCCTCCTTTGCCTTTCTGAGTTCTGAGAGGAACTCCTCTATCTCTTTTTTATCCTTTTTTGCCTTTATCCTTTCAAACTTTTCCCTTAACCCTGTCATTCTCTCACCATCCTCACTATTCCCTCTGCTATTCTCCCAAGAGGAAGAACCTCATCAACCTTGCCTGTGCTTATCGCCGCCTTCGGCATCCCGAAGACAACAGAGGTTTCCCTGTCCTGCACTATTACCTTCCCTCCGTGTCTCTTTATCTCCTCCACCCCGAGTTTACCATCTTTTCCCATTCCGGTCAATACCACTCCAACGGTCTTTTCCCCGTAGTGTCTTGCAGCGGATATGAAGAGAGGGTCCACTGCAGGCTTAACCCCATGCAGAGGAGGGGTGTCCTTGAGTTTTATCCTGCCCTCCTCCACCTCCATGTGCTTCCCTCCTTTTGCTATTATAATCTTCCCCGGCTCTATCAGCTCCCCATCCTCTGCCTCCTTCACCTTCAGCCTGCACACCTCATCCAGTCTCTTTGCAAAACTTTCCGTGAATCCCTTTGGCATGTGCTGCACAACAAGGATTGGAGCCTCAAAATCCTCTGGAATGGAGGGAAGGACTAAAGAGAGCGCCCTCGGGCCTCCTGTTGACGTTCCAATGACAACGATCTTATCCCTTGTCTCCTTTGCCTCTCCCTTTCTTATTTTTTTACTTTTTATTTTTCTGAAAAGGGGCTCTATGTTTGCAAGAGCCCCTGCCTTTACCTTCTCCAGAAGGATATCCTTTACCCTGTGCATGTTGAGGGAGATGGGTCCTCCAGGTTTTGGAACAAAATCAAACGCCCCCTTTTCAAGCGCCTCTATGGTTATTCCAGCCCCTTCTCTGGTATATGCACTCACCATTATAACGGGTACCGGATTTTCCTTCATTATTATCTCAAGAGCCTCTATCCCATTCATTTTTGGCATCTCAACGTCCATTGTGACAACATCCGGCTTGAGTTCCCTGACAAGTTTTATTGCCTGTATTCCATTTCTTGCGGTTCCCACAACCTCTATTTCTGGGTCCTCCTCAAGAATGTCCCTTATCACCTTTCTCATAAAGGCAGAATCATCCACCACAAGAACCCTTATCATATAACCTTCTCCCCCCTTGCATAAGACTTGACAACAACCCTTCCATCGTTCAGGTAGAAATCAAGGGACCTTCCGTAGTCTCCTCCTGTATCTTCTGCAACTATCCTTATCCCCTCCTTTTCAAGTATTTCCCTTGCCTTTCTTACATTTCTTTTTCCTATCGCCTCCTCAGGGTTTTTTATGAAAGAGGCAAACATGGTGGAACCACCCACTATCTTTGCCCTTAAATTGCCTTTTCTGCTGCCCATCCTTTCCATTTCCCTTATAAGTATCCTCACACCGTCTTCCCCATATCTCAAAGGATTCTCGGTATTCTTTCTCATTCTTTCAGGAAGGACAAAGTGCAAGACCCCTCCCTGCTTTTTATCGGGGTCATAAAGAATGACTGCAACACATGAACCAAGCCCGTAGGTTGAGATAACCTCGGGAGCCTTTCCCACTGCCATGTCTGCTATTCTCACTATCTTCTTCATAGCTTCCGGTAAACCCTTTCTTTTGGTTCAAGTGCATAAAAAAGGTCTCTGGTATCCCCAACAAGCATCTCCACCTTCCCAAGGATGAGGAATCCTCCATCTTTAAGCCTTCTGTGGAACTCCCTTATGAGGTTTTCCTGAAATTCCCTTGAAAGATAGATGAGGACGTTTCTGCACATGATGATGTCAAAATCCCGGAAATCTCCGGGAATTTTTGCAAGGTCAAAGCAGTGGAACTCAACCAGTTCCTTTACACTTTCCTTTATCTCCCATTTTCCATCCTCTATCTCCATGAAATAAGTATTTTTGATGTAATCCGGTGTCTCGGTAAAGGAAAGGAGTGGATAAATTCCCTCCTGTGCCTTTTTCAATGCATTCTCGTCTATATCCGATGCAAGAATTTTTGAATTTTTTTCCTTTCTGTTCTCCATGAGTAAAATTGCAAGGGAGTATGGTTCCTCACCGGTTGCGCATCCAGCACTCCATATCCTCAATCCATCCGGGAAAAGTGGAAAGATGTGTTTTTCAATGAAGTCAAATGTTTCCTTATTTCTGAAAAATCGGGATACGTTGATTGTAAGAGTATCCAGGAGTTTCCTTATCTCCTCTCTGTCCCTCATCAAAAGCTCTGCATATTCCTTAAAACTCTCTACTTTCCTTGCCCTCATCCTCACCCTCACCCTTCTCTTGAAGGGTCTTTCCTTGTAGTGTTCTGCGTCAAATCCCGTGAGTTTTCTCAGCGTGTCCTTGAGATACTCAATCTCGTTCATCCTTCTGCAAGTTTCAGGTTTTTCTTTATTATCTCACTTTCAGGATTGAGTTTGAGTGCATGCTCCCATGCGGTTTTTGCCCTTTCCTTTTCCCCATCCCGGTAGTAGATGTTTCCAAGTTTAAAGAATACCTCCCAGTTCTCCTCCTTTTCCGCAAGAGTTTCATAAACCTCCTTTGCGAGGTCAAAGAACCCGTTCCTGTAATAAAACTCCGCAAGTGCATGGAGTGAGGGAAGAAATTCCTTATCCATTTCAATTGCACGCTTGTACATCTCCTCTGCCCGTTCAAGCTCTCCGGTCTCCTCATAAAGTCTTGCAAGGTTGTGAAAGTATGCAGGGTCCTGAGGCTTGTGCTCGGCTCCCCTTAGCATCATGTCCAGGGCTTCTGCTACTTTTCCCATGGATGCAAGAACATAGCCGAGGTAAAAGTAGGAAAGATAAGATGAAGGGTCTATCTCCTTTGCCTTCTCAAGGTATAAAAAGGCATCCTCAAGGTTTCCTTTTTTGAGTTTTATAATTCCCATGTTGAGAAGCAGGTGGAAGTTCTCAGGATAGTTCTGAAGGGCGTCTGTCAAAATCCTTTCTGCCTCATCAAGTCTTTCCTGCGCCTCAAGAATACATGCAAGATTTGCATATACGCCTGGTCTGCGCTGTCCGAGCTCAATGAGTTTTTTAAGCAATCTCTCCGCCTCCTCATATTCCTTCTTCCTGAACTTCACAAGAGAAAGATAGAAATTCCCTGAGAGTGAAGATGGGTCTATCTCAACTATCCTTCTGAACTCCCTTTCTGCCTCATCAAGCATGTCCATCTCCAGAAAGGCAATCCCCAGATTTTCATGTTCTCCTATTCTTGCAAGCTCTTTTTCCCTTGTCAGTTTTTTCTTCTCTCCCTCCCTTATTGCCCCTTTACCCAGGAGAGAGATGATAACCTTCATTACCTCAAATTCTTCATCACCGCTTGCTGCAACGACTTCCTCCACAGACCTTTTTCCATCAATTAAGGAGAAAATCCTTCTTTCCTTCTCATCCATCTCAACATCGGGATTTTCAGGAATGAGAATCATGTCCCTGTCAGGGAGTCTGGTGACTTTGAGTTCGTCAAAGAGTCTTGCAGCCTCAAGCAGTATATCCTCGGGATTCACCTGGATGTGGACCCGCTTTTCCTGGGGGTAGACCTCCGGTTCAAAATTGAAGTATCCATCCTCCCAGGTGAAAAGGGTGAAAAGCGTTTCCTCTATCTGTTTCTTCAATCCATCCCTTAATTTTTCTTCATCAACGATTCCCTCCTCAACCAGGATATCACCGAGGGGAATCTTTTTTTCCTTCTGGATTTCAAGCGCCCTTTTGAGGTCCTCCTCGGTGATTATTCCATTTTTCAGAAGTATCTCTCCTATTCTGTTCTCCTTGCTCACAAGCCTTGCCTCAATTATCTTTCCATCCTCAAAGTAAATGTATGCAAAATTCTCCCGGTTTGTAACACTCAGGACCCCGCTCTTTTTCCCAAGGGCGAGCATCTGAATGACATCTGGCAAACTCATTTCCTTTAAGGAACCCATTATTGCCATTTTATGGCTCCTTTGTCATTCTTTTTGATGGATCCTTCAACTCGGGCAGGAGCCCCTCCACCTTTTTCACTTCCTCCTCAACAGGGGCGGGTTTTTCCTCAACCAGTTCCTCAAAGGATATTATCCTTTCAGGGATTGGCTCCTTCACCTCTTCTCTGCCTCCTGAGAGTATTTTCTCCACGAGCTCCTCTATATCGTAAAACCCTCCCCTCATCTTTTTCACCATTTCCTCTTTCTCTTCCTCAGAGAGCGAGAGTTCAAACCTTGATGCTATCTTTTCTATGAATATTCGCTTCAGTTCGGGGTCGGGGGACTGGAGGTAAACAACCTTTCCCTTTTGAAGTAAATCCTTCACCTCCTCCGCAATGGGTAAAAATGCTGGTGCACGTTCGGTTCCAACTATTATTCTCTTTCCCGTTTTCACTCCCCTGCTTATGAGATAGGAGGCATTTCTGGAAAATCCATGAATCACTATCTGATGCAGATCGTCTATGAAAAGTATGTTTGCATCCTGATATTTTGTTCTCACGGTATCTCCCTCTGCAAGGAATGTATGATAGGAAAGGTAGGCAACGAGTAAATTTGGATAGTTCTTTGTCAATTCAAGTGCAAATGCATTCAGAAGATGGGTCTTACCCGTTCCCCTTGAACCAACAATAACAATTGGATTTTCTCCCTCAAGTGGGGATGAAAGAAGATGAGAAAGAACCTCATATGCATCCTGATTTGAGGGTGTCACTTTGAACGTGTCAAGTGTGAGGTCTCTTGAGAGATTCTTTGCATACTCCTTTCTTCTCTCCATCATCCGCTCAAGACGGGATATCTTCTCCTCAAGCTCCATCACGGCATCAGGGTCAAAGAGTTTCTCCTCTATTTCTCTCATCTCCTCTGGAGTAAGAAAAGAAACATCCAGGCATCCATACCGTCGCTGGAGTTCTATAAGCCTCTGGACATCGGTTGTGAAGGATACAAACTCCCTTGTGAGGTCTTCAAGTTTCCCTTCCATCGCTCGTTTCAATCTATCGGTTTTGAATCCCTTCATCTCCCATACATAGAGCTTCTGACGGTACTCCTCTCTCAACCTCTCCTCTTCCGATGTTTCTACTATTTCCTCGGGAATGCTTTCTTTTACCGATTCAACAAAGGTTGAGAAGTCATCAACGGGCTTTTCCTCCCTTTTTACCTCCTCTCTTTTCTCCTCCTCAACCGTTCCCATTATCATCGCCTTCTTTATCTCTCCCATAAGCTTTCTCACATTGGTGATATCCTTTTCCATGATCTTTTCCCTGAGTTCAGGGGAAAGGTCCTTTCCGAGATGGGCTATAAGAACTGCCCTGGAGCGAGGGTCAAGACCTGGAAGTTCAATGGATATTCCGCCATCGAGCCTTGAGGTTATTAAAGGATCAAGGGGGAGGAATTCATAGGGTCTGTCTCCGGTGAATACCAGTTGAATGTCCTTTTCAAGAGCATGGTCAATGAGGCTCACAAATCCGCGAATGATTTCCTTTGTTTCATGGATTAGCTGAAGGTCCTCCACCCCAAAAAATCTGTGCGACAGATATTCTTCTACCTTTTCAGGTTCAAAGTCCATGCTGCTTATTATTCTTGCATTATCAAGTTTTTCAAAGTACTTCTTCAGTATGAAACTCTTTCCTATTCCTGAAGGACCGGATATATAAATGGGATTGTAATAACCCGGATTATCCCTCATGAAATCCAGCAATTTTATAAGTTTTTCATTGTAAGGAGCAACAACTATCTCATCCACCGCTTCCCTCCAGTTTTTTTCTTATCACCTGCAGGACCATGGAACCTATTGCCTTGAATGTTTCAATAACCCCTTTTCCCATTATTGCTATCGCCTCAAAGGATGGGACCCCGAGCACGTTTATTATCTCCTCAAGTTCCTGAACCGGGACTATGTCGTCAAGGTCGCGCTTATTGTACTGTATCACAAGAGGGATGGTGTATATGGATAAACCGTTTTTCTCCAGGTTTTCTTTCAGGTTCTCAAAACTCTCAACATTGTCCTGGAGTCTTTCTCTCTGTGAATCCACAACAAAGACAACCCCATCCGCTCCCTGCAGGACAAGCCTCCGGGTTGAATCGTAGTAAACCTGTCCTGGAACGGTGTACAGCTGGAATTTTGTTGTGAAACCGCCAAATTTACCGAGTTCTAAGGGAAGAAAGTCAAAAAACAGGGTTCTGTCACGCTCGGTTGCAAGGGACATGAGTTCTGTTTTTTTACTTGCAGGGACCCTTGAATGAATGTACTTCAGGTTTGTTGTCTTCCCGGACCTCCCTGGACCATAGTAAACGATTTTGCAGGTTATCTCTTTCGTTGCATACTTAATGAGCGACATATTCCTCCACCACCTTTCTCAGTTTTTTTGCATTTTCATAGACATCTCCCTCAAACAGGGACCTGGATACCGCAATTCCGCATGCACCCTTTTCAAGAACGAGATGAGCATTCTCATGGGTTATACCTCCAACCGCAATCACAGGGATTGTGACCTTCCCGGTGAGTTCCTGAAGAAAGGAAATGGGGAGCAAACTTCCAGGTTTTGTGGAGGAAGGGAAAAAGGGACCACAGGCAAGGTAATCCACCTCCTCAAGGTCCTCCATCCTTTTCACGGTTTTTCCCACCAGAATCCCGAAGGTTTCCTTCACCCTCTTTCCCGGAAGGTCCTCCTTGCCCAGGTGAACTCCATCTGCCCCTGAAAGAACAGCAATGTCAGGTCTGTCATTCACAAAAAGAAGTGCATCATACCTTTCCATTATCCTTTTCACCTCCTCCACCTCCCTCAAAAGTTCCCCATCCGCAAGTTCTTTCTCCCTTATCTGTATCGCAGTTACTCCTCCATCAAGTGCCTCTCTTATTGCCCTTCTGAGGTCCCTTATGTATCTCCTGTCTGTTATCCCGTAGAGTAAGAGTTTAGACCTTAGCGTATTCAAGTCTTGAAAGGAACCCTGTATCTATATTTCCCTTTATGAAGTCCTCGTGTTCAACAACCTTAAGATGGAAGGGTATGGTTGTCTTCACACCCTCAATAACCATTTCTTCAAGAGCCCTCTTTAACCTCAGTCTTGCCTCCTCCCTGTCCCTTCCATATCCTATGAGTTTCATGAGTAAGGAGTCATAGAAGGGGGGTATCACATACTCCTGGTAGATATGGGTGTCTATTCTTATCCCGGGTCCTAAGGGAAGATGGAGTGCAACTATCTTCCCTGTGGATGGCATGAATCCCTTATCCGGGTCCTCTGCATTTATCCTTGCCTCTATCGCATGACCTGATATCTTCACGTCCTTCTGTTTTATTGAAAGCCTCTCACCGGAGGCTATTTTTATCTGCTCCTTTACAATATCTATTCCTGTTACAAGCTCGGTTACAGGATGCTCAACCTGGATTCTTGTGTTCATCTCCATGAAGTAAAATTCTCCATCAGGAGAAAGTAAAAACTCCATTGTTCCTGCACTCACATAACCTATGGACTTTGCTCCCTTAACCGCAACCTCCCCCATTTTCTTTCGCAATTTCTCATCCACGGCAGGGGAGGGAGCTTCCTCAACAAGCTTCTGATGTCTTCGCTGGATTGAGCACTCCCTCTCCCCGAGATGGATAACATTTCCATAAGAATCTGCAAGAACCTGGATCTCAACATGCCTTGGATTTTCAATATATTTTTCAACATAGAGTCTTCCATCCCCGAATGCCGCCTTTGCCTCTGCCTGCGCCATTCCAAACGATGCCTCAAATTCCCTTTCATCCCTTGCTATTCTCATTCCCTTTCCACCACCTCCTGCTGCTGCCTTTATCATCACAGGAAACCCTATCTCCTTTGCTACTTCAAGCCCCTCTTCAACACTCTCAACCGTCCCCTCACTTCCGGGAACAACGGGGACTCCAGCCCTTTCCATCACCTCCCTTGCCTTTGCCTTATCTCCCATAAGTTCTATTGCCTCCGCTGAAGGACCTATGAAAATAATGTCGTTGTCTCTGCACGCCTCTGCAAATGCAGGATTCTCCGCAAGGAATCCATATCCAGGATGGATTGCATCCGCGTTGGTTATCTCTGCTGCTGCAATTATTCTTGGTATTACAAGGTAACTTTCCTTGGATGGTGGAGGTCCTATGCATACAGCCTCATCCGCAAATCTTACATGGAGTGAATCCCTATCTGCCTCTGAATAAACCGCAACCGTTGATATTCCAAGCTCCTTGCATGCCCTTATTACCCTTAAAGCAATCTCTCCTCTGTTTGCTATGAGAACCTTTTTTATCACTGGAAAGCCTCCCAGCCCACCTCGCTCGTCTGCTGGATTCCGCGGAGTTTCATTCTGAACTCGTCGGGGTTGGTTGCAGAGTTCACTGCGGTTTCAAGGTCTATTATTCCACGCTTGTAAAGGTCCATTATGCACTGGTCAAAGGAGTGCATTCCGTACTGATTCCCTTCCTCTATTGCCTGTGGGATAAGGAGGGTCTTTACAGGGTCAAGCAGGTATTCCCTTACCGTGGGGGTTGCGATCATTATCTCGGTTGCAGGTATTCTTCCCTTCCCGTCTGCCCTGGGAAGAAGCCTCAATGAAATTACCCCGACGAGGGTGGAGGCGAGCAGGACCCTCACGTGCTGCTGCTGATGAGGGGGATAGAAAGAAATTATTCTGTTTATGGTCTCTGCTGCATTTAGGGTATGTAGGGTTGAAAGAACAAGATGTCCCGTATCTGCTGCCTTCAATGCAACATCCATGGTTTCAACATCCCTTATCTCTCCTATGAGAATCACGTCCGGATCCTGTCTGAGAACGTGCCTCAGCGCAGTTGCAAAGGATTCAGTATCCGTCCCGACCTCCCTCTGGGATATTATGGATTTTTTATCCCTGAAGAGATACTCAATCGGGTCCTCAATGGTAATTATGTGTTTTGCCATGTGTGTGTTTATATGTTCCACCATCGCAGCGAGTGTCGTTGACTTACCGCTTCCGGTTGTCCCGGTCGCAAGAATGAGTCCTCTCGGTTTCTCAGCGAGTTCTTTCAGAATGACAGGCAAATTGAGTTCCTCAATGGTCTTGACAGAGCTCGGGATGGTCCTCATTGCAACTGCAATCGTTCCACGCTGGAGGTATATGTTCACCCTGAATCTTGCAAGACCTGAGATTCCAACAGCGAAGTCTATCTCCTTGTGCTTCACAAAGTGCTCCTGCTGCTCCTTTGTCATTAAGGATGCTGCATACTTTCTTATGTCATCATGGGTGAGGGGTTCGGTTGGAAGGGGATGCAGTTTCCCGTCTATTCTCAGAATGGGAGGGAGTCCGACCTTCAAATGAAGGTCTGATGCATTCTCCCTCACCATCTTTTCAAGTATCTCTCTCAGGGTCATGGCTCCTCCTTAAATGGGCTCAACCAGGAAAAGTTCCTGCCCGTATTCAACGGGCTCCTCGTTTTTGACGAGAATCTCAACAATCCTTCCGTCAACGTCGGATTCAATCTCATTCATAAGCTTCATCGCCTCTATGATGCACACAACCTGCCCTCTTTTTACCACGTCTCCCACCTCCACATAGGGTGGGGCATCAGGGGCAGGTGCCCGGTAAAACGTTCCAACCATGGGTGCCTTTATTGCAACAAGGTTCTTTCTTTCCTTTTTTTCTTCCTTCTTCTCGGGCTTCTCTTCAACCTTTTTCTCTTCTTTTTTCGTCTCTGCCGGTGTGGGTGGAGGCGGTGGGGATGGAGGGGGTGCCTGGACCACAACACCCCTTGCACCGTTCTTTGATATCCTTATTCTTGTGCCAAAGCGGGATATTTCAATCTCATTTACCCCGCTTTTTTCAAGCAGCTCCACAAGTTTCTTTATAAATTCTATCCTCATTTCTCACCTCTCTTTTTGAAGATAATACCTTTAAGGCTTTTAAAAGTCAAGACCTTATGACCTTTCTGAGAAGGGGGATGGAAACAAGGAGTAAAAATAGATTTGGCCACCAGATTCCTATTCCTGGATGGAGTATTTCTCTTGTTCCAAGTTCTTCCCCTCCTATGAGAAGGATGTAGTAAATTACAAAGAATAAAAGTGATAGAGAAAGCCCCATCCCAAGCCCTCCTCTTCTTGCCATAAGTCCTGCAGGAATTCCGGTAAATACAAACACAATTGCAGCAAAAGGGATTGAGAACCTTTTATTCAGCTCAACAAGGTATGCCCATCTTACCTTTCTTTTTTTTAGACCTTTAAGTCTTTTTATCAATTCAGGGACCGATAATTCCCTTTTTGTTCTTGCAGGTTTTACGGTTTTATAGGATGGACCCAAGGGAATCTTTATGGAAAATCGGGTAAAGTGAAGTCTTCGGTAAAGTTCAGGGGAGGATTTTTCAAGTTCGTGTATTTCGCCATCCTCCAAGAAAAGATACAGATTCTCCTCCTCAACCTTCATCTTTCCTTTTTTTGCGGTTATTATTCTGGGAATATCTCCCTTTTTCCTTTCATATATCCTCACATCCTCAAGTTCGTTTCTTGTGTGGTCTATTCTTCCTGCCCAGAGTGTGTATCCTTTGTAAAGATGGACAAAAGTTCTTTCTCTTATTCTGAGTGTTGGTCTTTTATAGGACGCCCGATATAGAAGTTCCTTTGAGCGGTAGTTTGCAAATGGAAGGACCCATGAGTTGAAGAGGCTCATGGAAAGGGTGATAAAAAGGGAAAAAAGAAGAACGGGGGGAAGAAGAATTACAGGATTTATCCCGGATGCTCTCAACGCAAGAATTTCAGAGTCTCCTGAGAGTCTTCCAAAACCCGATATTATTCCCACAAGAACTCCCATGGGGATGGTGAGTGCTATGATGAAAGGGAGGGAAGAGAGGAAGATTTTTGAAACAAATATGAATCCGAGCCCTTTCCCGATGAGAAGGTCCACAAGGTCAAAGAATCTGTCCATGAGGAGGACAAAAGTGAAGACACAGAACCCCAGGAAAAATGGTAAGAGAATCTCACGGAGGATGTACCGGTGAAGGATTTTACATTTTCTCATAGGGGAGGAAGAGTCTTGCGTATTCCTCCTGAGCGAACCTATCCGTCATTCCTGCAATGTAATCGCATATAACCCTCTTTTTCCCATCCTTCCCTATCCTTTTCTGGAACTGTTCGGGGAGCTGTCTCGGTTCTGAGAGATACACATCAAAGAGAGCCTTTATGTATCTCTTTGCCTTTTCCTGCATCTTTAACACCTTGTAATGGCGGTAGAGATTCTTCATCAAAAATTCCTTGAGTTTTTTATTTTTCTCCTCCATTTCCTCGCTGAACCCAACCAGTACGGGAGCATGTCTGACATCCTCAACGGACTCTATGCCGAGTTTCCGGATTCTTTCTTCGGTCGCCCTTATAACATCCTCAATCTGCATGGATATGAGCATCCTGACGGTTGCATATATTCTTTTTTCCTTATCCTTTATTTTTATCTTTTCAAAAATCTCCCTCCATAGAGGAACCTCATCAAGCTGTTCAAGGGTTAAGTATCCTGCCTTCAACCCATCGTCCAGGTCGTGGGAGTTATATGCTATCTCATCCGCAATATTGACAACCTGTGCCTCAAGGGTGGGGGAGAGGGATGGGTCAAATTCCGGTGGTGGAGATGGGGCATCGTAGCTTGTTTTGTGCTTTATTATCCCTTCTCTTGTCTCATAGGTTAAATTCAGACCGGGAAAATCAGGATATTTTTCCTCCAGGACATCCACCACCCTCAGTCCCTGAAGGTTGTGCTCAAAACCCCCATCATCCTTCATGAGTTCGTGCAACATTTCCTCTCCAGCGTGTCCGAATGGGGTATGTCCTATGTCATGTGCAAGGCTTATTGCCTCTGTCAGGTCCTCATTCAATCTCAGTGCCCTTGCAATGGTTCTTGCAACCTGCTGGACTTCTATGGTATGGGTAAGTCTTGTTCTGTAATAATCCCCTTCGTGATTCACAAAGACCTGTGTTTTGTATTCAAGTCTTCTGAAGGCAGTGGAGTGGATTATCCTGTCTCTATCCCTCTGGTAATGGGTTCTGAAGCGGGGAGGTTCTTCCTCGTATTTTCTTCCCCTTGTCTCCCCGCTTTTCATTGCGTAGGAAGCAAGTATTTGCTCTTCTCTCTTTTCAAGTTCTTCACGCGTCATCATAATTAAAGGTTAAAAGGATTTTCATACAATGTCAATGGAATATATAAAATTTTTTGACTGATTTCCTCCATGTGGTATCCACCTTTAAAAATAATGGTCTCTCAGTGGTTTTTCAGGTTATCTTATCATCATTATTTTTCTTTTCTCTTTATGCTCTTTGTATTCAAACAGGAGGAAGTATATCCCCTGGGGCATGCGGGAAAGGGGAAGGGGGATGCGGTATATTCCTGGATTGAACCTGGAAGAAAGCATATATCTTCTTCTCC
>JAPDKE010000035.1 GCA_029258725.1 bacterium | reverse complement strand
GTTCAAAATTTAAATTCCCCATTGGGCGATTGCAACAAGCTCAGAGAGAACCTCCCATGTCCATCCCTTTTGATTTAAATTCCCCATTGGGCGATTGCAACCTGCTTGAGTCCAGTTAACTTGGTAACTATTATACCAATTTAAATTCCCCATTGGGCGATTGCAACTCTATATGCTTCACAAAGATATTTTCAACATAAAAAATTTAAATTCCCCATTGGGCGATTGCAACAACTTTAAAAATATAAACATTTTGAGATTTTTTAGATTTAAATTCCCCATTGGGCGATTGCAACTTATATTACTTCATCTTTGTGGGGCTGGCGAAGGTTAATTTAAATTCCCCATTGGGCGATTGCAACCCTCCCAGGGAGTGATAGTGGGAATCGCAGGAAGAATTTAAATTCCCCATTGGGCGATTGCAACCCCTTCTTTAACCTTCTTTTCTAAACTGCGGGGAATATTTAAATTCCCCATTGGGCGATTGCAACCATAGAATTCTTTTACTTTTTCTTTTATATCACTATTATTTAAATTCCCCATTGGGCGATTGCAACTCTTCTTCCTCCTGGTTTTTTCAAAAGTATAGAAAAAATTTAAATTCCCCATTGGGCGATTGCAACCAGAAATTCGTAAGAGACTACGACATGTTTATTCCAGATTTAAATTCCCCATTGGGCGATTGCAACTACTTGCAACCTTAATAAGAGTGCTTTCAGATCGAAATTTAAATTCCCCATTGGGCGATTGCAACAAGGAGGTGAAAGATGAAAAAGATAGTAATAAACAAATTTAAATTCCCCATTGGGCGATTGCAACTCCCAGGATTTACTCATTCTTCTCCCCCTGCTCAAGATTTAAATTCCCCATTGGGCGATTGCAACGTAAGAACCGTGGCTTTTCACCGACTTTATGATACATTTAAATTCCCCATTGGGCGATTGCAACTTTATTAACAGGAGAAAGATATGAAATTTTAAATATATTTAAATTCCCCATTGGGCGATTGCAACGGTAGAGAGTATAAAGAAAAGAAGGAGGATTGTAAAGGGTTGGAAAGAAGATTTTGCGTCAAACCTCCGGTTTTGCATGTTAAATAATGTTTCTGGTAGGGTCTTCAATCTGGGTGAGTATTTCCCGCTTTACTTTTACCCCTTCCGGAAGAATGTACAGTATCACGCTATCTTTTTCTTCATGCACCTCTCTTAATACATCTCTTTTTAACCTTGCAATCTGTCCCGGAGTTAAATCTCCCTCAAAAACCGATTTCTGCACATGATGAAGATATCTTCTTGCCACCTGAAGAACCCTTCTCAATCTCCTCTGTGATTCTTCGTCTTCTGTAGAGATGTCATATACAAGAATCACCTTCATTTCATCACCACCATACTTTTAAAGGTTTATATTCCTCTTCACCCAGGATGTGCTTTATAAGTTTGTAAAGTTCAAGCCTTATGAAATTCTTATATTTCACCTTCCTTCGCAAAGCCCTGTGAACCACCGTTTTCTCCAGCATTTCATCAAAAGCACTTACAAAAATCTTTCTTCCTTTCTCATTAAGATATGCGTAATTTAATTCTTTTAAGAAATCTTCCTCTTTCAATTCACCAAGATTGATAAGTTTAAAAATCAGCCTGTCAACAAGCACCGGTTTGAAAACCTCCGCCACATCAAGAGCAAGAGAAAATCTTCTTTCTGAAGGCTCGTGCAGATAACTCACGGAAGGATTGAGAGCCGTCATATAAATCTCCCTCAACACCAGAGCATACACCAGTGAATTGCCGAACGAAATCAAGGCATTTAAAGGATTTTGGGGAGGTCTCATGGTTCTTTCCTCAAATTCCCATCCTGTGATTCTCTCCCATGTGGAATAATAGATTCTTCTTATATTCGCCTCCACTCCCATAAGTTCCTGAGGAGTGGGAACTTGCTCTATTCTTCCCGAGATTTCCTTTATTCTTTCTATCTCACCCTCAAACCCCTCTCGCTTTTCCAGGTTCCTTTTAAGATTGTGTACCGCTCCTTCAACAAATTTTCGTGCGAGGATCATCCTTTTCTGGAGATTAAGATAATGTTCCACCTGCTTTACCACAAGGGTCCCGGATACCATTTCTTCACGGGGATAAAAACTTCCGGAGTAATATCCATAATAGTTGAATACATGAAGCACTATGCCATGCTGTGCAAGAAACACAAGCGCCTTTGAATTGAAGTCAAGTTCTCCAAATACAAAAATCTGATCCACATCCTCCACAGGAATGGGATGCTTTCCGTCTTCCTTTTCAAGAAACAGCGTATTCTGTTTCCTTCTCAATCTACCGTTTGAAAAAATATAGTAGTTCCTTCCCATGGCTTAAACGAAACAAAAATCATAATATGCACATTTTCTGCAGTATCCTTTCTTTACAACAGGAGGTGGCTTCTCCATCTCTATTATCTCCCTCATTTTCTCAATAGCCTCTTCAATCCTTCTTTCGTCTTCTTCGTTGAACTCCACATCTATTTTTCTCATGGCTCTGGGATAATGGATGACACCACTTTTACAGTTCACTCCTTCTCGCTTCAACACCCATATATAATACTTCACCTGCCAGATGTGTGCTTCCTCCAGTTTCTTTGATTTTTTCACCTCATGGACAACCACCTCGTCCCCTATTTTAAGAAAATCAATTCTGGCACTCTCCCCTATCTCCACCTCTTTTGGTTTTTTCCTCTTAAAGGATTCCTCACTTATAAGTTTTCCCATCGTCACGTAATCGGAGAATTTCTCCATCCCCAATCCATGCGTGAAAAGCCACAGTTTTCTCTTACAAACGATATAATAGGCAACCTGTAGCCCAGTGATTTTGTAACCGTAGAGGTCAACCCTGCTCATTTTATTTTCTTGTCCTTTTGTTTCAGTATTCCTTCCTCATTGCTTTTTATCCGCCTTAACCACATATATACCTCTACAATATTTTTTAAGTTTCTCAGCGTTTTCCGATGGCACTTTATCCTTAATTCTTTCCCACAAACTTTCCAGTTGAGATTCTTTATACTTCCATCGATGTTCATGAATTACAAATTCAGCAATGATTTCTCTTTTAAACCATAACCAATCTATGTTGTTTTTCTTTTCTATTTTCTCATATAGTCTTTCCAAACACTTTTCTTCTATCACAGGCAGTGTATAAATCTCCCGGAAAATCTCATGGGCTTCTTTCTGGTTTTCTGAGACATATCCCGCCTCTAAAATAGGTAAAGTTCCATAAAATTTCTGGAAATATTGAGAATTCGTATTGAGGCTTTCATAAACTTCACAAACCCATTCATTTTTGTCTTTTTCAGGAACCTCAATAATTTCATCTTTAATGTCTTTTCTGTATTCCTTGATTTTTCTATTTATAAAATCACGGTACTTTTTCTCATCCGCATCTGCAATTTCTTTCAGATCCTTCTTAAGCAATTTTCCAAGTGTAAGACACAGAAGGTCTATTTCATATACATATCCCCTTCCCGATTCCAAAAATTCCTTGTTGTCTTCCTTATGTTGTGTGTAAACAATTACATTTGCTTCTTTATCTCTTTTATAAAAATCTTTATAATTAAATTCCTTTTCTGTACCTTTAATTTCCCCTGTTATCAAATTTATCCTCCTCATTACCCTTCCCATACGCTGAATCAAGGAATCCATTGGGCATATCTCTGTGAAAAGATAGTCCGCATCTATATCCAAAGAGGCCTCTACAACCTGAGTAGCCACAAGGATTTTTGGTTGCTTCTCATTCATAGGTTTTGGATTTTTGAATTCCTCCTCCAGTCTTTTTTCCCTTCTCTTCCTCTTATTCATGGTAAGCCTGGAATGAAGTATCTCAACGAAAATATCCTTCCTTTTCTCTTCCATAACCGACTTTATTTTTTCGAAAACTCTCTCTGCCTTTTTCACTGTATTTAAAATCACAAGAATTCTTTTGTCTTCCCCGGCTTTTTTTATAATCTCCTCAATCACCTCCTTTGATGCAATATCTCTGTTCTCTATTCTTATTTTGTGTCTCATAAGGTCTGGCTTTATTTTATTATCATAAAGGTCTAAAATCTCTCTCCTCCCAATAATTTCCCTTTCTTTCAGATATTTTCTGACAAATTCCGGCAACGTTGCTGTCATAAGTAAGAACTTCCCTCCAAGAGAAACAATATCCTCAATCATTTTAACCACTATGGCACATGCCCTCGGGTCATAAGCCTGAACTTCGTCAATAATAAGCTTTGAGTATCCCAAGGTCGCATATACCTTCTCATACCCCGGATACTTTAAACCAGCAGGGAAAATCTGGTCTCCTGTACAGATATTCACTGGTAAAGAGAAATATTTTGCGAGTTCAAGTATTTTTAAAGTCTCACCATCGCTTGAATTATCCTTTGAAATTTCACTTTTCTCAATTAAGTAGAGGTCTGCGTCGGAATGTAAAAGTCCGACATTTCCCTCAATATAAGGGTCTTTATTTTGCTTCTTATCCTCGTTAAAATATTCACATGCTCTATCAAATATCTGATTTGTCGCAACCCTCAAAGGCAGAGTATAGAAGAATTTTTCGCCCTCTCCCCATGCAAAGGCAAACTCGGTTTTTCCTATACCTGTGGGAGCAATCAAAATAATATTTTTGTCTTTTTCCAGAATGTGTTTTTGCCATAATTGTTCATCAGTTAAGCCTTTTTTTTCTTTCAGTCTTTCCAAGACATCTATCTTTTCATCGATTTTTCTCTCAATATATACAGTATCAATTTCTTTATCTTCTTTACTTTCCACCATTGAAGCAAAATGGTCTACCCTCATTAAAAATCCTGCAAGGAATACCCATAAATTAAGATCGATTCCTTTTTCATATTGGGCTTTTAATCTCTTGGGTAGAAAATAAAGAGTATAGGGAGGGATAATATCGGCACTTATTAAATTTCCTTCGTCTGCAATATGCTTTGCAAGGTCTTTATCAAAAGAAATCAACTCATCAGGATTTTCATTGTTTAACTTGTCAAAACCATTAAAATGTTCTTTTAATTTTTCTGCAAGCCTGTCTCCCAAAGTTTTTTCACCGCTTTCTTCCTGCAACAAAATCCTACATGCTTTAATGAGCTTTTCATTGATATGGAGAATATATTCTTTTTCGTCCTTTTTCCAGTGATGGAAGGCAACTGCTGATAAAAATGTTGCATATAAATTTTCTTTTTCCCTACATATTTCCCTTACTTTATCTTTATTTATAAAAAACAGAGAAAGGATGTTATGCCTTACATCTGGAAAATCAGGAATATCGGGTTCAAAGCCTTCATTTTTTAGTTTTCTTATCTGAAAGTGAGGAGAAACTTTGCCAAGGTCGTGGAAAAACCCAGCGTATTTAAGGAGTCTTTCAAAGTCTTCTTTTTTAATTTTTAACCCGTATTTACTCCGGTTTTCAAATAAAGATTTTATAAACGAACACTCCATTAAGGATTCCACACTCTTTAAAATATCCATCACATGGTCTCTTAAAGTAATTATCCTTCCATCCTTTTCAGGTCTTTTTGCCCATATTTCACTCATCGTACACCTCCGGATATTTCATCTTTGCAAAGAAAAGAGGGGTTTCAAGTTCTTCATCTTTTAGGAATCTAAAAGGCTTTCCAAAACGCATTGGAAAATCACCTCCTTCGAAAAGTTTAACCGGGATATGTTCAAAAACCCTTACTCCGTTCCTGATATGATAAAACGAGGTTATGAGATGAGAACTGCCATGGACTTTTCTAAAGAAATCTTTAAACTCAGAATTATAAAATTTATCATCTACAAAATCTTTCCCTCTTTCAGGGTCTGGAATCCAGGAATAATCATAATCTTTCAACCTACCATATATTGGTTCCTTTTCTTCGTTGATTTCAATAATCTTTATAGCATCTTCTGGTTCTCCATTAAAAACAATCCAGTCTTCCGCCCTTCCGAGATGTAAAGGATAAAGTCTCTTTTCTGGATTTCGGAATATATTCGCCAACTTTTCTATAACTTTCTCCTTTTTGTGGGCAATATAAATAATGAGATTAACCTCTTCAAGCACATCAATTCTTGTAGGTACCTGTCCCCCGGGATGTTCCGGAATCCCGTCCACCACTCTGTTTGCTGGAGAACCAAACCTAGAAAGATGCCCTCCTTTTGCTGTAAGAGATAAATTCCTGAACCATATATATTCCCTCGTCATTGACTCAAACTTTCCATAAATAGCAAGATAGAGGTCATTTGCGAAATCTTTGAAGGTAATATCAAGGTCTTCGATTTTATATTCTTCCGGATTTTCAATCGGTCCTTTTACTCCCAGGACATTGCATATAAGACCTATTACGGTAGAATAAGGAGGTATGGGATAGGTATGCCTTCTCCTGAAGGTAAAGGGTATTCTATAGTGCGCATGAGGCTGATAGATTTTTAATCTTAAAACCTTCATCTTTCCGTCTCCTTTTTTCTCTTATATGTTTTTTTTCAGGTTTTTCCCAGGTCATTTTATCTTATGTACAACCTCGCCAGGTGTTAGGTAAACTATCCCTCATTCTTCTTTTTTCCTTTTTCTTCCTCTTCTTCCCCTTTTTCTTTTTTCAGGAGTTTCTGCCTCCTTCTTACTTCTTCTTTTTGTTGTTTTTTCTCTTGTTGTTTCTTTTTTCTTTCTTCCTCTTTTTCCTTTTCTCTTCCCTTCCATTGTTTCTTCAATTGCTTCCTTTTCTTCTCCTTGTAAAAGGTACTTATTCACAAATTGCTCCCAGTTTGTTGTAATAGAATTACTTGCGATGAAGTCCTCGGAAAGCGCTTCAGGTTCTCTCGCCTCTACGAAGATGAGTTTTTTATCTCCTTCATTCTCTATCCATCCGTTTGATATAGCGTTTCTCAGCAGGTTTTCTCTTATTTTAAATTTCGGTCGGTGGTTCTTTTTGTAGAATTCAATATCCACAAAGGAGTGAAAAACAGGAACAGGAACCTTAACAATTCCTGCAATGAGAAATAGGGGAACAATACCTGGACATTCACCAGAGGAGTGGTAATAAAGACCGTTGTAGATGGCATCCAGAACATCTTTGATGCGGTCTGAGTCTTTATGTTCAAATTTCAATTTATAATCCTCGATAACGATTTTTCCTTCTTTATCTTCAAACTTATAGGAGTTGTTACCTATTTTCACCACATTTTTTAGCACGAGGGTATGATTATGAGGTAAGGTAATTTCTAAATCTTTGTTATTCCTATAAGTATGCTGTTTTATCAGCCATTCATCTATTCCTATTTTTTCTACATCTAAAGTAAAGGAAACTTTATAAAGTGCTTTTTGCTCTTCATTGTTATAAATATCAGGAGTCGCTTCTTTTCCTTGCATTAAAGCTCTTTTAACCAATTCATGGTTAGCATACAACCCCATATCTCCTTCCCATTTTTCTAAAGATACAGCTTTTGTAATTCCTAAAGGTGCTTTACGAGTTAAATTATCTCCTCTTTCTTCTCCTCCTTTTGCAATAGTTACCATATACCCAAAAATGTCTAGTTCTGCTGAGTTAATAATAGTATTTTTTACTTCCTTTCCTTCATCGTCACAAATTTCAAATTGAATGACCTTTTTCCTTCCTTCTCCTTGGGTTTCTCTAACAGGAGTTGCTTTCCATCTCTCAGGAGTCATTTTATTCAATGTCACCCATAGATAATGCCTTATCGCAGGTCTTGATATGAAGGAATATGTCTCTCCCCATCCTCTGGTAAGCTTCTTTATGGATAACACATTTCCAACCTTCTCATCCCTGTTAAGGGCATCTGCTTCAAACAAAATTGTTATTGTTATGGCCTTTTTCATGATTCACCTCCTTCTGTTTCTGTTCTGGCTTGTTTTCTTTCCAGAACTGAAGCAAGAAAAGTAAAGACAAGCGTTTTAAAATATCTCTCATTTTCTGGTTTAAATACCTCTATAAGGTCATCAGGGAATTTCTGTTCTTTGGCTTTAAAGCATCGCAGTAAAAGGTAAAAAACGTTTTCTTTGTTGTTCAACCTCACCTGTTCCAGAAGTCTGAACCCAATATCGTTTATTGCTGTTACAACATCAGGGGGAGTATTTTTTCCCGCTTCTTTTATTTTTTTCACAAGAGTGTTTATATGTCTTTCTTCCATCATGAACCTCCTTTTGCTTGTTTTAAAACTTTTAAAATTTTCGCATAAAGTTCGGGCAAGAGTTCCGAAACTCTCATAAGATGTTTTACATCTTTATATCTTCTTATATATGTGGTAAGAGGGTCATTTTCATTTATGTCTTGGTTATTTTTCAATTTCAAAATTCCTCTCAAAACAAAATAACTGGCTTTTTCAAGTTCGGAAAATTTTCCACTTACAATCAGGTCAAATATTTTTTCCTCGTTAATTCTTTTAATTAAACTTGCAACTTCATGGTCAAGCAAGATTCGTGTTATGTGATAAGGAAGGTCAAAATAATCAATAACATCTTCATATTTTCCCGGAACTGTTTGGACACTTCTCTTAACTATTACTTCAATATTCATCATCGTCCATGCACCAAGTAGAACTCTTCTTTTTATCGCCCATTCAATTAGGGAAGAGCCAAGGAGCCTCCTTGCCTCATATTCTCCTCTTTTAAGAATTTCTTCCACAAACTTATTCAAATCCCATGTTAAACCAAAATGAGGAGTATTGATGAAGATTTCATGATTTTTTTCAATCTTAATAAAGGAAAGATGGTGAAAAATAATTAAGTAAGAACATAAATGGCATATAGGAGCAGAAAATTCAAGATTCCAGAACGCATTGGGCATTTCTGTAAACGCTGCACCGAGTCCGGAAAAATGTATTCCCTGGAACTTCTCTCTCTGGGTCATGAACTTAATAAGTCCGCTTCTTCCAGTAGGAAATTTTGTTTCAAGTTCTTCAATAATATCTGAAGGAATAAAATATCCTTTGCACCAGTTACAAATCCTTCTTCTATTCTCTTCTAAATGAGTTAAGGCTTCTATATAATATGTTTGAAAGAATTCTTCTTGACTCTTCTGAATATAATTAGGATATCTACGATTTTTTCCTACAATGGAAAATTTCTCCTGAAGTCTTTGCTGATGGTAATCAAAAATCAGTTGATAACTTTCCCTTATTATGTTTTTGCTAAACTCTACTTTTCCATCTTCATGAAAAAATTTATTTATTTCATTATCTCCAAACTCCACCACCCTCAAAAACCCCACCACCCCTGCGTTGTAGAGCCAGTTGGAGGGGTAAAGGGTTATCTTCTCATTCATCTTCTCCCCCTTTGAGTTCCTCTGCATATTTTCTTACCTCCTCCCCTATAAACTTTTTAATCTCACGCCAGGTTATCTTTTCAAAAATCTTTATTCTTTTCTCATCTTCAATGGCTGTTCTATCAGCATCTTCAAAATAAGTAAGACCTTTTAATATTAAAAAAGTGGAATAACCTGAATATTTTTGTTTCGTCCAGTTTATAATGCTTTTCAATCCAAATTTTTTAATTAAAAAATAAATATCGATAAAATCTCTGAAATTTCCTCTCTGCACAATCGCAATTATTTTCATTGCGGATATGTCTTCAATAGAGGCAACATAAATTTCTTTAAATGAATTTAGCCTTCTTATAAGTTTATAAGGATAATAAAAGAAAGATAGATTTGTGTTTTTCACCTTTATCTCAAATGTATCTTCTGAATCCATTATTATCTCACCCTCTTTGAAATAT
Organism: bacterium; assembly: GCA_029258725.1. Lineage (GTDB taxonomy): Bacteria > Hydrothermota > UBA3072 > JAPDKE01 > JAPDKE01 > JAPDKE01. Next base: position 40,162 of record JAPDKE010000035.1, on the reverse strand, counting down.
CGGGAGAGGTCTTTAAATTTGCGGAAGGAATAAAAATCAAAATCAATCGATGTTCTGTGTGCAAGATATAAAGCAAGGCCCGTTCCTCCCGCGAGATAAAAATCCAGTTTTCTGGTAAACCCTAGAATTTTTAAAATATCTCTCTGCTCCGATGTTAAAACATCAGTGTGAACCGGCTCTAACAAAGACTTCTCTAAGCGCCCTTTCATATTTTTCCCTCTCTATTTTTACGTTGAATAAAAAGAGCCAGAAGTTTAAAGACTTTCTGTCCCATGATCCCCGTGAAGGATTTTTCAAAACTGAGACGATATCCTCTTTACTATAAACCCTCAGGACCCACAGTATTTCATCATCGGTTCCATGGTTCAATACATTCTCTATGATTATTTTCTTGTCCCTTTCAATATCAATTTTGCTTATATCATAACTCCATAAAGTTCCCTTCAATTTTTCCGGCAAAACCGCATTCCCCTTTTTTCTCACTCCGTGCCTCCCATGTTGCTTTACCATGATTAAGCCTCCATCACACATTCAAGCATCCCAAATCCCTGGCCTGTTTTTACTCCAAGCCCGTAGTCGTAAACAAACTGAAGGACCACAGGATGCGCCTCCAGTCCAAACACCCCTCTCCATCCGCGAACGTACCCGCCATAGTGCCTCACCCTCACCGGGACGAGTGACTTCTTCCAGAAAGAGGGCGCCACCGCTCCACTCCTTATGAGAGGCTCCAGTAAATCCCGGGATACAGGCAAAAAGTTTATTCTTTCATCCGGAATCTTACTGCCCATTATAAATTCATATTTTTCTATAATCCTTTTCCTCAAAATCTCCTTAAAATCTTCTCTTTCCGGTATTACATAGAATTTTTCGAAATCATCACGGGAAGCATCAGGGTCTGTTAACACACATATTCCGAGAGTTTTGAATATCACAAAACTGGAAGTAAATTTCTTTGGCCTTAAAACCTCCACCCTCGATATCCCGAACTTCTTCCCCTCAAGTTCAATCCCTTCCCCCTTTTTCTTTAACTCCATTACCCCATTGTAAAAGGCAGAAACAATAAAGGGAGCCCCACTCGAAAAGTAGAGTTCAAAGGGAGGAGAGACTTCCAGTTTTTCTCCATCCGCCTTCATTCCCTTTCCCAGAAATGCCGAGAACACAAATTCCCTTGCCTTCTTTTCCTGAAATATATCCTCCATGTAGGGCGTCTGAGAAAATGCTTTCTTTATAAAGGAAAGAAAAGCCCTCCTGTAATCCATTCCAATCCTTACTTTTTCGCTTTCGTCTCCAAAATATACCTTTAACCTCATATCTTTATTATACCACATTTTAGAATTTTTGTCAAGAGTTTTTATAGTTTTTAGTGGAAAATTTCAGGTTAGATAACTGTGACATGGTTTTGAAATCGGTCACATTGGGAAAATTGTGTTTTCAGGCGGGGTTTGGGGGCTTCCTGGATATGGTCTGTAAAATGTTGACAGGTTTCGGGGAATTCCCTATAATGAAGGTGTATGAGGAAATGGATTCTTTTGTTCCTGCTGCTGGCAGGATGCATAAGGAAGGATATTATTAAAAGACCTCCACAGGATGTGGAGGCGATGGAGAAGAAGGCAGTGGCGCTTTATAAAGAAGGGAAGGAGGATGAAGCCCTTTCCCTCTTTTATAAACTTGCAAAGTCGTGTAAAGGGCATCCTTCAGGCTACCGGGCTGAGTATTACATAGGGCTGATTTATGAAAAAAGGAAGGATTATGACAGGGCGGCTTTGCATTACTCCACGGCACTTAAAGGGAAGGTTTACGAGGCAAAAAAGAGACTGCTTTCCATCTCAGACTTCCTGTCTCCCTCAACCCTCGAAAAAACAGGAAAAAAACATCCGGACATTCCGGAACTCTTCACCCTTTACATTTACCTTGCAGGAAAAAAGTACATGGATGAAAAAAATACAAAGAAAAGCCATGCACTTTTCAAACTGCTCGTTGATAGGTATCCCGAGTCCTATTATGCAAGGAAGGTGAGAAAGTACATAACCAGAAAGGGAGAAATCCCAAGAATAGGGGTTCTTCTCCCACTATCGGGAAAATACGCCGGGTTTGGTGAGGAGGTGAGAAGGGGAATAGAGTTGAGGCTTGAGGGTGAGGTGGAACTGGAGTATTACGATACCGGAGGAGATGAGATAAAGGCATACATGGGAGCAAAGGAACTCATAGAGAAAGGAGTAAAGGGAATAATTGGTCCCTTATTCAACTGGACCCTCTTAACCGTTGCGGCATTTGCAGAGTTTTACCGCATTCCCTTCGTCTCCCCCACCGCAAGCAATGTTGACATTGAAACACTCAATCCTTACATAACCATCGTGAACCGCTCCCTTGAGGCAGAGGCAAAGGCACTTGCAAGGTTTGCAATATCAAGAGGATTTAAAAAATTTGCGATTCTTTACCCTTACAACACGTATGGAAGAATAATGGAGGAATACTTTTCATCCACCGTTGAGGATATGGGAGGAGAAATTGCCATAAGAATACCATATAAACCAGGAAAGGCAGACTTCAGAAATGAGATTAAAAGAATAAGAGAAGCATCTCCTGAGGCAATATTCATTCCTGCATATCCTGAAGAAGTTGCACTCATAGCCCCGGAACTCAAATACTATCAGGTTGGGTATCAGGTCTTTGGTGGGGATGGCTGGTATGGGGAGGATGTGGTTACAAAAACAGGGAAAAAATACCTTGAAGGGGTGGTATGTGCATCCCTCCCCTATAACCCTGACCCTGCGTTTGTCAAGCTTTATCATGAAAAATACGGGGAGGAGCCCACCCGGTATGTTGGGCTCGGATGGGATGCCGGAGAAATTCTCATGAGCATTTTAAAGAAAAAACCCGCAGGCTCCCTTGTTGCAGGGTTCTCACCGGAGGATAAACATCCTGAAAGAAAGGTTCCCCTTTATATCATAGCAAGAGGGAAATACACACCCGTAACCCTGGGAGGTTCAGATGGCAAAAAAGAAGAAAAAGAAGGAAACACAAAGGAAGAGTAAACTTGAATTCACCTGGAAAAACTGGACGCTTTTCGGGGTATCAATCCTCTCCATCCTCATTGGATACATATACCTGGCAAGGGGCTCAATAACCCTTGCCCCAATACTCCTTGTTGCAGGATACGTGGTTTTGCTGCCTCTTTCCTTAGTGATAGACCAGCTGAAGGAATGGACAGGAAAAACATCTTAAAAATCCTCCTGGGCACAGGAATAAGTATACTTTTTATCTTCCTTGCCCTGAGAAAGGTAAACTTTCCCGAACTCGGGGAGGCTTTCAAAACCGCAAATTATTTCTATCTTATCCCCGTATGTGCCCTTACATTCCTTGCTTTTTACTTAAGAGCCTTCAGGTGGAGATACCTCCTTCTGCCGGTAAAGGACCTTTCCCCAAACTACCTCTTCCCACCTCTCATGATAGGCTTTATGGGAAACTATCTTTTACCTGCAAGGGCAGGGGAGTTTATAAGGGCATACGTTGCCGGTGAAAAGGCAAAAATCCCCAAGAGTGCAGCATTTGCGACAATTGTTTTTGAAAGGGTTCTTGATGGATTGACCCTTCTCCTCATAGGGCTTGTGGTTCTTTTCATTCATCCCTTTCCCGGAAAGTTTGCACGGATGGGAATAACAGCACTTGCAATTTATCTTGCGGTTCTTTTTCTTCTGCTTCTCCTTCTTTACGTTCCCGGATTTTTTGAAAAATTGCTTGTGATTCTTCCAGAAAAGGCAAGAGAAAAGGGAAAAAGACTCATTCAGTCGTTTTCATCCGGACTTGAAGTTATGAGAAACCCGCGCCTTCTTTTTCCCTCCTTTCTTTACTCCCTTGCAGTCTGGGGAATAACTGGATTTTTCCTTTATGTCCTCTTCTTTGCCTACGACCTCAAACTCCCGGTACATGCGGCATATCTCACAACCGTGGTATTCACCATAGGAATAATGATTCCATCGTCTCCTGGTTTCATAGGGACCTTCCACTACTTTGTATGGCTCGGACTTGCAGTTTTCGGGGTTAAGAAAGAGGTGGCACTCAGTTATGCAACCCTCCTCCACTTCTCCCAGTTCATCGTGGTCGTTATCACCGGTCTTGTCTTCCTTTACACGGAGGGGATTTCATTTGGAAAGATAAAGGAGATAAGGGAATGAAGGGTAAAAAAGCACTTTTAATCCTTTCCTTCTTCTTTCTCCCTCTACCCCTTTACTTTCCTGTTTTAACAGGAAAAACATTCCTCTGGGACGATGCAAGGGAACTCTTTTACCCCCAGCGAAACTTCGTTGCAGTTTCAATGAGGCATGGTGAACTTCCATTATGGCAACCCTACCTCCTTGGTGGATATCCATTTCTCCACGACATCCAGACAGCCCTTTTCTATCCTGTAACATGGCTTTTAACCCTGTTCGTGCGTGATGGTAAACTTTCCCCGATTGCAGCAGAATACACCGTTGTATTCCATATCTCCCTTGCAGGAATATTCATGTTTCTGTTTCTTTTTTATCTTACCAGAAAAACCTTCCCCTCCTACCTCGGAGCCGTCTCCTTCATGTTTACATCCCAGCTTATCTTGAGGAGTGTCCAGCCTGTGGTGATGAATTCAATGGTCTATCTTCCCCTTTACTTTTACTTCCTTTTGCGCTCCATTCGTGAAGGAAAGCCACTCTTTGCATGTGCGGGAGGGATAATCTGGGGAATTTCTGTTCTTGCAGGATATCCCCAGTTCCCCATGATGGCGGTTCTGTTTTTACTTGCCTTTGTCCTCTATCATGGAAGGGATTATGGATGGAAAAGGGTTGTTTTCTTATGGGGAATTTTCATGGTGGTTGGAGCAGGAATTTCCGCAATACAGGTTCTTCCTACATACGAATTCTCACTCTACACCACCCGTGCAGCCTGGAACTATAAGGCTGCGTGTGAGAACTCCCTGAGACCTGTAAGATTCTTAACCCTCTTTATGCCCCATTACTTTGGAAAGGTAACAGGACAGGGAGGAAGGATACTCATACCCGGTGAGGGATACTGGACCTACTGGGAGAAGGGGATGTATTCGGGAATACTCACACTTCTCCTTGCATTACTTTCCCTTGGAAGATGGAAGAAAGAAAGATACGTAAGGTTCTTCGGTGTTTCACTTCCTGTGCTTGCGTGGATAGGGATGGGAAAGTATGGAGGAATATATTATCTTCTGTATCTTGTCCCATTCCTCCACCGCTTCAGGGGACCTTCAAAGTACATGTTTTTCTTTGCATTTTCCCTATCCGTGCTTGCAGCACTGGGAGTGGATGGGGGAGGAAAGAAAAAGAAAACAGGATGGCTGGTATTTGCCGGGGTTCTCTTCCTCATAACCCTTCCCTTCTCCCCTGCGGGTGGAGTTCCTCCATTTATATTTCTCATTTTTGCGGTCATCTCCTGGCTCTTAGTGGAAAGAAAACTCAAATTCCTCTTCATACCCTTCCTCCTCTTTGACCTGTTTTATGCATCCTGGGGAAGTTTTGATGACAGAGTAAACTGGTACACCTACTATTCCCCAACACCTGCCATAAGATACTTCCTCTCAAAAGAGGGAATTTTCAGGGTGAATGGAAGAAGGAAGGGAATACTGCTCTATCCCAGAAATGCAGGCTGCTTTTACCCTGTCTTCACCCTTCAGGGGTTGACCCCCTTGAGATTGCTGAGATTCCTTGAGGCAAAAAAGAGCATGCCTGAAAGCGTTTATCTTGATGTTTACAATGTGAGATACTACGTGGATGAAAGTGGAAATCTCAGGGAAAATCCCGACCCCCTTCCCAGGGCAAAAATGTTTTACAGATGGAAGGTTATGAAAAATCCATCCCCTCAGGATGTTGCATCCATTGATTACAGAACCACCCTCATCCTTGAAGAGGACCCCGGGATAAAAAGTGAGGGGGAGGGTGAATCCCGGGTTAAATTTTTGAAATACGAAAAAAACGAGATTGAACTTGAGGTTTATACTGAAAAACCCGGTGTTCTTTTCCTTTCCGAGCATTACTATCCTTCGTGGAAGGTGTGGGTGGATGGAAATGAGGGAAGGATAATCCCTGCACATTACTCATTCCGTGGAATCCCGCTTACTCCTGGAAAGCACAGAGTAATACTCCGGTTCTATTCCCCGCCATTTATTCTTGGAAGAATGGTAACTTTCCTCACCCTTCTTATCTCTCTTGCCTATATAACCTTCAGTGTCCGCAGGCGATTCAGGGCTGCCCCCACTTCGTAAATCCTGGGAAGTGAATAATCGCAGGAGTCAGGATACCGGAGATTCTGGAATTCTTCCTTAACCGTATCCTCAATTGCACGCTCAAGCATTTCTTTCAATGGAAGGCCGGAGTATTTTTTCACCGCATAATAGATTATATCTCCTATCGCCTTTACCTGCCCCACATCCACCACCTGCTCAATGCATGAAAGGTCTATCACCTCCCTTCCAAAAACAAGGGTCTCCTTTCCCCTTGCATCTATCTTTATCTTTTTCCCCTTCACCGGATTTACCGATTCTTTTTTAATTTTCCTCCCTTCGGGCATTTTGAATGGCTCGGGCACCTCAACCTTTCTTCCGGATGGATAATTCCTTACAACCTCCCTTGCCTTTTCCGTTATCTCATGCGGCACATACTCCTCCATCGCAATAACCCTGTCCGCCACCTCAAAATAGTCCCCAAGACCCCCGGTTATCATTATAACAGAAACATTAAACCTTTCCCAGAGTTCCCTTATCCGGTCTATAAATGGTGTTATTGGTTCCTTTTCCTTTCCCACAACATGCTGCATTCTTCTGTCCCTTATCATCAGGTTGGTTGCGGTTGTATCCTCATCTATGAGCAGGAGCCCTGACCCGAGTTCAAGTGCCTCCATTATGTTTGCCGCCTGGGAGGTTGAGCCACTTGCATCAGGGGTTGAAAACCTGCGGGTGTCCTTTCCAAGTGGAAGGTTTGAGATAAAGGGAGAAATATCAACCTTTTCTATGTATCTCCCATCCTCTGCCCTTATCTTCACCGCATCTTCCCTTGTTATCACCCACTCCCTTCCGTCGCCCTCTATGTGATTGTAAACCCCGAGTTCTATTGCCTCAAGCAGAGTGGACTTTCCATGAAATCCACCACCGCATATTATCGTAATCCCCTCCCTTATCCCCATTCCCTCAACATCCCTCCCCGATGGAAGTTTAAACCTCACCCTCATGGAGGGAGGAGAAATAAATCTCACTGCATTTTCCATTGGTTTAACATCTATCCCGCTTCTCCTGGGAAGAACCGCACCATTCCCAACAAACGCAACCCACCCTTCCTCTCCGAGTTTCTCCCTGAGAAAATCCTGGTCCTCACAGAGTTCAACATGTCTTTTCAATTCATCCTGAGGAACATTCCGGTAAAAGAAAACCTTTTCAACCAGAGCAGGCAAATCCCTGAAGAAAATCCGTTCCGCCTCCTTTCCAAGAATCCTCCTTCCCGCAGCAGGAAGTTCAACCCTGAACCTGAAGGATAAAACTCCCCCGGAAAGCCCAACAGAAGACCTCAAAAGAATCTCCTGCCCGCACCTTGCAGGTCTTATATATGGATTTTTATTTTCTTTTCCAAAAAGCCTTGTTAAATAATCAACAAACCCCTTCTTTCTTGAAGGATTGCTGTATAATTCACGAGGGAATCCTGTGTGGTTCAACGGGATTTTTATTATCATTCTTGATGGAGGGGCGTAGGGGTCTGGCTGGACGTGTGTGATTTCAAGGGTGAAGTTTTTGAAGGTATGGGTTCCTTTAAGTCTTTTGTATCCCCCGTATCCCTTCCCATCTATTTCGGAGAGAATTTTCCTGAGTTTATTCATTGCAGAACCTTTTTACTATTCTTTCTATTATTCCTGATGTGGACTGTCCTTTTATGTATGGAATTATCACAACCTCTCCCCCCCATCCCTCAACCTCCCGTGCACCAACAATTTCATGTTTTTTATAATCCCCTCCCTTGACAAGGACATCCGGTTTTACCTGGAGAATGAGATTAAGGGGGGTGTCTTCATCAAAAAGGACCACATAGTCAACAAAGTAAAATGAGGAAAGAATAAAAGCCCTGTCGTTTTCAGGAATTATGGGCCTTTTCTCCCCTTTTATTCTCCTTACCGAATCATCGGTATTGAGCCCGATAACGAGAACATCTCCGTAGGACTTTGCCTTTTTGAGATATTCAATGTGCCCTCTGTGGATTAAGTCAAAACAGCCGTTGGTGAATACTATCTTTTTCCCCTTCTTTCTCTCCTCCTCACATATTTTTTCTATCTCCTTTCTATCAACCACCTTCCCCATTCAGTTCCTCCTCAATCTCCTCGGGAGTAACGGTTGCTGCCCCAAACTTGCCCACTTCTATTCCTGCAGCGATGGAGGAGAGATAACTTGCCTCCCTTAAAGATGCACCCGCAACCATTGCAAGGGTTACGGTCGCAATCACGGTATCCCCTGCTCCTGTAACATCGTAGACCTCTCTTGCATGGGATGGAATGACGTATTCCCCATCGTTATCAAATAAAACCATTCCGTGTTTACCCCTGGTAAGAAGGACAGGGCTTTTTATTCTTTCCCTCAGTTGCCTTCCAAGTTCCATTATCTCTTCCTCTGTCTCTGCCTTCCTTCCAAAGGCAAGCTGTATCTCCTTTTCATTTGGCTTGAAGAGGGAAACAGAGGTGTAGTTGAAGAAATTCCGGATTTTCGGGTCAACCGTAATGAGTATTCCTTTCTTCTTTGCAAGTTCCTTCACCCTCTCTATTATCCCCGGGGTTATTGTTCCCTTATCGTAATCCTCAAAAAGAACCGCATCCACATTCTCCATCAGTCTCTCCGCGCGCTTTACCATTTCATCCTCTGTTTCCTTATCCACAGGGTCCCTTATTTCTTTATCTATCCTTACAAGTTGCTGGGAATGGGCAATTACACGGGTTTTTGTTATGGTTGGTCTTTCTGTTTTTATAAGTCCGGATGTATCAAGCCCCTTTTCCACAAGTAAGGAATAAAAAATCTCCCCTTCCCTGTCATCCCCTATTATCCCAAGCAGGAAGGGAATCCCTCCAAGAGAAAGAACGTTGTTTGCAACGTTTCCGGCACCCCCTATCCTCCATACATGGTCTTTCAGTTCAACAACCGGGACCGGTGCCTCTGGAGAAATCCGCTCCACCTCTCCTATAAGATACTCATCAAGCATAACATCTCCGATGATGAGTATTCTCTTTCCCTGAAAGTTTCCCAGTATTTCCTTATATCTCAAGTTCATACCTGTAGTCCTCCACTGGATGTTTTTCCCTCAAGTATCTCAACCACCCGGTGAAAAAGAGGTTTTTCTTTTCGGTTATAAGTTCCTGATAAAACTCGGACACCTTCTCCTTTATCTCATCTTCAGAGGGATCCTTTACTGATTTCAAAGAAACAATATAAACTCCCTCATCGGTCTTCACAGGAGGAGAAATTCTTCCCTTTCCACCTGCCAGGGCTGCGCCAATTGTCTCGGAGGGAAGTGCAGGCTCACTCAGGGTGGTGATGACCTTCCCGTACTTTGCTCCTTTAACCTTTTTCATTTCTTTCAGATTCCTTCTAACCTGCATTGCCATCTTCCATGCGTTCTCTATTCCCTTTTCTTTTGAAACCTCAAAGGCAACTTTATCCCTGACCTCTTCAAAGGGAGGGATTCTTTCAGGCTCTATTCTGTCTATCCAGAAAACGTATATTCCATCTGCTCCTGGAAGCGGACGTGATATCTTCCCCACCTCGGGTTTATCAAGGAAGTCTCCAAAACTCACGGGAAGTTCCGGGGTCTTTCCACGTTCAACCTTTATTTCCTTCACCTCCATTCCTGAAAGTGCAACCTCCCCAACCTCCTTCATGGAGTTTATGAAATTCTCCGCCTTTCTTCTCACATCAAGATACCGCTCCATGGAGGGATGAAGGGAGAGGAAGATGTATTTGAGTCTGACCTCGTTTCTCTTTTTATCCTCAACATAAAAGATGTAGTATCCATCTTTACCCTTATAAATATCCACTCCACCCTTCTTTATCCTGAACACAAACTTTGCCATATCCTTATCCTGGAAGTCTTCCTTTTTCTGCCATCCTATATCCCCTCCACGCTGGGCGCTCTGGGGTTCCTGGGAGTAGGTCCTTGCGAGTTCCTCAAACGGGGTTCCTCTTTTCCACTGGTTCACGATAAATTCCGCATCTTCCTTTACCAGGTTCTCTTCCTCTCCTCCAGGGGCAAGAGGGAAGACAACGTATTTCAGGACGATGGTCTCAGGGATTTTGAACTTTTCACGATTTGCTTCATAGTATGCCCTGAGTTCCTCATCCGGGATGGAGGAAGGGGCATAATCCCGATAGTCAAAGAAAAGGTATTCTATTTCAAGTTTTCTCATACTCTCTGCAATTCTCTTTAAAACCTCAGACCTGGTGACCCTCACAAGTGCACCTATCTGGGTCTGCGCAAGTTGCTGGGGAAGAAGGTGCTGGACCGCGTCAATGTATTTTGCGACAAAGGGTCTTGCCTGCGGGCTTCTTAAGAGTTCAAGGTATTTTTCATAGTCAAATCTTCCTTCCTTCCAGAAGGTTGAGTCCTGAAGGACCTCTGGTGGAGGGTTTGTTTTTACCGCCTCAAGAATAACCTGTGGGGTTATCTTTATTCCCATACGTTCAAGTTCTTCACTCACAAGGGTTCTCACCACCATCTCGTTGAATACCTGGTCCGATACCGCCCTTTCAATCCTGGGGTCGGGACCGATGGAGCCGGTGGGAAACCGGTTCATTCTCTCCGATACCCTTCTTGAAAACTCCTTATAGGAAAGAGGGATTTTGCCCACCATTCCTATAATACCCTGGGCAACCTTGCTCCTTTTCCCCATCATGATGTTCCTTCCAAAGTCGAAAAAGATAAAGAGGATGAAGACAACAGCTATTATCCAGAGAAAGATTGCCATTTTTTCTCTCAAACGCTGCATTATCCTCATTCTCTTCCTCCTTTTTCTTTTTGGGGTTAATATAGGAAAAAGAGGGAAAGATGTCAACTTTTCTCAATCACTGCTATGTACATTCCCTCCTTTCCATCAATAAATTCTTTTATCCTCCACCCTGTTCCTTCAAGGATTTCCTGCATCTCGGATTTTGAAACCAGAAGATAGTCAAACCAGGGGGTTGCATATCTCCTGTATCTCACCCTTATCCTCACCTGCCCCGGCATTCTTCCCCTTTTTCTGTTCAATTCGTGATAGGAAAGGTGGTCCGGGTTATCCGTTGCGTATGGGTCTCTTGTCTCTGCAATAATCCTTGCATTTTTACTCGTTATGGATTTGAACCGCCGCAACAGCCATCCTGCCCTTCTCGGGTTTTCAAAAAGACCAAAGTTGTTTCCAAGCATGAGAATTGTGTCAAATTTCCCGAGTTTAGAAGATACCTGTGTTATGGAAAGAACCTCAGCATATCTAAGTCCTCTTTCCTTACAGACCTTTATTGCAAGAGGAGATATATCCACCCCCACAACCTCAAAGCCTTTATTTTGAAGATAAAGCGCGTGCCTTCCCGCACCACATCCTATATCAAGGACCCTTCCCTTAACCCGTTTCATTGCCTCTTTTTCGTGCTTTCCCCAGTCCCTGTATTCCCGAAAATATGCTGCAGGTCCTCCTGAGATATCCACGTATCCATCGTCTCTTTCTATTATCTCATATCCTGTTTTCTTTTTAAAGTAATCATAAATTGCGTGTCCATGGGCATCCTCAAAATCACGGAGCATCTCCACCTCCTCTGCTTTTCAATTCCTCAACCTTTCTCTTCCATTCGTGGTGATTTATTCTATCAAATATCTTCTCCGCCTTTTTAAGAAATTCTCCTTTCCCGAGAAGTTTTGCATACCAGTAATAGACCTCTCCTTCACCTATGGCATCTCCTATCTCTTTAAATTTATCCCCCGCCATTTTAAGGAATTCCTCTGCCTTTTTCATATTCCCTCTCTCTCCATAAAGTCTTCCCCATGCATAAAGTACCCTCGCTTTTCCAGAAGACGAGTCCATCTCCTTTGCAATTTTATCTGCTTCCTTTATGAACCTTTCTGCCTCATCCAGCCGTTTCTTTTCTAAGTAAAGCAAGCCCAGGTTCACGCATACCCTCAGCATGAGATCCTTCAGGTTGATTTCCTCTGCGATGGAGAGAGACTTCCGGTACATCTCCTCCGCCTTTTTCCATTTCTTCATCTCCCTGTAAATTGCTCCAAGGTTATTGTAACTCACCGCCATGCCCTTCTTATCCCCCATTTCCTCTTTTAATCTGAGAGACTTTATATGATGTGAGAGAGCCTTCCCTCTTTCTCCAAGTTCCCGGTAAATTGACCCGATGTTGGTGAGTATTCTGGAGATTCCATGTTTATTACCCACTATTTTCTCTATTTTCATTGCCTCCTCATAGCACTCCAGTGCCTTTTCCCTTTCCCCAAGTGCATGGTATATAGCACCTATGTTGTTCAGTCTTATTGCCTCGCTGTAGAGATTTTTCTCCTTCCTTGCGATTTTCAGTGATTTCTCAAAACACTCAAGAGCCCTGCGGTAGTTTCCCATGCTCCAGTAAAGATACCCCATGTTGTTGTATATTATTCCTGCGATTTTTTCTATTTTCTCTCCCCCATCTCTTAATGCCCTATTATAAAAACCAAGCCCTTTTTCATAATCCCCTTTAAGTGTCCATATTACCGCAATATCCATATTGCATTCAATTTCCCCTTCGGAATTTTTCAGTTCCCGGTATATTTTTCTTGCCCTTTCAATGTTTTCAATCCCTTGGGTGTACTTTCCGGTGGAGGTGCAGATATTTCCCATCCATAGCAGAAAATCCGCATGTTCCTTCTTTTCTCCCCATTTTCTGGAGGACATCATTCCAGTTCTTATATCCTCCAGAGCCCTCTCATACTCCCCCACCCTGAAAAACATTTTTGCCCTTCCCATGAGGGCGGTGAGATAGAGTTTTTTGATTTTATCTCTTGATTCCATTTCCATTGCTCCCTTCAGAGTTTAAAACTTATTTTTATTCATGTCAAATTTCTCTCAGGAGTTTCATAAATATTTCTTTTTCCAGGAGGTCGGCATCTTCCGGTATTTCCAGAAAAGGCAGAACATCCATTTTGATTTTTCTCATGTCTTTCTTTTCCAGATGGTCAGCAAGTAATCTTTTCCAGTTTTTCGGAGTGATAAGAGAAAAGTCAGGACTGGTTTGCTTACAGGCATTATTCAGTAAATCAATATCGGGGGTTATATCCTTGGTAAGCAACCAGAGAAGGTCATAATAATCCCTTCCCTTTTCAAATCCACGGAAAAGAATTGCGTGTATCTTCTTTGCCATCAGTGCGGGAAGGTCATAATGAATAACCGTGAAAAGAAAATTGCGATTGAGAAGCGTTTCTTCTATCCTTCCTCCCCAAGGTGGGTTTGTGTCTATTTCCAGAAGCACGGATACCTTTTCTTCTTTCTGAGAGGGGATGTTGCAGTAATGAAGTAACCCTGGAAATTTGTAAAAATACCTTTTTACATTCCCTTTCCCTCCTTTCTTTACTTCCACTTCATACCCCTGGAGTTCAAGTTCTTTCTTTATGCCTGAGATCAAACCTTCAATATCCGTTTCCTCCCTCATGGAAAAATCCAGGTCTTCTGAGAATCTCCTCAATCCATACACAAATCTGAGGCAGGTTCCTCCTTCAAATGTAAGATACCTTCCATAACCCTTTCGCGAAAGATAGTGGAGAATAACCTCCTGAAGAAATTCCTTAACAATATTTACCTGAAAGATTCTATCCCTTTTTCTCCAGGGTTCAAGAACCTGATGAAGCAGTGATTTCATTCTTTAACCTATCTGCAAGTTTTTTCACCCGTTGAGGATATAAGGTGGAAAGGGAAATTAAACGCCTGACATCCAGAGTTTCCAGGTTCTGGAGCCTGAGACCTCCCAGTTCTTCGGGTTTGAGATTCCTGAGATAAAAATAATCCAGGAGAGCCTTCTCAGGCAGTGCAATGTTTATCCTGTATCCATCCATCTCTATCCTCACGAAGTCACGGAAGAGTGAGGGCTTAACATGGTGGTAGTAGAAAATCCCAACTTTATTCTTAATTTTTGTGGTCTTTCTGGTTGTTACAGCAACTATCCCATGGGTTGTTTCGGGAATGAGACCATAATAAGAAAGAGCGGACTCAAGACTCACATACGAAGGAGAAACAAGTTCATTGGAAATGTAAAACAGGGGCACGGATCGGGGAAGAAAACGTGAGGAAATAAGATAAACGCCCTTCCGGAGAGCAACAAGATACCCCTTCTTCCTCCAGAGGGATAACTGCACCCTCAAAACAGCAGGACTGGAGGAAAAGGAAAGCACCTCATTCGTATGTATAACTCCAAGTTTTCCATATCTATCCACAAACTCAAGAAACTTCATATCGTTTCCTTATGTTATATTTTTTTATAATATACGGAAATAAACGAAAAATGCAAGGGGTTTTTTCCTCTTGTCAATTTTCCCTTTCGTTATTATAATTCCCCGTGATGAAGAAGAAGTTGCTTATAGTGGAGTCTCCAACAAAGGCGAAGACCATTTCCCGCTATCTCCCTGGATTCCGGGTGCGGGCAACGATGGGACACATTAAGGACCTTCCCGAGAAGAGTCTGGGGGTGGATATAGAAAGGGGATTTCTTCCCCGGTACATTCTCATCAAGGGAAAGAAAAAGATAGTTGAGGAGTTGAAAAAGGAGGCGAAAGAGGCGGATGACATATTCATTGCAACAGACCCGGATAGAGAAGGAGAAGCGATTGCGTTTCATGTTGCGCAGGAGATTGCATCACCTGAAAGGGTAAAAAGGGTTCTTTTTTACGAGATAACACCCGAGGCGGTTAAGGAGGCGGTAAAAACCCCGGGGGAGATAGACAAAAACAAGGTTTTATCCCAGCAGGCGAGAAGGATTCTTGACAGACTTGTTGGATACAGGGTTTCCCCTTTGCTCTGGAAGATAATAAAAAAGGGGCTATCAGCAGGAAGGGTCCAGAGCGTTGCCCTGAGGCTGGTGTGTGAAAGAGAGGAGGAGATAGAAAAATTTGTTCCTCAGGAATACTGGATAATAGAAGGGATTTTCAAAAATAAGGAAGAATTTAAGGCAAGACTTTCAAAAATAGATGGTAAGAAGGTGGAGATTAAGAACAAAGATGAGGCGGAAAAGATTGAGGAGGAGATAAAAAAAGAAACTTACAGGGTTAAGAAGTTTCAGGAGAGGAAGAAAAAGGTCTCTCCCCCACCCCCTTACATAACCTCAACCCTCCAGCAGGATGCCTCAAGAAAGTTAAAATTCCCTGCAAAGTACACCATGCAACTCGCACAGCAACTCTTTGAGGGGGTGGACATAGGGGGCGAGAGGGTTGGGCTCATAACCTATCACAGAACAGATGCCGTGAGGGTTGCGGATAAGGCAAAGAATGAGGCAAGAAAATTTATAGAGGAGCACCTCGGAAAGGAATTCCTGCCGGAAAAACCCAGGGAATACAAGACAAAAGAAACTGCACAGGGGGCGCATGAGGCAATAAGACCAACTTCTGTTGAAAGAACCCCTGAGGCAGTTAAAGATTATCTCACCCGGGACCAGTACAGGCTTTATTCACTCATATGGAAAAGATTTCTTGCCTCTCAGGCACGGGATGCTGAATATGCGGTGAGGAAGGTTGAACTTGAGGGAGGGAAATTTTTATTCACGGCACAGAGCCAGCAACTTGTCTTTGAGGGCTTCATGAAGATTTATGGAAAGGAGGAGAAAGAAAAAAGCAAACTTCCGGAGTTAAAGGAAGGGGAGGAGGTAAAACTCATAAAGGTGGAGAAAAAACAGGAATTCACAAAGCCAAAACCAAGATACACGGAAGGGACACTCATAAAGGAACTTGAGGAGAAGGGAATTGGGAGACCGTCAACCTATGCAACCATTGTATCCACCATTCTTGAGAGGGGATATGTGAAGAAGGAGAATGGATATCTCGTCCCCCAGGAACTTGGGAGGGTGGTGAATAAGTTTCTTGTGGAGAAATTCCCGGAGATATTCAACGTGGAATTCACGGCAAAGATGGAGGAGGAACTTGACAGGATTGAGGAAGGGAAGATTGAGTGGAGGAAGGTGCTTGAGGAGTTTTACTCTCCCTTCTCAAAAAAACTGGATGAACTTGAGGAAAAGAGAAAGGAATTGAAAAAGGAGATAGAGGTTGAGACTGAAAAGCGGTGCAAGCTGTGTGGAAGTCCGATGGTGATAAAATGGGGGAAATTCGGGAAGTTTCTTTCCTGTTCAAGATTTCCGGAATGCAAATACACAGAACCGCTGGATGAGGAAAAGACAGGGGAGGTGTGTCCTGAGTGTGGTTCTCCTCTGGTCGTAAAGACCGGGAAATTTGGAAAGTTTGTTGCATGTTCTTCCTATCCTGAATGCAATTTCAAAAAACCGTTCACAACAGGGGTTAAGTGTGAGTGCGGGAAGGGAGAATTCGTGGAGAAGGTGTCCAGGAAAAAGAAAAAATACTGGGTCTGCAGTAATCCTGAGTGTGGAAAGGTTCTGTTTAACGAGCCCGTTTCCTCTCCCTGTCCTGCCTGTGGTCATCCTTACAGGGTTAAAAAAGGAAAATACCTGGTTTGTCCCTCGTGCGGGGAGAAGGAGAAAGAGAATAACTAAGAGGACTTTAACTTTTCCATCTCCTTCTTTATCTCCTCTATTACTTCCGGGTTGTAGATTTCTTTCCGGTTATTCTTTTTGATAGAAAAAATAATAAATACTTTTCCTCCCTGTTTTTTCTCAAATTTCCGATGTGTATTCTCCATCCATTTTTTCCATTTATGAATTTCAGGAGTCTGCTCATAGGTAATAGGTTTTATCTGCAGACCGATGAAGCTGGGACCTACGGGTATATAAAAATCAACGTTGTAAAGCCTATCCCATTCATCAGGAGCTGGGTATATCTTAACTCCCAGTAATTTTTCCAGTTTTCCATAGATTGTTTTAATTTCAGTAAGGTATCCTTCATAGGTACGATTTATCACAAGATTACGTATGTATTCCATACAATCTTCCTCTGTTACCTCCTCTATTTCGGCCTGAATCACCTCGGTAATCTTTACATAAAGTTTTCTTCCCAGTTCCTGCAAATACTCCTCCGGAGGGATTGAAATACCTTTCTTTTTCAAAAATTCTGAAAGTCTGGTGTAATAAAAGCTTTCCCACTCCTCCATTGTTTTTGGCGCACATTCTCGTATCCACTGAGATACAGGCCCCACACTGCTTTTCTTATTCAGACTCCATCTGTTGGTTGCCAGGTTAAGTATCCATTCCTTTGCCATGGTTCACCCCGCTCCTTCCAGTTCAACAAATTTTTTCATCATCGTGTACCTCTTTTTCCTCTCCGCCTTTGCAAGCCCTGACTTTATAAGATAGGCATTCACAAAGATTTTATTTTTTAAGTATACATACGCCTCCACTGTATCTTCATTCTTAACAGTCCCATTTTCGTAACGCAGGAAGACCTCTTTTCTCAACACATATTCTTTCAGATATTTGAGGGTTTCCTCCTTTTTGTGCACATTTACTCCGAGAAATTTTACCTTCAGGCCTGTATCAAGTCTTATGGTGGATTCATCTATTATTTCCACGACCCTGTAAAGTCTTTCATTTTTAAATCTGAATTTTTTTGGATCTATCATGGGTTTTGCATCCTTAATCCCCGGGATATAATCCACCTCAGGAATTTCAGGTTCGGTGTCTCTTTTTATTATTTCAACCTGTTCAAATCGCAGTTTTCCATGGAGTCCCAGTTTCTCTTTTATTATTTTTAAAAATTCCTCATTTATCTCATACCCTATACCACTTCTTCCCAGTTCTAATGCAACCTTCAAAGTGGTTCCGCTACCGAGGAAAGGGTCAAGTATCGTTTCACCAACAAAACTGAACATCTTTATAAGTCTTCTTGGGAGTTCATCAGGAAACATTGCTTCATGTCCTATCTGTTTTGCTCCCCCAAAGTTCCAGTGTCCATAGAAGTATTCTTTCCATTCTTCTTTACTTAATTTTGAGATTTTCTTAATCTCTTCAGGAATTTTACGGATTTTTCCGGGTTTTTTAAAAATGAGTATGAATTCATAGTCTATTTCCACCATTCCATTGGGAGGATATGGATATGAACCCATTATATTTGCTCCTCCTGTGGTATTCATGGTTGTTTTCTTCTGCCAGATAATCGCACCCATGTAATCAAATCCTATTTTTTCACACTGTGCAATAATCTCTGCATGTAGAGGGATGATTCTGTATCTCCCGTAGATTATAGCACGTGCAAACTGGTCTCCGGTATTGATGCACAGCCTCCTGCCACGTCTGAGGACACGATAGCATTCCTGCCATACCCGATAGAGGTCTTTCAGATATTCATGAAGACTCTGACCGTATCCTATCTGTCTTTTTACTCCATAATCCTTAATATGCCAGTAGGGAGGCGAGGTGATGATTAAATCTATGCTTTCGTCTTCCACCTCCTGCATTTTCCTGCTATCCCCTATGATGATCCTGGCATGTATTTTTTTCATTGCAGTTTTATTCTATAAGGTGGAAAATGAAAAATCAAGATACAATTCCTTTCCTTTTGGATACCTTGACAGGATTAAGTTTTTAGTCTACAATAACTTACGATGGTCACCTTACTCTTCTTCTACCCCTGGAGACTGCCTGAGCTCATGACGGTGGAGGAGTGGTTCTCCACCTCCCCCTGGTATTCTGGAGAAATAGAGGCTTCCCTCATTTATCATCCATCGTATTTTTCAATCTATGGAGAAAGAGCAAAAACAATGTTCTTATCCGAGGATGTACCAGGTGGAGGGATTGGAGGAGCATGGACCAGCAGGAAGTTCGGGATTGAAGGATTTGGATATTATTGTTCTCCTTCAATTTTTACAGATATTTTTTTCCTTAAACTTGCCTCTGCCTTTAAAACTTATAAAGGTTTAACCTTCGGTGCAGGGATGGAAATATGGTATGGAGAGTTTTTGTCAACCTATCTGGAAGACGACAGTATCGTTGAATCTAAAGAATTTTTCAAAACACATTCTTTCTTCGTTTCTCTTCACCATCCTCTTGCAGGAGGAATTTCCGCAGGAAAAATTGTGGGAGAGGTGTCGCCTTTCTTTGAAACGCGGAGTCCCTCCTACCAGACCTATGCCGTCCGCTATGCACTTGAAAGGTCTTTTAAAAATATTACCTTTGCCCCATCTTTTAAGTATTTTTATCAACGTGAAAATAAAGTGCATGCAGTGGAAGTAAGAATAAAAGCAAGAAGGAAATTCTCACACCTTATCACCTGGCTTTCCATGGAATACTATCATAATGTAAGGTACCCCTCTCTCCAGCAACACCTTCTTACCTTTCTTCCCCTGGAGAATTACTGGTTTGACCATTATATGTATGAGACTCCAAACTTTTTTGGTATTGCAGGGGCTGTTCAGATAATCTTTCAACCCATGCGCTTTTCCTTTCTTTACCACACCTATATTCGGGACAAACTGAGAGGAGGTTTCACACACTTAAAATACCTCAAATATGAAATCTCTTTCCCCCTCAAGACCTTTTGTATATCTCTCTCCCGTACCGAATTTCGGTTTCCTGCTGAAGATTACACCGGGCATCCCTACCATTACACCTCCCTTCTTGTCTCCATTCCCTTTGCCCGTGGAGGAATTATATTTTAAACCCCGGGTCTTTGAGGGCATAACCTCCATAGTGGATGAGAGGATGCTTATTGAATTCCACAAAAGAAGTGAAGAAAGACATGCAAAACCTGAGATAACCGTTGCTGAACTGGCAGAGGCTCAGAAAGAGACCGAAGAGAGGCCTGCAAAACTTATAGAGCAGGGAGCAACCTGGTGAATTATCCCTTAAGGATGGGACTATAAAGTTCCCTTCTTCTTTGCTTGAGGCATCAGGGTAAAAAGATTAAGGTTAAATTTATTGACTTTTTATTCTCTTACCTTTATATTTCAAATATGAAAGTGGGGATTGTTTCAACCTACCTTCCCCAGCGATGTGGAATAGCAACCTACACGGACTACCTGGTCCGTGCAATGCTCAAAAATCCTGATATATCTGTAAAGATAATTGCGGAAGACCTTGCGGAGTCAAAAAGGGAAGAAAACCTTGAGGTAATACCCGCATGGAACAGAAACGAAGACTATCCTGAAAAAATACTTCCCCTCACCGAAGACATAGATGTCCTCCACATTCAGCATGAATACAGCATTTACAGCTTTGATGAGAGACTCCCCTCACTGCTTGAAAGAGTCAAAAAGAAAAAAGTAATCACCATACACTGCATAAGACCCGCACAGTTCTGTGAAAGATACGATGTGGACGAGAAGTATGCAGGAAGGATTGCATCCCTTGCAGATAGAGTAATAGTTCACCTTGAAACCCAGCGCGCAATCCTTGAAAGACTCGGTATCCCGCTCCAAAAAATCCATGTTATTCCACATGGAACGAGAATAACCCATGAGGATCCGGTTGAATCAAGAAAAAAATTCGGACTCCCTGAAAAGGGGAAAATAATGCTTATTTTTGGATTTATAAAACCCCACAAGTGCATTCACATAGCAATGGATGCCCTGAAAATGCTCCTTTCAAAAGTTGATGCATACCTCTTCATAGGAGGATGGATTGCACCCAGTGCAAAGCCAGAGCATAAGGAATATGTTGAGTTCCTGCTGGATAAGATGAAAAAAGACAATCTTGAAGAAAGGGTAATATTTTACAAAGGATTTATTCCGGAGGAGGATGTAACCTATGCCTTTGGTGCATGTGATGTTGTTCTCTTCCCCTATTATGAAGAGGACAGGTCTGCATCAGGCTCCTTCCACCTTGCAATAGGTGCGGGGAAACCGGTGGTTGCATCCAGGATTCCAAAATTTGAGGAACTCAAAAACATATCCGATGAACTGCTCGTTCTCCCATACAATGCAGAGGGACTTGCAGGTGTCCTTTTGAGACTTTTTACTGACAGGGATTTTGAAAGATATGTAAAAGAAAGGGTGGAGGATTACAAAGAAAAAACCTCATGGGAAACAACGGCAAAAAGGCACCTGGAGGTTTACAATGAAGGTGTTTGAACTTGCAGAGGATGGTGAGATAATAAAGGATAAATTTGTCATGCATCACCTACATGAAAATCCTGTGGTGAAACCCGAGGATATAGGACTCACATGGGAGGAAGGAGGGGAAGTTAAAAAGGGAGCGGTATTTAACGGTGGGGCTGTCCTCCATGAAAATAAAATATATCTCCTGCCCAGATGTCATAAGAATTACACCAGAATCAAGTTTTACGATGAGAAACTTGGAATAGAGAGATACGGATTTGAAAACTATGTGTCCAGGGTATATGTTCTGGAAAGTGAAGATGGAATTCGCTTCAGGAAATCGGGAATAACCATTGAGGGAAAAACCCCTGATTTCTCATACGGGATAGAGGATATAAGAATAACCCCGTACCATGACATTTATATCCTTACGGGATGTGGAAAGGTAAAACCCCCATTCAAGGGAACGGGTGGAGACAGGGTTGCGTTTTATAAGACAGGCAACTTCCGGGAGATAGAATACTGCGGGATAATTTCCCTCTTTGACTCAAGAAATGCAATTCCATTTTTCCATAACGGAAAACACTACATCTTCATGAGATTCCATCCGGATATCTACCTTTTCCCTCTTTTTGACTTCTCTCCTGTTTTCTCCCCGAAGGAACATGAGGACACATGGAAAAAACTTTACCAGGAAAAGGAAAAATACCTTTTAATAAAGGCAGGAGAACTTCCCCATGAAAGGGAAAAGATAGGACCGGGAACACCCCCGATTTTCACAGAAGAGGGAATCCTTTTCATATACCATGCAGTTGGAAGCATAGAAAAGGAGATTGCAGAAATTTACGGAATTGAACCGCAGGAGAGGTGCTATTCGGTATGCTGTGCACTGCTTGACCCTGAAAATCCGTGGAAAATAAAGGCACGGGGGGTTTATCCGGTTTATGTCCCCTCACATCCATACGAACTTGAGGGAAATGAAAAGTATCCTGTTGATGTCCCCAATGTTATATTCCCTGTTGGATGCGTGGTAAAGGATAAAAAGGCTGTTCTTTACTGCGGAGCCGGGGACAGGTATGTGGTTGTGCTGAGTTTTGATGTTGATAAACTCGTAAAATACCTGCTTGAACACGGAAAAAGGTGATATTCCTTCTCTCCTTCTGTTATCGACCTCTCTTAAACATCCCGCCCGAACTCCCGGGGATGGAAAGGGAGGTTTTTGAACTCACAAATAAAGAGAGAATAAAACATGGACTGAAGCCCCTTGTATGGGATTCCCTTCTTGCACATGCGGCGAGGCAGCATTCAAAGGAAATGGCTGAGAAAAATTACTTTTCCCACGCCTCTCCGGTTGAGAGCCTCAAAACTCCGCAAAAAAGGGCATTCCTTGCGGGTTTTCCATACCTTCCTGTTGGAGAAAACATATACTTTGCGAAAAACTACCGTGCACCGGAGGTTGCCCCGGGGGCTGTAAAGGACTGGATGAACTCCCCTCCCCACAGAAAAAACATCCTCTCACCCGAATTCAACAGACTGGGTGTTGGGATATGGTTTGATTCCGTGAATGCAACCTATTACGTCACTCAGGTATTTGGTGGAAAGAGAGTGGAGATAAAATCCATGTGTGTTGAACTAAAAATGGGATACGTCCTTTCAATATGGATGGAAAGACCTGACTGGGCGGTGTTTGTTGACGATGTTCTTCAGGTATCGGGAAGTGGAACCGTGGCAGAGATTCCCTTATTGCCCGGGAATCACAAAGTTGAGGTTGGATACGGAGGAGGAAAGGGAAGACCGTATACCATAGAGACAGAAATATTTGTGGGTGAAGAGCTCACATACCGGGGGAAGGAAATAAGGGCTATTCTGAGGAAGGAATGGGTTTATGTGCTTGAAGGAGAAACAGAAAAGGAGTGCGCATTGAAAAGTGGAGATCTCTTTTACACTGCCTTACCCGTGAGTTTCTCAGTTCCGGTTGAGAAAGGGAAAATTGAGGTTTTTGTAAAGGAGGGAAAATCCTTCAGGGGTGTTGCATCTTTCTCGTTCAACGGAAAAAAATTCACCCCTCCGTGAGGAATCCTGATACTTCCTCCCTTAAAAACATCCTTGCCCTGTGAACCCTCACCTTAACAAGATTTTCTGATATTCCGAGTATCTCTGCTATCTCCTTTACCGGAAGTTTCTCAATATCCCTCAAGACAAACGGAATTCTGTACTTTTCAGGCAGTTTTTTTATTGCCCTTTCAAGAAATTCTCTTAGTTTTTTGTTCTCAAGCAGTCTGTGCGGGTCCCCTGATATGTCAGCAAGTTTTTCAACCTTTATCTCCTCAAGGGATATGCTTTCTGGCTTCATGTAGTTCCTGGCAGTATTCACCACTATTTTATAAAGCCAGTTTTTAAAAGAAGATGTGTTCTTGAGTTTCGGAAGGCCCCTGTAAACCTTTATAAAAACATCCTGGAAGGCATCCTTTACATCCTCTTCGTGGTCAAGCAACCTCAGAAGAAGGGAGTAAACGTAATCCTTCTCCCTCAAAAAAATCTCCTCAAATGCTGAAAAGTCCCCTTCCTTAGCCCTTTTTACAAGTTCTTCCATCTATCTCTTAAAAACTCCTCCCACGCAGAAAATCCCTCACCCGTTTTCGCAGAAATCTCAAATACTACAAGGCCCGGGTTTATCTTTCTTGCATTCTCCTTCATTTTTTCAACCCTCACATCAAGATACACTGCAAGGTCAATTTTGTTTATAAGCATCACATGGGAGGTTCTGAACATTAAAGGATACTTTAATGGCTTGTCCTCACCCTCTGGAGTGCTTAAAACAACAACATTCACATGCGCTCCGGTATCAAACTCGGCAGGACACACCAGGTTCCCTATGTTTTCAATAAATACGATGTTCAATCCCTCAGAATTAAGCTTTTCAAACGCCCCGGATACCCATGCTGACTCAAGATGGCAGTCCCCTCCAAAGGGACCCGTGTTTATCTGGGATACCGGAATCCCGAGGGAGGAAAGCCTCTCACTGTCCATTGTCGTCTCAATATCTCCCTCTATCACCCCAAATTTCAAATCCTTCATTTCCTTTATTGTTCTTTCAATCACCGATGTCTTGCCACACCCAGGTGAACCCATGATGTTTACAAGGAGTATGCGCTTCTCTTTTAGTTCCCTCCTCAAATTTTCTGCTATCCTGTCGTTTGCGCTGAGTATCTTTTCAAGAACCTTTATTTTTTCCATCCCCATCCTCCTTTCTTCCTTCTATACACACAACATGCATTTCCTGGCCCTGTTTTATCTCAACGTCCCCTGAACCACAAAGGGGACATAAGAAAAGGGGTTCATTTATCTCAAACTCCTTACCACACCGGTTGCACTTTCCTTTTACCGGAACTTCCTCTATTTCAAGGACCGCATTTTTGAGTTTTCCCTGCTTCATAACATCAAAAAAGAAGGTGAGGGCGTCGGGAACAACCGCATGGAGTTTCCCTATCCTCACCCTTACCTTCAGAACCTCTGTGAGTTCCTGCGCCTCCCTTTCCACAACCTCTATTATTCCTCTTGCTATTGAACCCTCGTGCATACCCCAAAGTATTCAAGTGTTTTTTTAAGTCCCTCTTCAAGTGAATATTGAGGCTCCCATCCCAGAACCCTCTTTGCCTTTTCTATGGAGAGTGAATAAAAATCAATCTCTCCCTTTTTCTTCTCCTCCAGGATTGGTTCAAGTTGCGTTCCTGAAAGTTTTTTCATGAGTTCCCATAGTTCGCCATTGGTTGTCTTTTTCCCGGTTCCTATGTTTATTATCTCCCCATCCCCCTTTTCCATGGAAAGAATAAATGCCCTGACAACATCCTCAACATAGACATAGTCCCTTATGAGTTTTCCATATCCAAAGAGTTTTGGTCTTTTATTTTCCTTTATGTGAAGGGAAAATATTGCAACAACTCCTGCCTCTCCACGTGGTTCCTGGCGCGGTCCATAAACATTTGCAAGCCTGAGGGCGGTGAAGGGAAGCCCCTCCCACAGGTAAAAGTTCCTGAGGTAGTGTTCGCATGTGAGTTTTGCAACTCCATATGGACATTCAGGCCTGGGAGGGCTTTTCTCGGTTGCATTTTCAACGGCTCCATATATCGCACCACCTGTTGAGGCAAAGATAAATTTCTCTGCCCCGGTAGAGATTGAAGCCTTTATAAGATTTAAGGTTCCAAGAATGTTTATGGCTGCATCAACCTCAGGTTCTCTAAGTGAACGCCTCACGTCAATCTGGGCTGCAAGGTGAAAAACATAATGGGGAGAAAAATCCCGGAATATCCCGTGGATTTTCTCATCCCTTATATCCACAACCTCCAGGTCTATCTCGGGGATATTCTCTCTTTTTCCAAAGGAAAGGTCATCAACTACCAGGACTTCGTGTCCTTCCTCCTTCAGCGCCCTGGCTACATGTGAACCTATGAAACCTGCCCCACCGGTGACCATGCACCTCATGGGAGAAGTTTAACAGAAACGATGAATTTTGCAAGGGCTTATTAAAATAAAGTTGACTTTTTTGTTTTTCTCTGTATGATAAAAACCATGAAGACCATAATTCTAATAAGGCATGGAGAATGTAAAGGGAACAGGGAAGGATACTTCAGGGGAAGGTATGACTTCCCGCTGAATGAAAATGGCATAAAACAGGCAGAGGCATTAAGGGATGCACTCAAAGAATTCAAAATAGATGCAATATACACAAGCCCTCTATCAAGGGCAGTGAAAACCGCGGAAATCGTGGCTGATGGAAAGATACCCGTTATTCCTCATGAGGGCTTCAACAATATATACCTCGGAGACTGGGAGGGAAGGAAAAAGGAGGAGATAAAGAACCTGTATCCGGAGGAATGGAAAATCTGGGTGAGTGAACCGGAAAAACTCAGAAGGGAAGGGATGGAGCCCCTTCCTGAGGTTCAGCGCAGGTCCTTTGAGGCATTGAGGAAAATCGTTGAGGAAGAACCCCATGAAACCTTTGCCGTTGTAACCCACAGGGCTGTCTTAAAGCCCTTAATAGCGGCATGCCTTGGACTTTTTGAAAACTACTTCTGGAAATTCAGGGTTGACACTGCATCCTACAGTGTTATGGAATATTCCCCTGAAAGAGGTTTCACCCTTGTTCTTTTAAACGAAACAAAACATCTTGAGGACTTTGTTATAGAAAGGGTATAAAAAAGGAGGAGATATGGCACATGCATATACACCGGGTTTGAAGGTAACGGAAAAAACAATTGTAAGGAAGGAAAGGAAACTTCCGATAAAGGGAGAGGTTCTCGTTAAGGTGGGAGATGAGGTTGATGCGGACACCATTGTGGCAAAAACAGAACTTCCAGGAGATGTTCACACGGTAAATGTTGCGGGAAAACTCGGGATAATGCCCGATGAGATAAGGCAGTTCATGCTGAAGAAGGAAGGAGACCCTGTTGAAAAGGATGAGCCCATTGCAGAATCAAAGGGATTTTTCGGACTCTTCAAAACACAGATAAAATCTCCTGTAAAGGGAACGGTTGAGTCAGTTTCGGAGGTTACAGGGCAGGTAATACTTAGAGAACCTCCTTTACCCGTTCAGATAGATGCATACATAAAGGGAAAGATTGCAGAGGTCATAGAGAATGAGGGAGTTGTGGTTGAGACCACAGCAACTTTCGTTCAGGGAATTTTCGGGATAGGCGGTGAGGCAAAGGGAGAGATAAAGAAGATTGTGGACAAGCCCTCGGATGTTGTGACTCCGGATATAATTGATGAATCCTGCAGGGGGAAGGTTCTCATAGGTGGTTCTTTTGTAACAGCAGATGCACTGAACAAGGCAGTTTCTGTGGGGGCAAAGGGACTTGTTGTTGGAGGAATAGACGACAAGGACCTCAAGGACTTCCTTGGATATGAGATAGGGGTTGCAATAACGGGAAATGAGCAGAAGGGAATAACGCTCATCATAACAGAGGGGTTTGGAAGACTTAATATGTCGGAAAAGGCGTTTAAGCTCTTGACCATGCACGAGGGTAAGAGGGCATCAATAAATGGTGCAACACAGATAAGGGCGGGTGTGATGAGACCGGAGGTTGTTATTCCTCTTGAGGGTGTAAGGGCTGAGGAGGTGGAAGAAAAAGAAGCAAAGGGACTTGAGGTTGGAGACCTTGTCAGAATAATAAGAGAGCCCTACTTCGGTTTCATAGGAAAGGTGAGCGCACTTCCTCCGGAGCTTCAGGTTATAGAAACAGAATCAAGGGTGAGGGTGCTTGAAGTAACACTTGAGGATGGAAGGAAGATAGTCCTTCCTCGTGCCAATGTTGAGATAATAGAGGAGTAAATTATCCATGCGCCACCTCGTAAAGACTCAGAATCAGGACAAGGAACACCACTGCACACAGAACGGCTATTTCCATCATGGTACCACCTCCTTTTTTTAAAAAGATATGCAAATAAAATGCCAGCACAGGTTATTGAGGTTCAAAGGGGAAATAAAGGGGAGTGTAAAATTTTATTGACCAAGTAAAGATTTTATTATCTCAAACTTCTTCATGGGTCCCTCAGGTCCTATGGAGCATGATGCAATCTTAACTGCAAAGAGCACAGAAAGGTAAACATCCCCTGTCTGTATGTATCTCCTTATAAATGCCCCGGAAAATATATCCCCTGCACCTGTTGGGTCTCCTTCCCTTTCACGGGCAGGTATGTAAAGTGTTTTTCCTTTGTATCCAAGCAACACCCCTTTCTTCCCCATGGTCATGAAAACTGCCTCAACCCCCGCGTTCATGAGTTTTCTTATCGCCCTCTCTCCCGACTCCCCGGTTAAAAGATGAAGTTCCCTTTGGTTACCCTGAACAAAAGGAAAAAGAACAATAACATCAAACCACTCTTTTATCTCCCTGGGGTATCTTCTCCCTCTTTCGTCCACCCCCAGGGTTAAAGAATGAACATCAACCATCCTTCCGTCCCCCGCAAGGGATGCAAACTCCTCCTGGGTGAGTTCATCTCCCCTTATGAAATTCACAAGTAAAAAGTCCATGGAGCGTGCAAAATCAATCTGCTCCTGCGAAATCTTTGGTGCATTTGCCTCAAGTATCTCATCCCTCTCCTCACCGTGGTATATGAGTGTATTCCGGTTGAATTTTTCACAGTAAAAAATCCCATCTTTTTTCATACCGAGCACAGAAAGTAACTCCTCAAACTCCTCTTTTTTATCCCTCCCTGCCCATGTTATGGGATAGGTTTCGAGTCCTGAAAGGGGAAGAAGATTGTAAACTATCCCTCCGAAGTACTCTTCCTGTCCGAGGATGTCCCGGTGGACCGATCCCAGAACCCCGATACGGAGAGAACCTCCTTTATTGTGTCTGCCTCCCATATTTCCTTATCCTCCCTTATCCTTTTTATCCTTGCAAATCTAAGGGCATATCCAGAGTCATACTTCGGGCTTCGCTGCAATTCCTCAAACTCCACCTCACAGACAACCCCTGGTTGAACCCACACCCTCCATCCCTCATCCTTAACAACCATTGAGAGAAGTCTCTGCGTCATCACCTCAAACTCCTCGTCAGAAAGCCCCTTGAAGGTTTTTCCAAGATGGAGAAGCCTCTTCCTCTCCTCATCCCAGCACGCAAGGTAGTAGTTTGAGAGCCATTTCTTTCTCCTCCCATGACCCCATTCCGCCCCGATAACAACCAGGTCAACCGTGTAAAGCCTTTTTATCTTTAACCAGTGGCTTCCTCTTCTTCCCGGAATGTAAAAGGAATGCGGGTCCTTTATCATAACCCCCTCAAATCCTTCCTTCAATGCCTGTTTAAAGAATCTTTCCGCATCTTCTTTTTTCCTCGTAAGAACGTAAGGTATCACAAGTTCGGGAAAAAGGGCTTCAAGCATTTTCCTTCTTTCCCTGAGTTCTCTTTTATCAAGCATCTCCCCGTTGAAATAGATTATGTCAAAAATTCTTATTGTGTGCGTTTTTTCCTTATCCTTCCTCATCAGTTCCTGGAACGTTATCCTGGGAATGAATATCTCACCATCAAGAATAAACTCCCCTTTTCCCGTAAAAAGGGAGTGAAGTTCAGGAAATTCACCGGTTATATCCCTGAGATTTCTTGAAAATATTTTCACCCTCTTTCCATCAGAATGGACCTGCGCCCTTATTCCATCTATTTTGTATTCAACATAAAATTCCAGGAAAGGAATTTCCTCAAAGGAATGGAGGGAGGATGCAAGCATGGGTTTTAAGGGAGAAAAGAGTACCTCCCCTCCCTTCCCCTCAAGATACAATATAACCCTTTCAAGGGTTCCTTCTCTCAGGAAAACTTCCTCCATCTCCTCCTTCTTTTTCCCATAAACCTCCCCAAGTGCTTCAAGCAGCATCCCCTCCCTTACCCCGCACTCAGGTTCACCGGATAGAAGGTGCAAAAAGAACTCCCTCTCTTCCCGGTTCATCCTGTAAAGCAATTCCCCCACAATCTTCTCTCTTTCTGTTCTTTTCGCTGTCTTCTTCATTCCCTCAAGGGTAGTTACCAGTTCCTCAAGCGTAAGTTCTTCCTTAAAGAAAACAGGTACAGGAGGAGGGAGATGGGTTATGGATGGGGCAACTCTTTCTCCAAGAATTTTCACCAAGGCGATTTTTTCTGGAAGGGATGCCTTCCTCAGGGTTTCTTTCAAAATCTGTATTTTCTCCTTCTTTGATGTGGTTTCCCTCAGTTTTTTCCAGACCTCAACAAATTTCCTGAGTTTCATGCCTCAAGATTTGATGTGCAGTACGGGCATCTTTTTGCATTAACCGGAATGGTGGAACAGCAAAAGGGGCAGGTCTTTGTTTTTGGTTTTTCCTCCTCTTTCTTTCTCCTGAACCGGTTAATCTGGCGAACAAACAGAAACATGACGAAGGAGACAATGAAGAAATGAATGAGGTGGTTTATGAAAATTCCATAGTTTATGGTGGGTGCACCCGCAGCCTTTGCCTCGGCAAGAGAGGTGTAAGGGGTACCTGAGAGGTTTATGAAGAGATTGGAGAAGTCAACCTTACCAAGCAAGAGACCGAATGGGGGCATGATTATGTCATTTATGAGGGAAGAGACAATTTTATTGAATGCCGTCCCTATGATTATCCCCACCGCCATGTCAAGAACATTTCCCCTTATTGCAAAATCCCTGAATTCCTTAATTATGTTTTTGAAAAACATCCTCACCTCCTTTTTTTCACGATTTTAGGAGGATAAGGCTTGCTTTTCAAGGATTCAATCATTTGACAAACCCTGTTTTTTCTATTATACTCACCGTCGTGAAGGTTCTTGTAACCGGAGTTGCAGGATTCATAGGCTCTCATCTGGCAGAGAGACTGCTGGATGAAGGAAATGAAGTGATAGGTATTGATAACTTTCTCACGGGAAAGAGAGAAAACATTGAGCATCTTCTTTCCCGCCCTTCTTTTACATTTATTGAACATGATGTGAATGATCCCTATGACTATCCTGACGGAATTTCAGAAATTTATCACCTCGCATCAGCAGCAAGCCCTGTTTTTTACACTAAATATGCAATTGAGACCCTCCTTACAGGCTCTCTTGGAACGTATCAAATGCTTGAGCTTGCAAGAAAAACCAGGGCAAGATTTCTCTTTACTTCAACATCCGAAATTTATGGTGACCCTGAGGAACATCCACAGAGAGAGGAATACTGGGGAAATGTGAATCCCATTGGTGAGAGGTCCATGTATGACGAATCAAAGAGATTTGGAGAGGCACTTGTCATGGCATTTCACAGAAAATATGGTATGGATACAAAAATTGCAAGGATATTCAACACCTACGGACCAAGGATGAGGGATGATGATGGGAGGGTTATCCCGAACTTCATAATGCAGGCTTTGAGGGATGAGCCTCTCACGGTCTACGGAGACGGAACCCAGACAAGGAGCTTCTGTTACATCTCCGACATGGTGGATGGAATAATAAAACTCATGCGTTCGGATTATCATCTGCCTGTAAATCTCGGAAATCCCGAGGAGTACCGGATAATAGATGTTGCAAAAATCATCCTGAAGGTAACAGGAAGGGAAGAGAAAATAGAATATCGTCCCCTCCCTCCTGACGACCCGAAGAAGAGAAGACCGGATATAAGCAGGGCAAAGGAAGTTCTGGGGTGGGAGCCAAAAGTTCCATTTGAAAAGGGATTGAAGGAGACGATAGAATGGTTCAGAGAAAGAATGTCTCAATAATTGTTCCTGCATACAATGAGGAGAAAAACATTCTCCCTCTTTTTGAAAGAATAAAGGAACTTGTAAAGAAAGATAAAAAGAGGAAATATGAGGTTGTGCTCGTGGACGATGGTTCAACCGATGGAACGTACAGGGAGGGAAAGAAGATTGAGAAAAAATATTCATGGGTGAGGGTCGTGAGACACAGAAAAAATATGGGAAAAACAGAGGCAATTCTGACAGGACTTGAAAATTCCAAAGGAGAAGTACTTGTCATTCTCGATGCGGACCTCCAGTATGACCCGCTTGAGATTCCCCTGCTTCTGGATAAGATGGAGGAGGGATACGACATAGTGACGGGATGGAAAAAAGGGAAATATGAGAAAAAATTTGTATCCTGGGTGTACAATCTGCTTTCAAGAATTTTATTCCGGATTCCTGTCCACGACCAGAATGCAATAAAAGCACTGAAAAGGGAGGTTCTGGAGGAAATAAATTTAAGAAAGGACTGGCACAGGTACATAGTTTCCCTTGCAGTGGATAAGGGATTCAAGGCAGGGGAGGTTCCGGTAACACTCCATCCGAGGCTTTATGGAGAATCAAAGTACAGGGGAAAGGGAAGAATCGTAATAGGACTCCTCGATTTAATATCCGTGAAATTCCAGGTATCGTTCATGAAAAAACCCATGCTCCTTTTCGGGACTGCCGGGGGAATCTCTCTCATTCTGGGAGTTCTTGTTGGGATTTATGCAATCATAATGAGATTTGTGTTTCATCATGGATACCGTCCTTTACTCTATCTTGTTACACTCCTTGTTCTTGCAGGGCTTCTTTTGTTTGTCATGGGATTTCTTGCAGAGGCAATATGCTTCCTGGGAGAAAGGTTTGAAAGACTGGAAAGGGAATTAAAAGGTGATAAAGAAACTCTTTCAGGGACT
Organism: bacterium; assembly: GCA_029258725.1. GTDB lineage: Bacteria > Hydrothermota > UBA3072 > JAPDKE01 > JAPDKE01 > JAPDKE01. The sequence goes on along the minus strand of JAPDKE010000035.1, from coordinate 7,858 downwards.
CGCAAGGGCAAGACAAAGGCTCGGAGATAGGTTAAGAAGGATAATCACACGCAGGGACCCTCAACTCCTTGAGGAGATTGAGGAGGTCCTTTACGAGGGGGACCTTGGGGTTGAACTCACGGAAAACATTCTTGAGGAATTGAGAAAAATTCCCCCTGAAAAATACATGGACAGGATAAAAGAAATTCTTATTTCCATCCTGGAGGGGGTTGAGGTTAAAGAAAAAGAGGGAAAGCCAAGGGTATGGATGTTTGTGGGTGTGAATGGGGTCGGGAAGACCACAACCATAGGGAAAATAGGAAAGATGCTGAGAAAAGAGGGAAAAAGGGTCCTCTTTGCTGCATGTGACACATACCGGACAGGAGCACAGGAACAGCTGAAAATATGGGCAGAGCGTGTCGGAGCGGACATTGTCCTTTCCCAGTATGGTGCAGACCCGGGAGCAGTGGCATTTGACGCATATGAGGCTGCCCTCCATCGGGGAATGGATGAGTTGCTGATAGATACTGCTGGAAGGCTTCACACCAAGCATCCACTGATGGAGGAGATGAAGAAGATAAAGAGGGTCCTCTCAAAGAAAAATCCCGATGCTCCCCATGAGATAGTCCTTGTGGTTGATGGAACAACCGGACAGAATGCACTCAATCAGGCAAAGAGTTTTCACGAGGCACTCGGTCTTTCAGGGATTGTTCTTACAAAACTTGATGGGACTGCAAAGGGTGGAATTGTCGTGCATGTGGTGAAGGAAATTGGAGTCCCGGTAAGGTACATAGGGGTTGGTGAGGGAGAAGACGATTTAATCCCCTTCAACCCGGAGGAATTCGTTAAAGCACTTCTGGGATGATTGACCTCCACCTCCATACAAAAAACTTTTCCCATGATTCAGAAAATGACCCCGAAAGGGTTGTAAAGATAATGGAGAAAAAGGGATTTAAGACCATTGCCTTCACAGACCACATAGAATTCAATCCAAAAGACCCTGCATATGGAGATTTTGATTACGAGAAGGTAAAAGAACTTGTGGAAGATTTGAGAAAAAAGACAGGGATGAAACTTCTGCTTGGTGGAGAGATTGGATATGAACCACAGCTTGAGGAAACCATACGTAACTATCTCAAAGATAAAGACTTTGACTTCACAATAGGTTCCATCCATGCAGTGGGGGATTACTTTATAAGTGAGTGGGTGAGGAAACAGGAAAGGGAGGGGGGGTCTTTCAGGGAGTATTTTGAGATTCTTTTAAAACTTGTGAAGAGTGGTCTTTTTGATGTTGTGGGGCATTTTGATTATTATAAAAAACACATGGAAAAAGACCCGGTAGAAGTTTTTGAGGAGAATAGGGATATTGTGGTTGAGGTGCTTGAGGAGGTTATAAAACAGGGAATGGTGCTTGAGGTGAATACATCCGGTTTGAGGCAGCCTCCGGGTGAACCATATCCTTCAGGAGAGATACTTGAACTTTATAAGGAACTTGGTGGAAGGTATGTAACCCTGGGCTCTGATGCCCACAGGGAGTGTCATCTCGGATACGGAATAGAGGAGGGATTAAGGCTTATTAACTCCCTGGGATTGAGCCTCTGGATTCCGTGATTTATTCAAGTCTGACTGTTATCTTCTTTCCTTTAGAAAGAATTTTTAAAAGTTCAAAAGTTCCTTCTATCTTTTTAATGGATTCTTTCAGGCTTTCTTCTTCGGTAAATCCCGGAATAAAGGATAGAAAAGGTATAAACTCAAGAGGCCATTTTATTTCCAGATTTTCCTCGCCGGTTATTTCTATCTTCACATGTCGTGGAGGCGTTCCTCTTTTCACCACATCTTTTTCGTCCTTTTTCACAAATACCATCCTTTTATCCTTATCCTGAATGGTGAGGAACTCCCTCCCCATCCTTGCCTTTTCAAATTCCCGGTAAATCTCCTCTCCTTTCAGGGTATCACCTTCATCAAGCGTTATTTTAAATTTTTTCAGTGCTTCACCAGGCAGATGAACCAGTATCGTATCTTCCGAAAAAATCCTTATCTCAACCCAGACAAGGGAGAGAAGAAATATCATGGCAGTCTCTCTATCCTTACCTCTCCCCTTCCCGAAGGTTCCTCTGTTGCAATGACCGTTCCATAAAGATACTCTGCATCCAGACCCTCACCTGTTACCGTAATCTCCTTCTCTTCCCCCTCGTTGAGCACCCAGAACCATCCATAAGGGTCATTGTCTGTGGTGTTGTAAAGAAGAACCCTTTTTATCTCCCTTCCCCCGCTCTCCAGGTCTGAGGAAAAAGACAAAACATAGTCTCCGGGAGAAATCCTTACCGCCGAGAAGTATTCAACATAATCTCCAACATTCAGCACATTGTACACGCCTGAAACTGTGAGGAAATACACACTTCCATCGCCCTCCATCCGCAATACACCCTCTCCGTAGTTATCATTGGGATATATGTCCAGAAAGAAGGCAAGGAGTCTTCCTTCCATTTCCATGGTAAGTGTGTCTCCTTCACCTATTACCATGGGTCCATCAGAGGTCAGAATTATCACCTTTTTTACCGGAATCTCAGAGGCATAAAAAACATCAGAAGTGTATGTAATCATGTAGGTTCCAGGAGGAATATCACAGCTTGCGGCAATTTCCTCAATTGCCTCCCTGGATATCCAGGTGGAGTTATCCAGCAATATCATATCCTCCACCGGACATCCCCAGAAGAAAACAAAGGCCAAAAAGAAACACTTCTTCATCTTCCCTCCTACGTTGAATTATGGGTATGTTTAAAGGGCATGATAGAAACCTGGGGGACACATACAAAACAGGGAGAGGGGATACCATGCACCTTGGGTCTGTGAACCCGAAAAGGAGTGATATCCCCTCCTTCCCTATCTCCCATAAGTTGATTGGGCAAAAAGCCCGCGTGAAGATGGAGGATGAGAGGGAAGGAAAATCTCCCACTCACCCCCAAAAAACCAAGGAGGACATCATGCACTACATAGGCATCGACATAAGCAAAGATTCCTTTACATACTCCATCGTAAACCATAGCGGGAAAATCGTCAAGCAAGAAACAGTCCTCTTTAACGGAAGAGAACTCCCGGATACCACCACCCCAAAACTCAAACCCATCGCACGAGAAAGAGAAAAACTCGCAAGAGAAAACGCAAGGCTCCAGAACCAGATAAGACAGGAACTGCACAGCCTCTTCCCCGAAATCCAGAACGTCAACCTCAAAAGTAAAAGAATCCTTACCTTCCTCTCCCACTTCCCATCCGCAGGAAAAATATGGAGAAGAATATTCAAAACACGCGGAGCCAAACCCTGCATCACCATAGAAGAAATTATCTCCCTTACCGATAAATCCATAGGGATAAATGACCCTGTAAAAGAAAAACTCCGGATTCTCCGCTCCATACCCGACATAAACAAAACACTTGCCATCTACTTCATCTGTGAAACAGAAGGGAAATCCAGAATCTCCAAAAGAAGAAACCCCCACCTGAAAAGAACCCTCTACCTCATGAGTATGTCCTGCATCCTCCAGAACCCCACCCTCAAAGCCTATTACCTCAAAAAACGAGAACATCTCGCCCCAAAACAGGCTATCATCGCAACCGCCAGTAAACTCGCACGCATCATCTATACCCTGCTCCAGAAAAATGCTACTTCCAACCTTCACCTCCTTAATTAACATAGCTGACTCCTTTTTAATATCTTCCTTTTCAAAACATATTTTTCTCCTCTCCTCACCTCACCACCATCACTTTCTCCGTGTATTCATAGGAACCAGCAGTAAACCTTACAAAGTAAACACCAGGAGCACCATTAAAATCACAGTCCATTTTATACATTCCAGGTTTCATATCCCTATCCAGTATTTTCTTCACCACACGCCCAAGAACATCGTAGATTTCAAGATTTACATGAGTTGCATGGGGAAGAGAAAACCGCACTGCAATGGAACCCCTGGAGAACACAGAACCAACGGAAAAGTCAAAGAAGGCGGGTTTCTCAGGCAAAGAAATACCCTGGGGAGTAAAGAGATAAATTTGAAGTCCTGTCCACCCATCCGCCACATATGCATAGTTGTCAGAAACAAAAACACCCCATGCCCAGCCCGGGGTATCATAATAACCAACCTCTTGGGGAGAGGAAGGGTCGGAAATGTCTATCACCCTTAAACCTGAATCCCCATCTGCCACATATGCATAGTTGCCTGAAACAAAAACACCATATGCCTGGCCCGGGGTATCGTAAGAACCAACCTCAAAAGGAGAAAAAGGGTCGGAAATGTCTATCACCCTTAAACCTGCATTCTCATCTGCCACATAGGCATAGTTGTCAGAAACAAAAACATCCCATGCATAGCCCGGGGTATCGTAAGAACCAACCTCATAGGGAGAAGAAGGATTGGATATGTCTATTACCCTTAAACCTGAACCACCATCCGCCACATAGGCATAGTTGCCTGAAACAAAAATACCCTTTGCCCAGCCCGGGGTATCGTAAGAACCAACCTCATAGGGAGAAGAAAGGTCGGAAATGTCTATTACCCTTAAACCTGAATATCCATCCGCCACATATGCATAGTTGTCAGAAACAAAAACACCCTTTGCATAGCCCGGGGTATCGTAAGAACCAACCTCATAGGGGGAGGGAGGGTCGGATATGTCTATTACCCTTAAACCTGCCCAATAATCCGCCACATAGGCATAGTTGCCTGAAACAAAAACACCCAATGCCCGGCCCGGGGTATCGTAAGAACCAACCTCATAGGGAGAAGAAAGGTCGGAAATGTCTATTACCCTTAAACCTGAATATCCATCCGCCACATAGGCATAGTTGCCTGAAACAAAAATACCCTTTGCCCAGCCCGGGGTATCGTAAGAACCAACCTCATAGGGAGAAGAAAGGTCGGAAATGTCTATTACCCTTAAACCTGCATCCCAATCCGCCACATATGCATAGTTGTCAGAAACAAAAACATCCCATGCATAGCCCGGGGTATCGTAAGAACCAACCTCATAGGGAGAAGAAGGATTGGATATGTCTATAACCCTTAAGCCTGAATTACCATCCGCCACATAGGCATAGTTGCCTGAAACAAAAACACCCCTTGCATAGCCCGGAGTAAAATATCTTCCAATTTTCTGAGGAACAGACGGAGTGGATACATCCCATATCTCAAGACCTCCCGGACCATCAGCAATGTAAAGCCTCTGAGTGTTTCCATCGTAAAAGAGACCATCTACATCACCTCTTGTGTGTATCTCACCGACATACCAAAGGCTTTCAGGATTATCTCCATCAAGAACATATACCCCTCCTCCTGAACCAAGAAAAATAAGATTTCTTGTCGTGTCCACTGTAACGGCATAAGCAGGACCAAAGGGCCAGTTGCCAACAAAAGAAACATTGAGAGAATCAAAACCGGAAAAAGGAACCAACGACTCCTTTACAGAAAATCCCCCTTCCTCCATAAACTCAAACCCATAACCCCTATCCCATGAAACATCAGGATTATACCCGGGAATAAAGAGCAACCATAGCATCTCACACCTCCTTTTTTCTATTTTATTTTCTTTTTACCCGAAGTCAAGTTTTGAGTTTAACATACCCCACTCCACACAGTACGATTGCCATTCCTCCAAAGGCATCAAGGAAAAAATGGTTGCCTGTCGCTATTATAGCAACAAACTGAAGAAAGGGAATGAGAATTCCCAGAGTTCTTAGAGTACGCTTCCTGGAAAACATAAAAAGCATAATTCCTGCAAAGAGCGCCCATCCGAAGTGAAGACTTGGCATTGCAGCATAGGAATTGTAAAAACGGAAACCTGCTGAATGATGATAGACAAGGAAGAGAGAAATTGTGTCCGTGAAGCCGTACTCTTCCATAAAACGGGGTGGAGCAGTGGGATATAACCAGAAAAATATCAGGGCTATACCACCAACAAGAAAAAAGCCATTCCTTGCGAGAGGAAACTCTTCTTCTCTCTGGATGTAAATCCACATCATCACAGCAAGAATAAAGGGATGATAGCAGAAGGTATAAATCCCGTTCATGAGGTGAACAAGCCACGCCTTTTTCAATATCCAATTCTGCAGTTGAAGTTCCCAGAAAATATGGAGTTTCTTTTCAATGGAAATTATCTGGTGGGCATGAAGGAATGCCACTTCTGGATTTCCATTAGCCTTGCTCCTTATAAACATGTAAGCAAAATGGTAGGGAATGAGATAAGAAGTTCCTTTAAAAACCGGAGAAACTTCAGAAGCCGTTCATTTTTCCGCATCTCCCCCTTTCCTTATTCTCAAAAATCTTCTTTTACCTACCCTGAGTACCATATCCCTCACAGGGATCTCAATATTAATATCCATAATCCTCTCCCCATCCACACTCACAGCCCCTCCTTTGATGAGTCTTCTTGCCTCACTTCCACTTGAGGCAAGCCCTGTTAAGGTTAAGAGTTTCACAATCCATATTTTTTCGTCCTTCCAGTGAAGAACATACTCTTCCATCTCTTCCGGCAGTTTTTTATGTCTGAATACCCTCTCAAACTCCTCCGCTGCCCTCTCTGCATCTTCTTTTGAGTGATAAAGGGCAACAATTCTCTTTGCAAGTTCAAACTTTAAATCTCTTGGATTCACTTCTGGATTTTCCAGCTTTCTTTTTATCCTCTCAAGTTCTTCATCCGGAAGGTCCAGGCATAATTCATAATATCTCAGTATAAGAGAATCCGGGATGGACATAACCTTCCCGAACATCTCCTTTGGAGGCTCTGTAATTCCTATGTAGTTCCCGTAGGATTTGCTCATCTTTAACTTTCCATCAAGCCCTTCAAGAATGGGCATGAGAACAGCAACCTCTGGTTCCTGCCCGAATTCTCTCTGAATCTCCCTTGCAACCATGAGATTGAACTTCTGGTCAGTTCCACCAAGTTCAACATCTGACCTCACAACGACAGAATCGTATGCCTGGAAAAGAGGATACAGGAATTCATGTATTGCTATGGGATTCCCATCCTTAAATCTCTTTTTAAAATCATCCCTTTCAAGCATCCTGGCAACCGTGTATTTTGCACTGAGTTTTACAACATCTTCGGCAGTGAGTTTTGAAAGCCAGTGAGAATTGTAAACAAACTCAACCCTGTCTTCCCTCAGAATTTTGAATATCTGCTCCCTGTACCTCTCCATGTTTTTCTTTACTTCTTCATCTGTAAGCTGGGGTCGTGTTTTTGAACGGCCTGATGGGTCACCGATTTTTGCCGTGAAGTCTCCAACAATGAGAATTGCAGTATGCCCGAGGTCCTGGAACTGTCTTAATTTCCTGAGAACAACTGCAAATCCAAGGTGAATGTCGGGACCCGATGCATCAATTCCGAGTTTGACCCTGAGGGGTCTTCCTTTTTTTAATTTTTCCTTCAACTCCTCCTCAGGAACTATCTCTGCTGTCCTTTTCTTTATCAGTTCAAACTGCTCAACCATATTCTTAAAAAATTTTAAATGGCGGCGGAGGGACTCGAACCCCCAACACGCGGATTATGATTCCGCTGCTCTAACCAGTTGAGCTACGCCGCCTCTCATTTTCCAAAAGTAAACCTGCCGCCCGTTTTGTCAAGAGTTTTTTGAGAAAATGTGCGCTGACTGTGTTGAAAAATCTGGAAATTTCCGTGTCCGGGAATATATTGTTAGACTGTAAGAACATCGCTGTGGAGGAAAAAATGGTTGACCAACTGACGGAAAAGCTCAATCAGGCTTTCAAATAGTTCACCGGGCGCGGGAAACTGACGGAGAAAAACATTCAGGAGGGGCTCCGGGAGGTCCGCCGGGCATTGCTTGAGGCGGATGTCAACTACAAGGTGGTCAAAAAGTTCATTGACGAGG
>JAPDKE010000029.1:47500-51044 GCA_029258725.1 bacterium | reverse complement strand
TAAAAGCCCCAATCCCTCACATAGCCATAGAAGTTGAAAAACCTCTAATTCCAGAAAAGGAATGACAACTTCAACTGAATTTACTATCCTGTTGACTATTTTATGTTGAAAAACCTCTAATTCCAGAAAAGGAATGACAACCCTGTTAATTCATTGTCTATTCTTTCAGCCATCTCTATTAAGTTGAAAAACCTCTAATTCCAGAAAAGGAATGACAACCTTCATTGTGAAAACATGTTTTTCAAACATCTTTACGTTGAAAAACCTCTAATTCCAGAAAAGGAATGACAATTTAAATCATGCTTATACCCTCTCCAGTCCTCTTTAAGTTGAAAAACCTTTAATTCCAGGAAAGAAATGACAATCTTGACAGGGTTCACCTTCTATGGTAATAGTATATTGCTTCAGTTGAAAAAACCTCTAATTCCAGAAAAGGAATGACAACCCTACGTATTCTCATGTTACACCTCCTTTTAAAAGGTTAAGTTGAAAAACCTCTAATTCCAGAAAAGGAATGACAACTGAAGCACAGGGCTCATTGAAACTCAGAGGGGACTGACGTTGAAAAAACCTCTAATTCCAGAAAAGGAATGGCTATAAACAACCCCTCACATCCAGTGCAGGAAAGTCCCCGTTGAAAAACCTCTAATTCCAGAAAAGGAATGACAACACTGCACCCCTAGGATACCCCACGTGAATATGCCCCCGTTGAAAAACCTCTAATTCCAGAAAAAGAATGACAACCTATTAATACGGGTTTATATTCTTCAAGATTTACTTTCGTTGAAAAACCTCTAATTCCAGAAAAGGAATGACAACCACCTTAACGCCTCCTTTATCCACTTTTCAACACTTATCGTTGAAAAACCTCTAATTCCAGAAAAGGAATGACAACTCATTTACATGGGGATAACCTTTTATCTCACTTATATGTTGAAAAACCTCTAATTCCAGAAAAGGAATGACAACTTTCTTATTTCACTACGCCGATATTCTACTTTCTGGTTGAAAAACCTCTAATTCCAGAAAAGGAATGACAATCTTGACAGGATTCACCTTCTATGGTAATAGTATATTGCTTCAGTTGAAACACCTCTAATTCCAGAAAAGGAATGAGAACCCTACGTATTCTCATGCTACACCTCCTTTTAAAAGGTTAAGTTGAAAAAACCTCTAATTCCAGAAAAGGAATGGCTATAAACAACCCCTCACATCCAGTGCAGGAAAGTCCCCGTTGAAAAACCTCTAATTCCAGAAAAGGAATGACAACCTTCACATATAGCCCAGGAGATTCCATTTCATGATAAATCACATTTATTCATTCTCATTTTAAATCCTCTGTTATGCCGTGGTATTTAAAAATGCAATTTTCGGGTTGACCTGGGGCAGTGTGATTGATAAATTTTATACATGATGGAAAGAGTGAGAAGGATAATAGAAATTATTGAGCAACACATGGAGATTTTACGGAAGAAATATCTGGTGCAGGAAATAGGGGTTTTTGGCTCCTGCGTGAGAGGTGAGGAACGCGAGGACAGTGATATAGACATCCTCGTGGAATTTAAGGAACCTGTGGACTTTTTCCATTTTCTTGATCTTGAGGAATACCTTACCTCCATTCTTGGGAAAAAAGTGGACCTGGTGATGAAAAGGGCGTTAAAACCTGAGATAGGCAAACGGATACTTGAGGAAGTGATATATGTCTGAAAGGACATTTGTTGATTATCTGAGAGATATAATTGAGCAGGTGGAGAATATAGAGGAATTTATTGAAGGGATGGATTACGAGGAGTTCAAGGCTGATAAAAAGACTGTGTATGCTGTTATAAGGTGTTTTGAGGTTATAGGAGAGGCTGTAAAGAAAATACCGGAAGAGATAAAGAAGAGATATCCTGAAATTCCCTGGAAGAAGATGGCAGGGATGAGGGATAAACTGATTCATGAGTATTTTGGGGTGGATTATGAGACCTTATGGAAAACGATAAAAGAGAAACTCCCGGAACTGAAACCCGGGCTTGATGAGATACGAAAGGCAATGAAAATATAGTTATATTGCAAGCAGAAATGCTTGACATGGTGAAAAAAGGGATGTTATTTTAAACATGGGGTCTTTGATAAAAGAACTTTTGCGTTGCAAAATTCCCTAATTCCTAAAAGGAATGGAAACTTAATTATTCCCGGGTGAGTCTCCGGGTCTTCTATCAAGTTGAAAAACCTCTAATTCCAGAAAAGGAATGACAACATTCCCAAATCTTTACACAATGAAGGACGCTTTTATTTCACAGAGATGAAGATTTATTCAGGAAGGATTTGTTTCTCTTTGTAAATTTTCACTCCCGGAATAAATTTGAAGTGGCGGTCCAGTGTGAATATATGGTATTTCCTTCTTATTGCCATCGTGCCAAGAAGCAAATCTACCACAGGAATCGTAATTCCTTTGCTCCTTAATTCTTTACCGATGATACCTGCATGAAAATAGTCTTCTTTTTGAGGTTCTATCCAGGGAAGATAAGAGAAAATTTCTTCGAGTAACTTTCTTTCTTTTTCATTTTTTACTCCCTGGAGAAGTTCGGTCACCACAATTCCGGTAATGACTATCTTTCTCTGATGTAATAACTTTTTAATCTCTTTTACAATCTCCTCCCTTCCCCGGAAGAAATAAATCCAGACAGAAGTATCCACCAGGACTTTCACCGTGTTCTTCCTTTCTCAATTTCTTCAGGGGATAATTCCACCTCAATTTTTCCTGCAAGTTCTGAAAGTTTCTTGCCGGCATATATCTCCAGAAGTTCCCTGAGCGCCTTTTCCACAGCCCGGGATTTGCTCTTTTCCGAATATATCTCCTGCACCCTTTTTATAAGTTCATCAGGAATGTTGAGTGTTGTCCTCATTTCACCTCCTTTTTTTCACATTTTACTTATTTCCTGATAAGATTGCAAGCAGAAATGCTTGACATGAAGGAATGAAAAACGCCTGCCCGAATATCAGCCCGTGGTCTCCAGGTTTACCGGTTGCCGCACGTTCTGACTCCATTAAGGAAGGTGGATAGCATATCCCGACCTGCCGGTAAAAGCCATAAAAATCAAAGGCATAAAAATTTGAAAGGGGGTGAAAATGAGAGTGTTTAAATTTTTGCACTTAATTCAAAATGAGGTAAAATAACGTAAGGTTTAATTTCTGTATTCAAAATAAATTTTTAAACTTCCTTGACATTAGCTCACATCTACTTCATGCTATTAAAGTAAGTTCACAAAAAAGGGAGGTGCAGGATGTTAAGAAGAAAAGAAGAGACCCACCCTTTTTATGAAACGAAATATCGGGTTCTGTGCAATGGAAAGGTGGTTGATGAGGGAGTATTCTGGGGAAGCGGTAATGAGGAATCTATAAAAAGGCGTGTTATGAAGAGATGGGAGAATCCAGAAATAAAGGTTGAGATTTACAGTAAAAGGGAACTCAGAAGGTGGGGAAGAAGACGCCGTATCCCGGAATTCCCCACGGCTGTATTAATCCAGGAAAAAGAGGAGGAAGAAATGGAGATAAACTT
>JAPDKE010000029.1:0-42500 GCA_029258725.1 bacterium | reverse complement strand
GCATCGGGGAAATTCGTGGATAAAAGATTTGCAAGCTTCTTTTCCAACTCAACCACATGAACCTTTGCCTCTCTTTTCAGAAGTTCCCGGGTCAAAATCCCAAGCCCTCCCCCTATCTCAAGCACATGTTCCCCTGGAGAAAGAGAAAGTGCATCCACAATTGAGGATGCGATGGATTCACTGAGAAGAAAACTCTGTCCCTTTGACTTTTTGGGTATGAGGTTCAGCTCATAAAGAAGTTTCTTGAGTTCCTCTCTTCTCTCCCTCATATCCCGAAAAGTTCCCTTGCGTTTGAGGTTGTAATTTCAGCAAGTTTTTCCAGAGAAACACCCAGAATGGAAGAAAGTTCCCCGGCAATCCTCAAAAGATAAATAGGCTCGTTCCTCTTGCCCCTCCAGGGATGGGGGGTAAGGAAAGGAGAGTCGGTTTCAAGCACAATTTTATCCAGGGGTATCGACCTCACAACCTCCCTTATTTTTGCCTTTTTAAAAGTTATGGTCCCGCCTATCCCGAAGTAAAGCCCGAGAGAAAGCCCCTTTTCAACCGCCCCCTCATCACCCGAAAATGCATGAAGAACCCCGCGCGGCCGGAATTTTTCAAGAATGGGAAAAAGGTCCTCAAATGCATTCCTGGTATGGATTATAACGGGCATGTTTCTGTCCTTTGCAAATGCAAGTTGTTTTATAAAAATTTCACGCTGGACTTCCCTTGGGGAAAGGTCCCGGTAGTAATCAAGCCCTGTCTCCCCTATGGCAACCACACCTGCCTTTTCAGCAAGTTCAAAAACCTCCTCCTTGAAGTTCTTTGCATCGTGGGGATGGTAGCCAACCGATGCATAAAATCCGTTCCCCACCATTGATACTGCGCTCCGGGAGGATTCAAGGTCGTATCCCACATTAATCAGGAATTCTATCCCGTTCCTCCTCGCCCTCTCTATCACTTCCCGGAGGTCCTTCTCGAATTCCTTTCTCTGTAGATGGGCATGTGTATCGAAGAGAATCATACTTTATCTCAACCTCCTTTACTGCAAGGTATCTTGTGTATTCCTCATATGCCTGATAGTAATTTCCTGATGGCTCCCACAGTATCCACCCCGAACCCGATGCCTGCTCCGCTGCATTTATCTGGTTGAGTATGTAATCCTCTCCAAGCCTTGAACGCTTCCAGTCAAATGCCTGAAGATAGGGAATAATTCTCACAAACGGGTCCTTTATCCTTTCCTCAGCCCTCACCATGGATTCATAAATTATTCCAAAAGTCCTCCCCTCTTTTCCTCTATCCGCCATAAAGTTATCCCCGAAGTGGGATGGATAGAGCATGGGATATATGGCATCAACGTATTTTGCAAAGGAATCAAAGGATTGCCCCTCCCTTGAGAGGTGCTCAAGCCAGACGGTGAACCCATAAACATCTGCTCCAAGGAATGCAAGGGTATCAAGGCATGAGCACATGTATTTTAAAAATTCAACAAGGGTTTTCCCCTTATCTCCATTAAAAACATACCCGGGAAAGGATGGGAAGCGAACATAGTCAAACTGAATTTCACATACCCCTTCTTTTATCGCCTCAACGGCAATGTCCCTGAGATAATCCCATATCTCCTTTACAGAGGGGTCAACCCAGTATCCACTTTTTGGATGGAACCATATTTTTCCCGATGAATCCCTGAGTGCATATCTTCCTGAATCCGCAAATGCAAGGGAGGAGTCCTTGAAGCATATAAGCCTTCCTATCACATAAATCCCTCTTTCCCTCATCTCTTCAATGAATTCACGGTAAAACCCGGAAAGATAGGGGTCGCGGAGAGGAACAAGCCCTTTTTCAGTCTTGAGGTCAATCACAACGGCATTGAGATACCCCCTCTCCACCATCCTCAAAAATGCACCTTTCCCCTTTCCGCTCTTCACCACTGCGGGACTCATGTAAACCCCATGCAGGGGAAATGGAGGAACAAGGGCAAAAAGGAGAGCTACCATGGCTATTTAAAGATAAAGGATATTAATGGAAAGTCAAGAAATAAAAAAACCCGGGGAAGCCCCCGGGGTGGGACTTATATCACTATCGTCTCCTTTACAGGTTTTCCTTCCTTTATCCTTGACATTGAAAGTTCCTTAACCTCAGGAATTGTCTCTGGTTCTCCTTTCAGGATTATCTCCGCAATGGATTTCCCTGCAGCAGGAGCCTCCATCGCACCATGCCCGCTGAAACCCGTTACAATAAAGAGATTTTCAATGGATATATGGGGTGAGATTATGGCATTGTGGTCCCACATGTTTACCGCATAAAGCCCACCCCACATGGACTGTATCCTGCAGTACTCCATCCCGGGAATGCGCGCCTGCATGTATGGGTTCATCTCATCCAGGTAGTAGTTCTTATCCGCATCGTAATTGTATCCAACCGGCTCGTCAGGATTTGCCCTTCCAACCAGCAAATTCCCTGCCTCCGGCCTGAAGTAAACCCCATTGTCTATTATGGTCATTGGAATGTTCATAAACCCATCAATGGGAGGAGGATTGACAATAAAGAGCATCCTTCTTACAGGATAAACCGGGATGTTTTCCTCATCAGGAATACCGGAACGGACGAGAATGTCCCTTGAATACGCACCCGCTGCAAGGATTACCATCTCACTCTCTATCTTTTCCCCTGATGTGAGAACAATCCCTTTTGCCCTTCCGTTCTCAATCACAATTTTTTCAACCTCACTCTTCAGCCTTATCTCCACCTTTTCAGGGTATCTCTCTTTTGAACGCTCAAAGTATCCTGTTGCAACCGACGTTGGATTGAATGCACCACAGTCCGGGCCAAAAACCGCACCCGCTATCTCCTCTATCCCCAGGAATTCCACGATGTCCGGGTCAAGATGGTCAAGCCCGGGCCTGAATCCCGGAACAAACCTCTCTATATCCTCGGGCTTCACCTCTTCTGCCCTCACCCCATTCTCATTCCAGACCGGAATAAACTCACGCACCTTCTTCCATGGCTCGCTGTAGTAGGTGAAGAGATATCCTATGGGTTCATATCCTATGGCAACCCCTATTTCATCCTGGAAGTTTTTGAAACGCTCAATGGACCAGGTGGTGAGTTTCATGTTTACTCTGGTTGACCAGAGATTTCTGAAACCTCCCGCAGAAAGGGAGGTCGCATCCTGTGCAAGGGCATCTCGCTTTTCAAGGACAAGAACCTTCCCGTCATACCCATCCTCAAGCAGATAATAAAGGGAAGCTCCACCTATTATTCCTCCACCAATGATGATTGCATCCGGCATATCACTTACCTCCTGGAATCTGTAAAAGAGGTGTGAGTTTCTGATCAAATGGAGCGATTATAACCGTGTTGTTGGGTGAATTCACAAGCTCCTTCAGGGTCTGGATGTAATACCACTGGAGATACTGCGGGGAAAGTGAGTGTGCGATTATCCGCTGTGCCTCTGCAATTCCCTCCGCCTCTATCTTCTTTCTCTTTGCCTCCTGTTCCTCCTTCTGGAGGATGAACTTCATCTTCTGTGCCTCCTGTTCTGCCGCTATTTTTTCATTTATAGCATTTTTGACCCTTTCCGGAAGATTTACATTTCTCAAAAGAACATTCTCAAGGATAATTCCCCTGGGTTTAAGGTTCTCCTCAAGTTCCTTTCTTATGTCCTCCACAACCTTTTCCCTGTTTGCAGAGTATATATCATTCACAGAATAGAGTGCTGCCGCATTCCTTATCGCAGTCCTTATTGCGGGTCTCACTATCTTCCTCACATAGTCAGGACCTATATCCCGGTAAACCCTCCAGGCTTCTTCAGGGTCAAGCCTGAACCAGACGGTAACATCCAGTTCAACCGTCAACCCCTCTGATGTAAGGGCTGTTATTGCATCGTCTCCCCTGACCGCCCCTTCCCCTCTTCTCTTGCTCATTGTATATTCCTGGGTCCTCACACTCATCTTTACCACGCTTGCAAAAGGATTTACGAGATGAAGACCGCTGTGAAGGACCCTCTCCTTCACCTTCCCGAAAAGAACAATAATTCCAACCTCACCGGGCCCAACAAGCCTCACCATGGAGAGAATGAGAAAGATAAAGGAAAGGAAGAAAAGAAGCATGGATGTCCCTCTTTCTCTCCATCCATGCTGGGTGAGGAAGATGAAAAGTCCTGCGGCAAAGAAGAGGAAGGCAACCAGAATGAACATGCTCACCCCCTATTTTATGCTATCCTCCATGCAAGTTCAAGACCGAGTTTTATGAGATTTTCCTGTGCCCGCTGGAGTTCCTCGGGAGACGCATAGTCTATCAGTTCCTCACTCCTTCCAACAACATCGGAAACGGTAAGCAGACACGCTGCTCTTTTTCTGTATCTCAGGGCAAGATAGAATATAACGCTTGCCTCCATCTCAAATGCAAGGATGCCCCTTTCCTTCCATGATGGAACATAATCGGGATGGGGATTGTAGAAGACATCAACCGTTGCAACGGGACCGGCATGGACCCTGAGGTTTTCCTTCTTTGCGAGTTCATAGGCAAGGCTGGTTATTTCAAGGTCCGGTGAGCATGCAGGGGGTATGCCTCCGGAATATGTCAGGGTTGCACCGTTTGCAGGGGCTGCACCTGTTACAACAACTATGTCCCCCTTCCTTATCCAGTCCTGAACCCCTCCGCATGTTCCAAGCCTTATAAAAGTCTCACATCCGAGTTGAATGAGTTCCTCCATGACTATTGCACACGATGGGGTTCCCATTCCATGCGTCTGGATGGATATCCTTTTTCCATTGTATTCCCCGGTTATTCCAAGCAATCCCCTGTGGGTATTCACCTTCCTTGCGTTCTCAAGAAAAGAGCCTATAAACTCAACCCTTCCCGGGTCCCCTGCAAGCAGAACGACAGGGGCATAGTCTCCCTTTTCACTCCTTAAGTGTATTGGCATAAGAACCTCCTTTTTTTGATAGATACTATTCCATCCTTCCCTTTATGTCAATAAACCAGTCATGCATTTTCCTTGACATAAATGTTACCCATTCCTTATACTCAAGCGAAAGTTTAACCCTTAACCATAAGGAGGTATCATGTTTCGCTCCATTCTTCGCTTCTCCCTCTTTTTTATTTTTTTATTCTCACTTTCCCCATCCATACATGCTGAATCCGGAACACTTCTTGCCGATTCCCTGAACTGCTCCATGAGTGGTGGATGGCTTAAAGGACCAACCATGGCAGTGTGTGTCTACGATTCCTTTTGCTATGCTGGATATGGAAGAATGCTGAGGATACTCACGGCATACGGTCTCAACGAGGTGGGAAGTTATCTGCTTCCTGATACAATCCGGGGAATAAGAGCAGAGGGGGATTACCTCTTTCTCTCCGTGGATGGTGCGGGATTTTTTGTGTTTGATATTACAGCGAGAACGGCACCGGTTCCTGTTACCCATATTTCAAGAAAGGGAGCACTTCTTGACCTTGATACAGAAGATTCACTCGCATGCGCAATAGAATATTATGGATATTCCTCTTCCGCCCTCACACTCTTTGACATCTCAAATCCCTTTTCTCCTTCCTTCCTCTGCTCCATTCCATTCACAAGCAGGGTTGATGGAGTGCACCTTGTTGATACAATGCTATATGCCATTGCACCGGATACAGGACTCTACATAGCAAATATCAAAAACCCTTCCTCTCCTTCTTTTGTCAGTGCCACCGACCTTCCACGGGGTGGAGACGATGTATTTGTTGTGGATACGGTGGCATACATTTCCACTTATGGATATTACACCTCCTGGCTCACACTCATGGGAATCTCAGACCCGTTTGCACCCTCCAGTTTATCCACGATAACGGATGGTGGTGAGGCAGTATGGGTTGACAAAAGAGAATCAGACAGCACCTATGCCTTTGTTGTGAACGGAGACGGATTTTACAGCGTGGATGTTACAGACCCGAGAAACCCCCGCTTTCTTGATTCCCACTGGATATGGAAGGATGATTATTCTCCTGACCTTTACTACTGGGATGTGAACCGGAGATGTTACATAGCAAATTACGAGGGAGGAGTTTATGTTGTGAGCGTTTATTATCCTGATGTTGTCTTTCACGTCAGCGACTATTATCCGGATGGATATGCCTGCTGGATATGGGTTAAGGACACCCTGGTTTACCTCCACGATGGTGCAAGAGGAGGATTGAGGATCTTTAACTTCAAAAATCCATTATCCCCCATTCTCCTTGGAAACTACGACAAAAACATGACGTCTGCTGTTGCAATAAGAGATACCATCGCCTTCATCATGAACTATGTATGGGATGGATGGAATACCTATCAGGCAAAACTTCATCTTGTCAACATAAAAAATCCTGAATCACCGACCTTCATAGACTCAATGGATTTCTGGAAGGAGGAACTTGCCTCATACGATATCATTGGAGAGGACATAGAACTGCAGGATACCCTTGCCTTTATTCTTATTGAGTACAAGGACACAACCGCCAACACCTACAAGGCAAGAATTGATGTGTTCAACATACGAGACCTCTCAAACATACACAGAGTCGGTTACTATGAAAAGATAACCCTCTCCAACTCCATGACCCTGAAAGGAAGCCTTGTGGTCCTGTGTGACACCTCCGGTTTCTCCTTGCTCAACGTTTCCGACCCCTCACAGATTTCCTCAATCGTGGATGTTGAGTATGCGAGTAACTACCTGAGAGCGCCCATTGGAGCCTGGATAAGAGACACCCTTCTCTACATCGCTGCAAGATACGACGGACTCCAGATATACAACATTTCAGACTACACAAATCCTGTTCAGGTTTCCGGGCTTTCCACACCGGGAGAGGCATGGGATGTCGTGGTTAAGGGAAATTATGCCTACGTTTCGGATGGATACTACGGGGTGAGAATTGTGGATGTGAGCGACCCTGCGGTTCCGGTTGAGGTGGCATATTACGATGGGGGTGGATTTAATGAATACACGTGCATCCATGATACAACCCTCTACACAACGGCAGGAGGGTATGGTTTTTACACAATAAAGAGTGACACGGTGAGGGCAGGAATGAGGATTATCCAACCCGACCATCATCCTGTTTATGCAGGAAAGAGGGATACAATTACATGGATTCCCTCAGGGACCTATGGAGGAGAGGTTCTGCTTGAATACTCCTTGGATGGTGGAATCCACTGGATGGTCCTGGATACCGTTTCCAATACCGGAATGTATGTCTGGAGAATCCCGATTAAGATAACATCCTGGTGCATGGTGAGGGTGAGGGACCTCTCCCATCTTTATGCAGAGGATGAGTCAGAGGAGTTCCCGGTAAGGGCAATAACACTCCTTTCCCCGAACGGAGGCGAAAGTTACGGAGCGGGGGATACCTGCACCATAACATGGATATGTGGAGACACATCCGTCCTTTACACCTCAATAGAATATTCGCTGAATGCCGGAACCACATGGACCACGCTTGTGGACAGTGTTCAGGGGAATTCTTATGAATGGATAATCCCACCGGATGTTTCAACGAGCAGTGGACTTGTAAAGGTTTCCCTTTACATGGCTGATACTATTCTTGGGAAGGACGTATCCGACGGAACATTCAGCATTGTTCTTCAGGGTGTTGAGAGAAAGAAGAGGGTGAGGATAGAGGCACTTGGAGGCACAGTAAAGATATGGGGCAGAGGAGTGGATGCCGTAATCTACAATGTAACAGGGAGAAGGGTATTGGAAAAAAGGATAAATGGAGAATGCAACGTTCCCGTTCCTCCAGGGGTTTACTTTGTTCATATAAAGATGGAAAATGAGGTCCTTGAAACGCACAAGGTGGTGGTCGTAAGATAAAATACGGGTATTGACAGAAAAGGAGAAGAGAGGTATAATTTATATAGGATGGGCGAATAGCTCAGATGGTGAGAGCGCCTGCCTTACAAGCAGGAGGTCAGAGGTTCGAATCCTCTTTCGCCCATTCTCTGGAATAAAAATTTTAAAGGGAGGTATTGAAATGGGTATCCGGGGTGAATTATATCGCAAAAAGGAAAAGGACAACCATCTTGACGACCCCTACCTCACCCAGATAAAGTATGACGACCCCACTCTCTGTCCCTCCTGTGGAGCAGTTTATCACAACAAGCACTGGACCCTGGATGAAAAGATAAAGGAAAAGGTTCTTTCACGCCAATATGCGGAGAAACTGTGCCCTGCGTGCAGGAAGATAAGAGACAGGTATGTTATGGGATGGGTTGAGATAAGGGGTTCATTCTTTGAGAAGCACAGAGAGGATATAATGAATACGATAAAGAGAGAAGAGGAGAGAGCCTGGAAGAAGAATCCTCTTGAGAAGATAATAAGCATAAAGGAAGAAGGAGACAGGGTTGTAATAGAAACAACAACAGAAAGCCTTGCAACAAGGCTTGGAAGAATACTTCACAGGTCGTACAAGGGAAAACTTGACTATAAATTCTCCGACGAGGCAAAGTTTGTAAGGCTCATCTGGGAAAGAGAGGCGTAGGCTCCCAGGTTTTGCCCTTCTCCAGTATGTGAACAACCCTCCATCCGCGTTCTTCAAGGGTGCGGGAGATGTACCGGCGGTGGCACCTCCAGGGAAATCGTTCCGCACACACAATGCACTTTCTTCTCTTCTCCTTCTCAATCTCCTTTATTCCCCTCATGTATTCTTCGGTGTGCATGTAATTTTTATACCCTCCCTTCCGGTACCCTCCAAGTTTATCCCCGAGGTACCGGTACTCTATTCCGCTTTCCTCCAGGCATTTTTTCATGTTCTCCTTTTTGAAGTGTTCGTGTTTGCTCGTGGGAAATCTTCTTACATCAAATACAACCTGTATTTTATAGTGTTTTAAAATCTCAATAAATTCCTCCATGCTTCTTGTTGATGTTCCTAAGGTGAATACAGTCTTTTCCATACAAATACGGGCAAAACCCTTGATGCCTCAAAAAGTCTTGGGGTGTAATACCGGAGTCCGGGAGGGGGGCTGTCAGGAATGTCTGTATCCCTTTTTCTTCCCATAACAAAGGACCACATCCCTGAAGGATAGGTTGGAATCCATGCAAGGTAAACAAGAGGATACGGAAAGTATTTTTTCACACGTTTGAGAAAATCCCTGAGGAAGTCAACATGAAGGAATGGGGATTCTGACTGGGTAACATAAAGAAACGATTTTTCAGATACGACCCTTAAGAATTCGTCCGAGAAGAGAATCTCTGCAGGACCAACTGGGTCTGTTGAGTCAACTATAACCAGGTCAAATTTATCCTCTCTTTCTTTCAACCACTTATATCCATCCTCATAAAAGACCTTAACCCTGGGGTCATCAAAGGAGGAGGCAAGAAAAGAGAGGTATTTTTTTGAGACCTCAACCACCCTCCTGTCTATCTCAACAACATAAACCTCCTTCACAGGATACTTCAGGACCTCCTTTAAGCACCCTCCATCCCCTCCACCTATTATCACGACTTTTTCCCTCTTTTTGAGATATCCCATTGCAGGATGAACAAGCATCTCGTGGTAAATGAACCCGTCCTTTTCAGTAAGCATCACCTTTCCATCAAGTAAAAGAATCCTTCCGTATTCCTCGGTATCATAAACCTCTATCTTCTGATAAGGGGTTTCCTCAGAATGAAGAAGCTCACGGTATTTGAAGCAGAGTTTTAATCCCGGAGTCTGCTCCTCACAGAACCAGTTCATTTTCCCCATCTGAAAGGTTCTTTTTCTGTTAATACCTTTCCTTCAAGGTTTGCAAGATGTGGAGGAAGGGTGAGCAATGCATGATGGTAGGAGGGGGAATAGAGCCTCAATTCTCCAACGCCCCTTTCTTCCATCCTCTTTTTAATCTCCTCCCCTGAGAGTGCCATCGGGTCTTCCTTCTTTGACGCAAGGACAAGACCCCATGGCATCTGAAAGGAGCCCACAAAGATTTCCATTCCGTAAACATATGGAAATATTTCTTTAAGGGTTCTTATAATGGAGGCAAAAAGTGCATTGTAGAATGGTGCGGTTGAACCTGCCTGGGTGACAAAAACCCCGTTTTCCGTGAGTTTTTCGTAAATTTCTTTATAAAATTCAAGGGTATATAAATACTGGGAGGGTGTATCCTCCATGGGTTCTGTGAGGTCAAGGATGATAACATCAAAATTTTCGTATTGTTTAAGGACCTTTCTTGCATCGTCGTAAACAACTTCCGCTCTTTTATCCTCAAATGCACCGGCTGAAAACTCCGGAAGATGCTCCATGCAGAGTTCAACTGCTCTCCGGTCTATATCCACCATAACTGCCTTTTTAACGGTATTGTGTTTCAAAACCTCCCTCAGGGTTGCACCCTCTCCGCCCCCTCCAATGTAAACCCTTTCAGGATGGGGATGCACAAACATTGCGGGATGGACCAGGCATTCATGGTAGATGAACTCATCCGCCTCGCACGACTGTATTGCCCCATCCAGGAAAAGTGCCTTCCCCATTCCCACCAGTTCCACAATCTCACACAACTGGAATGGGGTCTTTTCCCGTGCGAGGACCCTCTCTATCCTGTAGAAGGTGAGAAGGTGCGGGACCGTGTTATCAACGCAGTATATACTCCCCTCGTCCATACACTCTCCTTTTCATACGATTCCCCTCCTCAGCTCAACCACAGATACGGAGGAGGGCCTGAATGCAGAGCGCAGATATTCGGTTGCCTTTTCCACATCCACATCCTCACTGCAGGTGAAGAGGTCAAGTGCCGCGTATCCATGCTCGGGCCAGGTGTGGATGGAGAGGTGAGATTCCTGGATAACGATAACCCCTGAAACTCCGTGGGGATTGAACTGATGGAAGAAGGTGTCAACGACATTTGCCCTCGAGACCCTGGCTGCTTCCTTCATTGCCTTTTCCACGTATTCCACCTTTTCCAGGGTCTCGGGTGGGCACCCGTGAAACTCCAGCAGGAGATGGTAACCAAGTGCCCTGTTCAATTCCCCCTACCTCCTTTTTAAGGTTGCCGTTTACCCCCGTTTCTCACCTCCTTTCTGGTTTTTAAAATACATCCTTTTGGGTTTTTGTCAAGGAGTTTATATAATATATCATGCACCTTAAATTTGTTGACAGAAATAGAAGATTGTATATCATAATAAACAAAAGGAGATACAATGGAAGGCAGTGCAAGGACAGATGCAGTTATAAAAAATTCATCAAAACCTGTATGTAAAAATCTCGTGGTACTCGCGACAATTCTATCCCCTCTTTTACTTTCTGGGACAGATTGCTGGCGGTGTTTTGCAAAAGGAGAAACAGGATATAATGTTTTTTGGTTGTACAACTATCCGGAACACTGGGAGTACTATTCGGATACCACCTGTTATTCTTCCTATTTTTGTAGAGCAGGGGTAAGCATTGAATGTTTTTGTATGAAGAAATGGAATGAAAAATGGCGATTTGGTGCCGGATATTATCTCCAGATGTTTCTTTTATATTTGACACATCCCAAGGTATATGAATATTTTTTCATCCTCCCGGAATGGGCAGGTTTAAATTTTGGAATAGGTTATTTCATAAACAAAAGGACGCTCCTTTTGATAAAACAGGGTTTTGGGTTGGGAGGTTTTTGCCTGGTAAGCTTGCTTGACTCTCATACTTCTATATCTGTATTCCCCCGGTATCCCGAACCTGTAGAAATATTCGTTGAATGTTTCTATCAATATATTACCTATAGTGGTGGAGCAATATATAACATCTCGGTTACCAATATTTATGGAGGGATAAGGGTTTGCTTCGGGAAATGGTGGCAAAAGTAGTATACAAAATTCGGATTTGTATTGACTTTTAACCTGCTTTTCCCTATGATAAGAAAAAAAGGAGGTGTACATGATGCAGGCATTCGTTCTCATGAACATCAGGGGGGATGCAAAGAAGATTGTTGCACAGGTTAGAAACACCCCCGGAGTTGTTGAGGCATACCTCATCACCGGATTGCACGACATCATTGCAAAGATCGAGGCGGAGGACCTTTACAAACTCAGAGACATAATAACCGACAGATTGCTCAAGATTGAAGGAATCCAGAAGACCATAACAATGATTGTGGTTGACGGACAGTAATCAGAGCATATCAACAGGGTCCACATCAACCACAATCTTTAGGTCTCTTGAGGATTGAAGGGGAGGGAATGAAATCTTCTCTCCCCTTTTCAATTTTATGAGAATCTGAAACCGGTACCAGTTATTGAGTTTTGAAATAGGACAGGGAAACGGTCCCCTTATCTCACCGCCACTGATTTTTTCCCTTATTCTCTCTGCCACCTCCTCCGCCTTTTCTTTCTTCCTTCCCTTAACAACTATTCTTACAAACCTTGTGAAAGGAGGATATCCAAGAGATTTCCTTATCTCCAGTTCCTGTTTGTAGAATGTTGCATATTTTCTTTCCTTCACCGCCCTTATCACATGACTATCCGGCATGCGTGTCTGAATTATCACCTTCCCCCGAATCTCTCCCCTTCCTGCCCTTCCCGCAACCTGTGAAAGAACCTGATAAGCCCTCTCAGCTGCCCTGAAATCGGGAAAGTTAAGTAACTGGTCCGCATTAAGAACCCCAACCATATTAACCCCGGGTATATCAAGTCCCATCGTTATCATGGATGTTCCCACAACCACCCTTATCTCTTTCTCCTTCAGCCCCCGATATAAAGCCTCAAGGTCTCCTTTCCTTTTCATCGTATCCGCATCAACCCTTTTTATAACAACATCCCCAAAGTGCTCCCTCAACTCCTCCTCAACCCTCTGGGTTCCATATCCAACCCACCGCATCATGCCACCGCAGGAGGGGCAGAACTCAGGGGGTGGCATCGTATATCCGCAGTGGTGGCACATAAGCAATCTTTTATGATAGGTTAAGGTTACATTGCACCTCGGGCACATCACAACCATGCCACAGTCCTCACACTGGATAAAGGGAGAAAATCCCCTGCGATTCAGAAAGAGAATTGCCTGCCCTCCCTCCTTAATGCTCCTTTCAAGTTCTTTCAACAACTTCCCGGAAAAAACCCCCTTCTTGCCCCTCATATCCACCACCTCCACCTCTGGCATCTTTCCTGAGATTCTCCTGGTCAGACGGAGCATTTTATACTTTTTTACCGCCACATTGTAGTAACTTTCAAGGGAGGGTGTGGCAGTTCCGAGAATCACACGTGCTCCCTCAATTTTTCCCCGCATAACCGCAACGTCCCTTCCACTGTATCTCGGAGCAGGGTCCTCCTGCTTGTAAGAAGGGTCATGCTCCTCATCCACGACAATCAATCCCACATCCTCCATCGGGGCAAACACTGCCATTCTTGCCCCAACAACCACCCTCACCTTCCCCTCCCTTGTCCTCCACCATGCCACATTTCTTTCTTTTTTCGAAAGTTTTGAATGGTACTCCTCACATGGACCAAGGCTTTTCTCTATTCTCTCCTTTAACTGGGGAATGAGAGATATTTCAGGAACAAGAAATATGACCCCCCTGCCACTCTCAAGAACTTTTCGTGCCACATAAAGGTAAACTTCGGTCTTCCCACTCCCTGTCACCCCGTAAAGGAGAAACACTCCAAACCCATCATGTGCCACAATCTCCTCATAAGCCCTCTTCTGTTCCTCATTAAGTTGTATTTTCCTGCCTTCTATTTTTCCTTCAGGTCCCCCCCATTCTTTTCTTTTCCCTGGAGGGAGCATCTGTGAGAAGGCAAGTCCGGGAGGACACCCGTAGTATTCAATCATCCACTCACCAAGCCTCACAAGATTTTCAGGCAAAGATGCCACCACCCCCATTATCTCCTTCCCTCCTTCCACCTCCTCTCCCGGACCCAGAACAACCCCCCTCCTTTTCACCCCTTTGAGTGGCACCTCCACAACATCTCCTCTTTTTACTTCCATGCCACATGGGACGATATAGGAAAGAACATGGGGAATATTTGCATCAACAGCAACCCTCACCCACTCCATCTTGCCTCCATCCTGAAAGAATTCCCGTCGTATTTCATGTATATCCCGAGATTTTTTATCCGATACCTCATGAAAATATAATACCTCTCACCCTCCCCTTTGAGTGGCACAATGGAAAAAGAGCATGGGATATCCCTTTCATATTCATATATTGCCTCCCCGGTATCATAGAGAATCCATCTTGCCTCAATAAAAACCGGCTTCCTCAGAGCAAGGGATATATACGCCATACTTCCACCTGAAACCTGCTCCCACCTCCCTTTAACCTGCCACCATCTCTCCTTAAACCCGGCATCAAGCCTTAATTTCAATCCATCCTTATACTTTATCCTGCCACCCAGCTCTCCATTCTTCCAGGGCTGCGCCTCTATCTCAACCCCTGCCTCTTTAAGGGTGTCTTCATACGTAAAGATGGCATACATAGAAACATCAACATCGGGATGAATCTCCTTCCCTGCCCATCCATAAAGCCCCTTCCCCTGCCACCAGAAGGAGGAATATTTCGTTTTTCCCCTCACATTGAAACCAAGCACCTTCCACTCCGAAGATGATATGCCACTCACAATCCCTGAATCTGCCACTTCGGCAAAAAATCCCCTCCCCCTTTCTCCCGTGCTGAAAAATACAGACCCTCCATAGGAACTATAGAGTCCGGAAATTTTCCATATCCTTCCCTTTATCCCCCATGTGGTATCCTCTGGAAGGAAGAACACATGCCACCCCTTATATGAAAATGCCACTCCATGCATCGGTTCATCGGAAAAAGAGGTAAATGGAACCACTCCTCTGTCAAACTGCATGCCACCATAAAGGGGATAAAAGAAGGATGGAGCGCCACAGATTATCCCTGTTCCGTGGTCAAGCCTGAAATCTCCGATTTTCAATCCCATAAACTCTCCATACCACCTCAGGTCTTTTTCAACACTCTTCCACTGGAGATAAAGTTTTTGGAATTTTAACTTTCCTCCGGTTATTATATTTTCCTTCCATGCAAGATAAAGCACATTCTTTTTCCTTCTCAGTTTTCCGGTGAAGATAAAGGGGCTTATTCTCCGGTAGATAAAAGGTGTCATGCAGGGAAGGGAGAGGAGTTCTTCCTTTGTCCGGTAAGGCCTTCCCTCAACAATGCAGCGGGCAATCTCAGGGGTTAGGTACGGAATTGAAAGGAGTTCTGAGAGGGAGGCAGTATTGATATTTACCGGATTTTCCCTGAGATATTCTATCTCTTCCCCTGCATCTCCATAAAATCCCGGTTCATCCGGCTCCCAGCATGTAATAACAAAGAGCAGCAATAGTCTTGCCATCCCTTATCTCCCCATTCTTTATCATTTCTGGTATCCTTTCCTTTTCCACTTCCACCACCTCTATATTCTCATCGTGCTCCGGTCTTCTCTCAACAGGTTCAAGTTCCTCTGCAAGATAGATGCTTATCTTTTCAGTGGTGAATCCGGGTGTGGAATAAAACGTGAAAAGATGGGTGAGTCTGCCTGCCCTGTATCCTATCTCCTCCTCAAGTTCCCTTGCCATTGTTTCGTCCGGTGTTTCGTTCTTTTCCCTTGTCCCTGCCGGAATCTCATAAATCACCTCATCCACCGGATACCGGTACTGACGTATGAGAATGATTTTATCTCCCTTTACCGGGATTGCGGCAACCGCTCCCCTGTGCTCCACCACCTCTCTTATACTCTTCCTCCCCGATGGTAGCATCACCCTGTCAATCCTGAGTGCCACGACCCTTCCTGAGTATATCTTCCTTGTCTCAAGGCATTTCTCCTTCATATTCCCTCCATGCCACGTTTGTGGTTATTATCTTTCCAAGTTCGGGGTGTTCGGTTACGGAAAGTGTAAAATCCCATGTTTCCGCAGGGAAAGAAAGTATGATGGATGCTGTAAATGGATGGAAGGATGCTCCCATACCAAGAAACATGCTCCCGATGTAAAATCCTATGCCACCCCTTCCCTCCAGTCCCCATCCCTCCCGGTATGATATCCTGCATCCTGCCTTTATCTCTTTACCCCGGTGAAGAGAAAGGAATATTTCCCCTGGATGGATAAATATCCCTCGTGTTCCCATCCTCCAGTATTTCCCGTAAGCCTCAATTCCGAAGTCCGGATATATTCTGGGTCTATCGGTTTTTTCATAGAAAAGAACAAAAAAGGGCATGAGTCCTTCTATTTTCCATCCTCCACGGAAAAGAAAGCCCTGATAGGTTTCAGAGCAAACTCCCCCTGCATCTAAGTAAAGTCTTTCACGGGAAAAGGTTATTCTTCCACCATGGACAGGAAGGAGATAATAGTTGACATGGACAAGGGAAAAGGATGGACGCACATCATAACCGAAAGTCCTCTCGAAGGGAGAAAGTATCTCAAAAGAGATAAGCAGTATCATGGCATGAGGGATACAAACCTTATCTCTGTAAGTTCCTCAATCGCATATTTTATCCCTTCCCTTCCAAGTCCGCTCTCCTTGACTCCTCCATAGGGCATGTGGTCAACCCTGAACGTGGAGTAATCATTTATTATCACACCTCCTGTCTCAACCTCCTCTACTGCCATGAGCATATGGTCAACCCTGGGGGTATATATACCCGCATTGAGGCCGTAAGAGGAGTTATTGAGAATCTTTATTGCCTCCTCAAATTTCCTGAACGGCACAACCGAAACAACCGGGGCAAAGACCTCATCCTTCCAGACCCGTGCCTCCTCTGGAACCTCTGTAAGAACCACAGGACCTATTACATTGCCCTCAACCTTCAGAGGGATTTCCTCCTTTGCTCCCATCTTCTTTGCCTCCTCCACCCACTCAATAACCCTGTCTCTTTCCCTTTCCGATATCATGGGTCCCACAACCGTATTCTCATCCATGGGGTCTCCTGCAGGGAGTCTCTTTGCCTCCTCCACAAAGGCCTCAAGAAATTCACTGTATATGGACTCGTGGACCACTATCCGCTGGACCGATATGCATATCTGACCCGCATGGGCAAATGCACCCACAGCAAGACGTTTTACAACCTTTTCAGGTTCAATCCCCTCATCCAGGATAACTCCAGAGTTTGAACCGAGTTCAAGCAGCAAACGCTTTAAACCTGCTCTTTTCGCTATCTTCTTCCCAACATCCCTGCTCCCTGTGAAACTCACAACCCTGGGAATTTCACTCTCAACCAGAGGCATCCCAACCCTCTCTCCACCTCCAAAGAGAAGAGTTATAACATCGGATGGGAGTCCTGCCTTAAGGAATATTTCGAGCAAAAGGGCGGATGTAAGGGGAGTTGCGGATGCGGGTTTTAATATGACGGTATTTCCCGCAGCAATGGATGGTCCGAGTTTGTGGGCAACGAGATTCAGAGGAAAGTTAAAAGGTGTTATGGCAACAACAACCCCTGCGGGGACCCTGAAGTAAAATCCCTTTCTTCCTTCTCCTGCAGGGGATGCATCCATGGGAACGTATTCTCCACCAATTCTCTTTGCCTCCTCTGCAGAAAACCTGAAGGTCTCAACTGCCCTTGCAACCTCAATCCTGGAATACCTTATCGGCTTTCCTCCCTCAAGGGTTATTGTTTTTGCGAGTTCTTCCTTTCTTTCATCTATAATGGACGAAACCCTGTAAAGAATCTCACTTCTTTTATACGCCGGGACCTTTCTCCATCGCCCAAAGGCATCCTTTGCTACCTCAAGCGCCTCTTTAATATCCTCCTCATCCGCAACCCCAACCTTCCCCACAACCCCTCCATCGTATGGATTCTTAACCTCCATTAACTCCTTTTTCTCCCTCCATCCATTTATGTAGATTCCATACTCCATCCTTACCTCCTTTTTCCGGAGGATAAAACACCCTCCTCTCTGTGTCAACCTGTTTCTTTGTAAAATTATTTTTACAAGGCGGGTTTCCAGCCTATTGTGCCTCTTTATTTTACGATGGCATGGGGTTTGCATGTATTAAAGACAGAAAGGAGGATATCATGCGGTGGATGTTAATTGCAGGTTTAATGGCGATAACCTTACAGGCGGAAAGAAGTGAATTTGTGATTGCGGGAGGAGTTGAGAAAACGACCCACGAACCCGATCTTTTCATGGCAAGGCTCCATCTCGCCTTCCTTCCCGGGCTGTATTTTGTCCCTGAGGCAGGTTTGAAGTATGAAAAGGAAAGAACCGTTGCATGTGTTGGAATGGGTGTTCAGTATGTTATTCCGGTCATATTCCATCCATATGCAGGGGTAGATGGAATTCTTTATCTTGTAAACGATGCGCCTCCCATATCCTACCTTGTAAATCCTGGAAGACTTGAAAGTTTTGTTGCAAATGCATCCCCCCATACGGGATCCTCTTTTTATGCAGGGATAAGGATTGGTCTTGGAAAATCCCTTGTTTTGCTTGGTGAGTGGAGAAATACATTCTTCCCCGGCAGGGGATGGACCCAGTCCTATCTTGGTGGAATTGCACTGGTCAGTTCATGGTAGTGTCATTTCTATTTCAAGTGTCAATTGGTTCATAGGATCCCAAAACTGACGTCATTGAGTCTCATGGGGATACTCCTGGCATACCTTTGTATATATCTTGACACATTGGTAAGATTGGTGCATAATCCAAAAAAGGGAGGCAGATATGTGGTGTTTATCTATATTACTCTTTCAACACATAGATAAATCACAACTTGCAAAGGAGATATGGACTCAATATGTGCATGCTATACAAAATTACGATTCACTTAAAGCATATAGATACTGGGTAAAGAAAGATAGGCAAAATGGGTGGATTGATTTGAATCTGGGGAAGATTTCGGATAAAAACGACAAATTGAGATATTTCAATCAACACTGTGCATATAAAATAAAAGAAATCAAAGACAAAGGCGAGTATATCGAACTCATAATAACGGTGTATGAAAAAGATACACCCATAGCTGAAGAACGAAGATATATGGTATTTGAAAACGATTCATTAAAACTGATTACCCCACTTACACTATTTACAAAAGATTGGCACACCCATCAATATGGTAATATTGAATTTATATATGAGGGAAGCGATTCGCCCGCTCTGGAAGATGTTAAAAGATCAGAAAAAACATGTAAACTGCTTGAAGACATGTTTGATATTCATCTGGGTAAGATATGGTTTTTTAAAGTGCGCAATGCAAACTATGTAGCAAAATTAACCGGATTCCCTCCTCGGGGTGGGTATGCTTTTCCAGATGCACATGTTGTAGTTTCATCCAATTATTTACCGCATGAGATTGTGCATGTCTACATGCACAAGATCAATCCAAGTGTATATATTAATCCCGTGCTACAAGAAGGAATAGCCGTAGCCATAGGTGGGAGTGCATTTGCAACCAATGAATGCTTGATGAGTCTTGCGCAAGATTTAATCCAGACCGGCAAAGGGTCGCTCACATCAATCTTATATCCTGACTCGTTCCGTATAAGGAAAGACATTGTGGAATCTTATATGTTAGCAGGCAGTTTCTGTAATTTTCTCCTTGAAAAATTTGGTGCAGAAAAATTTAAAGAACTCTATAGTTATCCACATAATTATTTTGCTGATACAATCGAAATTGGATTACACAAAATTTATGGCAAATCCATTAAAAACTTGGAAGAATACTGGCACAGTTGGGTACTCGCTAAAAAATTGCCTAAACTCAAGCCAGGAATAAGCAAAAACTCCCAGGTAGATTTTGAAATGGATGATCCCCTCTATGATGACATAGGAGATGGTGATTATACATATCCAAGTTCTGCAAGTTATCCAAAAGGAATTTTGGATTTGAAACACTTCGAAGTGAGTCATGACGATTCTACTGTCTATTTTAAATTAGAATTTCGTAAATTAGCTCACCCAGATAGTGAATGGGGTTTCTGGGGAACACTTGCAATGATATTAATTGATACATCATACGACGCTTCTTGGAATTATAAAGAAATGTATAAATGGATACTGAATGCCAGAATACCTGATAATTACGAATTTGCAATTATAATTCATGGTGACGGTGCAAGTGTCCTTGATAACTCTATGATCACCTTGGGTGCACTAATGTACAAAACTGAATCGTATGGCAAAATGAGGGTCGGCCCACACACAATAGGAATCGGTGTACCCATTAGGCTCATAGGTAGACCATCAAAAAACTGGCGATACATTGTTGCTGTATGTGCACAGGAGCCTCTGCCAAAGACTTTTCGATACAATATAGGGGGAGCAATACATGTGGAAGAAAAATCCACAGGATCAACCTGTGGTGGCGCAAATAATTCAAATGCACCATATATTTTTGACTTGCTGGCTCCTACAAAAGAAGAGCAGATTAAGATTTTATCAAATTATAATGATGAGAAAAAGGTCAGTATACCTTATGTGAAACCGGTTAGTTCCTGGTAGTTGACATTCCCGCTCTTTTTATTAAACTTATTCCATGATGAGGGTAATGCTCAGGGCGAAGATACATAATGCGAGAGTAACCGGAAGAAAACTGGACTACGAGGGTTCAATAACCATTGATGAAAATCTGGCAAAACTCGTGGACCTTCTTCCCGGGGAAAAGGTCCTTGTTGTGGATGTTGATAATGGTGAGAGGTTTGAAACATATGTTATTTACGGGAAAAAGGGAGAGGTTGTTGTAAATGGAGCGGCCGCACACAGGGTAAGGGTTGGAGATAGAGTCATAATCATGGCATTTGGAATATACCCTGAGAATGAGATACCGGAACCAAAAATCGTGAGGGTGGATGAAAAAAACAATCCCATTGAATAAACCCCTCCCTCCCTGGATAAGAGAAAAACTCGTCCGCAAGAAACTTGCAGAACCCCTGAGAAAAAAACTCAGGCAGTTTTCCCTGCATACGGTTTGTGAGGAGGCGAAATGCCCGAATATAGGAGAGTGCCTGGGAAGGGGGACGGCAACGTTCTTAATCCTGGGTGATGTGTGCACGAGGAATTGCGGATTCTGCGCGATAAAAAAGGGAAATCCTCCTCCCCCTGACCCTGAAGAGCCGGAAAGACTGAGAAAATTCGTTGAGGAACTCGGGATAAGGTATGCGGTTGTAACCTCCGTCACAAGGGACGACCTTCCTGATGGAGGAGCAGGACATTTTAAAAAAACCATTGAGGAACTCAAAAAAATTCCGGTGAGGGTTGAGGTTCTTGTCCCTGACTTCCAGGGGAAAAAAGAATGCCTTGATATGGTGCTTTCAGCAGGCCCTGATGTATTCAATCACAACGTTGAAACCGTTCCCTCTCTTTACTCCCGTGTAAGACCCCTTGCCGATTTCAGACGCTCGCTTTCTATCCTGGAATATGCAAAAAGAAACTTCCCGCATATTCTCACGAAGTCAGGATTCATGGTGGGGCTCGGGGAGAAGAAAGAGGAGGTTTTCTCACTCCTTTCCGAACTTGCAGGTTGTGGGGTTGATATGGTCACCATAGGACAGTATATAAGGCCATCCAGGAACCATCTTCCCGTTGAGAGATATGTACACCCCGATGAATTCAAGGAATACGAGGAGTATGCAGGGAAAGCGGGTATAAAATGGGTTGTGGCCGGTCCTCTTGTAAGGAGTTCATACATGGCGGAGGAGGGATATGCCGAACTTATGGGGGATATCAACGACGCTTGTTAAGGACAGAAAGCCCGATTTCTCCATTTTCTCAGGCATGAATATAGAACTCAGGCTTGATAACATTTCCTGGGACCGCATGGAAACGGTTAAGGAACTGAAAAAAATTCTGAAAAGACATTCAATAAATGTTCCTGCGGTTCATGAGCCCCCGGGTATAAACATATCCTCTGATGATGAGTGGGAAAGGGTGAAATCCATAAGGGAGGTTGAGAAGGCAATTCTTTTTGCCCATCATCTCAAAATAAAAAGACTAATACTCCATGCACCGGAAAGGAAGGATTCCCTTGAGGAAATCCTGGAATTTGGAAAAGAATGGGGGGTTGAGGTTGTTCTGGAGAATACATCAAAAGGAAAGGGCAAAGATGCATCGTATATTTTTTCTCTTGGTTTACCCGTATGTCTGGATACATGCCATGCAAACAAAAATCTTTCAGAGTGGCTTGGGCATGAGGAAAAAATAGTTCATGTGCATGTCTCGGACACAAAGGGAGGGGAGGAGGAGCACCTTTTACCCGGTGAGGGGAACATACCCTGGAAGGATGTAATCCCCATACTTGCGAAACGGGAAAGAGTTTACATATTTGAATTGATGCCCCATCCTGAACCCTGTAAAAGAATGGATGAGATAAAAAAGGTGGTGGAAAAATGGGAAAGAGAGTATGGATTATCCTTCTTTTAGCGCTTGCAGGATGTAAAAGGGATTTTAAGGAAACAAAGGTTCTTGTATCCATCACCCCTCTTCATTCTCTTGTTAAGGAAATAGGTGGGGAGAAAATTGAGGTTGTCTCCCTTCTCACAGGGCTTGAAAATCCCCATACTTACTCTCCAACGCCATCCAGAATGAGGGAGGCTGCGGGAGGGAAGGTCCTTTTTCTCATTGGAGGGCTTGATGAATGGGCAGTTAAAATGGCATCCGGTGTTCCTTATGTGAGATTAAGGGATGGGTATCCTCCGGGTGAGGAAAATCCCCACATCTGGCTTGACCCGGATGGAATATCATGGATGGTGGATAAGATATGTGAAAAACTCTGTGAACTTGTGCCTGAAGACTCCGCGGGTATAAAAAAGCGTGCGGAACAGGTGAAAAAGAGGGTGAGGGAAATATTTGGAAAATACAGAATAAAAAAGGAAAAGGTTGTTGTGATGTTCCCTGCCTTTCATCATTTTCTCAGGCACCTGGGTGTGGAAGAGGCAGCCTGTGTTTTTCCATCGCCAGGTTCCTCAATCTCGGCAAAAAGGCTTGCCTCCATCCTGGAACTCATAAGGCAGAAAAAAATAAATGTGCTTGTAACTGCTCCATTTCCTGATGAAGGGATGGCAGACCTCATTGCAAGGGAAACGGGTGTCAAGGTTGTTACCCTCACCCCCCTTCCGGGACTTTTACCCAACACCGATGATCTTTTTTCCATGCTTGATGAAAACCTGAGGAGGCTTGAGGATGGGCTGGGTGATTAAACTTGAGAATGTAACTGTAAAGGACAGGGACAAGACCATTATAGAGAATATAACCCTTGAGGTGGAAAGGGGGGAGTGGGTCGGGGTTATAGGGCCAAATGGTGCCGGAAAAACAACGCTTTTGAAGGTAATTGCGGGAAGGATAATACCCGATGAGGGAAGGGTTGAGGTTAGGGGGTCCATAGGATACGTTCCCCAGTTAAAGAAGATAGATGAGTTCATACCCCTGAGAGTCTATGATGTTGTCCTCATGGGGAGATACGGGAGACTTGGATTTTTAAAAAGACCGGGTAAGGAGGACAAAAGGAAGGTGCTTGAGGTTCTTGAAAGAATGGAGATGGAAGGATATGCAGCCGAGCCACTCGGGCTCCTTTCAGGTGGTGAGAGGCAGAAGGTATTCATAGCAAGGGCTCTTGTGAGTGAGCCTGAAATCCTCCTGCTTGATGAACCAACAACAGGACTTGATGTCCAGGCACAGAGGGAGATAACCGGGCTTATAAGGAAAATCCATGAGGACGGGGTTACCGTGGTAATGGTAACCCATGATCTGAATCCTGTGAGTCCCTATCTCACAAGGGTTGTATATATGAAAAAGAAAATCTTTGCATGCGGTGAACCCTCCAGGGTTCTTTCCCCTGAAGTTCTCTCCAAACTCTACAATGCACCGGTGGATGTTTTTGAAAGGAATGGGCACATTTGTGTTATAGTGGAGGATGCTCACTATGAGTAGTATCCTTGCGTATGAGTTCATGAAGCGGGCATTCATTGCATCCGTGCTTGTTGGTGGGATATGTTCCCTTATAGGTGTATTTGTGATTTTAAGGGGGCTTTCATTCATGGGTGCAGGAATAGCCCATGCTTCCTTCGCAGGGGCAACACTCGGGATGCTTTTAAACCTTCCCCCCTTCCCATTTTCCCTTGTTTTTGCCCTGCTTGGTGCACTTTTTGTCGGATGGGCGGAGAAAAGGGGGGAATTGAGGAGCGACATCCCTGTTGGCATTGTATTCAGTTCCACGATGGCACTCGCCATTTTATTTGCAGGGCTCATGAGAAGGTATGACCCCAGAATCCTGGGTTATCTTTTTGGCTCTGTTCTTTCTGTATCCTGGAGCGATGTCATATTCCTTCTTGTAACGGGATTTCTGGTTATTGCGTTTATCTCTCTTTTCTACAAGGAAATAGTGTTTGCAATCTTTGACAGGGAGTATGCGGATATATCCAGGATGAGGCCCGACCTTTTCCTCCATCTTCTCTTAATTGCCATTGCACTTGTTATAGCGGGTTCTCTCAAAACAGTTGGAGTAATTCTTGTATTTGCAGAAATAGTTACACCGGCTGCCGCCGCGTATGAACTCACACACAGCATGAAGGCTCTTATTCTTCTTTCCGTAACCTTTGGCATTCTTTCCTCTGTCCTCGGTCTGCTCATCTCTCTTTTCTTTGATATTCCCTCAGGTGCATCCATCGTTCTTGTTGTGACGTTCATATTCTTCCTCTCTTTAATCTTTTCGCCAAAAAGAAGGAGGCTCAAAGAGGTATGAAGTGCAGCCTGTGTGGTGGTGAGGCAACGATTAAACTTGTCTATGCAAATCTCAAACTCTGTGAGGACTGTTTCTGCACCTACATAGAAAACAGGATAAAAAAGAAGATGAGAAAGTTCATACATGGAAGAAAGTATGCGGTTGCGGTATCGGGTGGGAAGGACTCAATGACGGTTCTTTATCTCATGAAAAAACTCTTTCCTGAATCCCTCTCATTTGCCTTTTTCATTGACCTGGGGCTTCCGGGATTTTCGCAGGAGGCAAGGAAAAAGGTTTCACAACTTGCATCCTCTCTTGAGGTGCCGCTTAAAATTTTATCCTTAAAAGAAGAATACGGATTTGACCTTGCGGACATTGCAGAGGGAAGGGTGAGAAAGGCAAGAAAGAAGAAGGTATGCAGGGCATGTGCGGTTGTTAAAAGGTATCTGATGAATAAGGTTGCATGGGAGAGTGGGGTTCATGGGGTTATAACCGGACACAATGCTGATGATGCAGCGGTAACCACCGTAATGAACCTTTTCAATATTGAATTTGAAAGGCTTTTACACCTTGCTCCTTACAATCCACCCATTCCTGATCTGCATCTTTCGGCAAAGTTAAAGTTACTTTACCATGTAAGGGAGGAAGAGGTGAGGCTTTATGCAGGAATAAGAAAGATACCATATCTTGATGCAAAGTGTCCGTATGTTCAGGGAAGGGAGCCAACCCAGCATCTTTACAAAAGAATGCTCGACACCCTTGAGGAAAGGATGCCTGAGATAAAGTTGAGGATTCTTGCAATGTTGAAGGAGTTAAAAAAGAGAATGGAGCCAGAGGAGTTTCCGCAGTATCTGTGTGAGCGCTGTGGCTTTCCAACCGTAAATCCAAAGAAAATATGCAACTTCTGCAGGATCGTTGAGGAGGTAAAGGGTTAAACTTGACTTGAGTAGAAGGAGGCACGCAGAAAGATTTTATCATGCCTTACCTACACCCGAAAATCCTTGAAAGTTTCCATGGATAAGTGAGAATCATTTCTGCGTTTCTTTTTCTACATACTCAAGCGATGTATAAGAATAATTCAATTCCTGCCAGACCCTGGTTTTCTGTAAAGAAGCCTTATCTTCTTTGTCCATTCGAGATACTTTTGGGAAAGGGATGGTTGGAGTATAAGTTTAAGATTAGGCCATGGTCATGTCCACGATTTTATTTTATCCGAAATTTCTTTACCGCATTTCTGATATATGCACATGGACCTTCCCTCATTTTTTCACATATCCTAATGCTTTTTCAGTTTCTATCTTCCCCAGTGCCTCAACAGCAGCCAACCGCAGTGGAATATATTCAGATG
Organism: bacterium; assembly: GCA_029258725.1. Classification (GTDB taxonomy): domain Bacteria; phylum Hydrothermota; class UBA3072; order JAPDKE01; family JAPDKE01; genus JAPDKE01. Next base: position 16,623 of record JAPDKE010000029.1, on the reverse strand, counting down.
AAAGATAAGGAACGATAATCTCCACTGCACGCTCATTTCCAATCTCACCAAGAATCTCCAATGCCCTTTCCTTTACACCAATAAGACCGCTTTCAAGCATTTTCTTGATAAAGGGAAGTGCCTCATCAAAATCAATCCTGCCGATGGACACGAGAATATTATCCTTTACCCGTTTTTCCCTTTCTTCCAGCAACCTTCCCTTCAAATATTCCAAGCATTTCTGAGAGCCTATTTTGCTAAGAGATATAGCTGCTGCCGAACGCACGTCTTCATTTTCGTCCTTCAATATCTCTATCAATGCCTCAACTGCTCTCTCAGAGTCTATCTTACCAAGAGCACGGGCTGCCGCCTTGCACACATCGGGCTCCTTATCCTTCAATGTCTCTGTGAGCGGAACCACTGCCTTCTCCGAACCTATCTCACCAAGAGACTCAGCCGCTTCTCTGCGCACATCCTTATCCTCATCCTTCAATGCCTCTATCAATGGTTCTACTGCCTTCTCAGAACCTATCTTACCAAGAGCACGGGCTGCTTTCCAGCGTACCCTCTCGTTTTTGTCTTCCAATGCCTCTATCAATGGCTCAACAGCCTTCTCAGAACCTATTTCTCCGAGAGCCCAGGCAGCGCCCAATGAAACAATCCAATTTTTATCTCTCAATGCTTCTATCAGTGGCTCAACTGCCTTTTCAGAGCCTACCTTACCAAGAGCAAATGCCGCTCCTTCGCGAACTTTCGCATTTTCATCCTTCAATGCCTCTATCAATGGCTCAAGCGTTTTTTCAGAACCTATATCACCAAGAGCCCAGACTGCTGCACTGCGGACATCCTCATCTTCGTCCTTCAATGCCTCTATCAATGGTTCAATTGCCTTTTCAGAACCTATCTTACCAAGAGACTCGGCTGCTTCTTCACGAACATTTCCATCCTCATCCTTCAATGCCTCTATCAATGGCTCAACTGCTCTCTCAGATTCTATTCCTCCAAGAGCCTTAGCTGCTCTCCAGCGAATCTTCTGGTTTTTATTCTTTAACATTTCTATCAATAATTCAACCGACCTTTCAGATTTTATTTTACCGAGAGCAATAGCAGATTCCACCCCCAACCAGTCATCCTCACCCTTCAATGCCTCTATCAATGGTTCTACTGCTTTCTCAGAACCTATTTCTCCAAGAATAGATGCTGCAGTTTGACGAACCCGTGAATTTTTATCCTTCAATGTTTCTATTAAAGGTTCAACTGTCTTGTCAGAACTTATTTCCTTAAGAGCATCAATTGCTTCTATACGAACCTCTTCATCTTCATCCCTTAATACCTTTATTAGTGCATCTATTGCCTTCTCAAGACCTATTTTACCCAGAACCCAGGCTGCCTGTTTTCGTACTCTTTTATTTTCATCGTTCAATGCCTCTATCAGCGGCCCAACCGCCTTTTCAGGTTTTATCATCCCCAGAACCCAGGCTGCTTCCTTGCAAACATCACCGTTTTCGTCCTTCAATGCCTCTATCAATTCATCAACCGCTTCCTCTGCCTCAATAATTTCAAGTTCCCGTATTGCATCAATCCTTTCCTCCTTTGACGGTGAGCGCAACTTCTTCTTTAATTCCTCAATTCTTCTCTTCCTGCTTCTCATAACAGCCTCCTTCTTTTATTTTTCGCTTATACCCTGCACAGCCCTCATTCATTGCCAAGAATAGAATTTGGTTTTTTAACCGCGAGCATCATACCCCTTCTTTTGCATATCAAGGGCTTTATAAAAACAATCAATGTAATATTTTAGCCAGGCATCCAATCCTTTTTCCACAGCCTCATTCAGGGCATCTATGTATTTTCTTCGTTCTTTCCAGTGGACAACATCAATGGGGAGGAAAAACCCTGTATCAAAATCACGTTTTCTTAAAGTAAGAGCTGCGAGAAAACGGGATGTTCTCCCATTACCATCGTAAAATGGATGAATCCACACAAGCCTGAAATGGACTATACCCGCCTGGATAACAGGATGCAGTTTCATTCCCTCTCGGTTGTACCATTCAAGCAACTCCTCAACCAGCCCAGGAACATCACTGCTGAAAGGAGGGATGAAAGACCTTTCTCCAGTGTAGGGATTAACGATGAATACGAGTTTTTTTCTGAACACTCCTTCATAACATGGAAGTTGAAGAGTTCCCTCAGTGATACATTCGTGAATTTTGAGAAGCAAATCCACGGTGAGTTTTTCCTCTGCAAACTCATCGATTTTCCGTAATGTCCAGAGATAGTTGTACATTTCCCTTGTATCACGGTCTTTTGGCGGTGAAACATCAAGATTTATCTTTCTCACTTCCTCCAGACTCAAGGAGTTTCCTTCTATGGCAACCGAGGCATGTGCTATTTCATACATAAAACTTTTCTTTCCCTTAACCCTCTCAATACCTTTGAGCATGGTCTCTGCCCACCCGTACATATTCCTCCTCCATTTTGAACCTGTCAAACCCAAGATATTTCAGAAAGGCAGTGATGTCAACCCGGAGCCTTTCCTCTCCCGGAGGAAGCATTACCGGAGGAAGCACCAGACATTTAAAATCTTCAAGATAAACAACTCTTATTTCAATCACTCCTTCCCTGTAAACGAGAAGAGGCTTAATCCATGGTTCTTTAATTCTTATGTTTCCGCTCCACACAGCGTAATAGAGTTTATAGAGAGGATTTACATGTATCCGGTACAGACAACCATTCATTTCCTTCTCCGCATGGAAAAGTGCATAGGGGCCTGAGGGGAATTTAATTGCCTCAATCTCAGAGAATTGTTCTATTCCCTTAAAAATACTCGCAAGGAAGATGGATTTTATATAAGGGTTATCCTCATCGCATCCCCATCCCGTGAGTTTTTTAATCTTCTCCTCCGCAATCTGGAGAGCCACATGAAGAAACAAATCCCTTCTTATATTTTTATTTTTTATGCGATATAGAAACCCGGTTTTTTCCTTTATCTCCTTAATCCATCCCTCTTTCTGTGCATGAAATAGAATGTATAGAATCCCGGTAAGGGCATGGACCGGGGGAAGGGAGGCAATACATTTTTTCATCCATCGTGGAAGAGGGAAGGGTTTTATCCCGGATAACAGCAATGCGCATGGGCTCATGGAAAGTCTTTTACAGACCAGAGCAACCCTGCTGGAAGGAAAAAGCCATTCTGCAATTTTCCTGAATTCAGTCTGACACATACACACCTCCAGTTGTAAACAGTGCTTCTCCAGAAAGAGGAGGACCTGGGAAGATTGGGAGTCTCATTTTTATGGAAAGTTCCTGCAGGAACATTCTGAGTGCCTCCTGAGCACTCGCTTTCCCTTTAAACTCCCCATGCCATAAAGATGAACCGGTAAACCAGACAACCACTCTTCCTGCTATCTTTTTGCCTTTCCTTGCATAGATAACCCTCGCAGACGCATGCGTTATGAAAAAATACGCCATCTGTGCTCCGCGGAGAGTGGAGGTGGAGAGGCAAGTGTAAAAGTAGTTACCAAAATTTATGATTTCAATCGGGTCGTTCTCAAGTTCAACCATGTAGTTGTTGATTCTCCGTGAGAATCCAAACCAGATATCGAGAGAGTCGGTCCTCTTTTTCATCTCCTCAACGATAAATGGATTATCTCCATAATTCAGAATTCCCTTTATTCCCTTTTTTCTATATTCTCTAAGGAAGAACAAAAATTCCTTTCTTTCCTGAGGATTGAGTTTCTCCAGGATTTCAAATACGGCAATCCATCTTCTGTCAAGTTCCTCCACATCTCCAAGAATATCTTTAAGATACTGGTGCAGTTGCTTCTTCAGAGAGGAGGCAACCCTCTGTAAAATCTTCCTTGGTGTGAGCCTTTTTTCCTCTATCCCTTCTTTCAGATACCTTTCCAGATTCTTAATCCTCTTTTTTATGTGAGGTGCAGGGTTTGACAGTCTTTTAAGATACAAAAGTTCACGCTCAATATCCTCCCTTTTCCTTTTTATTTTGCTCTCCACGTGAATCTGGACAGGAAGGCCCACGGTTTTTAAGAATCTTGCATATAAAAGAAGTTCTCTTAAAACACCAAGTTCAACCCCATCCACATGCTCCAGAATAAACCTTCTCAAACTATCAGGAGGAGATGATGGAATATCACCCCACCTTTTCACCTTTTTTACATGCGTATTCCTGTAAAGAGCAAAGAAAACTCTCTCCCGTTCCTCCTGCGTTTTTCCCACAGCCTCTGCATATTCATACATCGTCTTGAGTATTTCGTTATCACCCTCCTTGAGAAAAATTTCAACAACCTTCCTGCTTGCCCCCGGTGGAACGAAATCCGGGTACAAACCCAGAGAGAGAAGAATATCATTTAGTTTCTCATCAACCAATTCTTTTGAAAGATTTTCCCGGCAGGTTCGGTGAAAGAGAAAATGAAAGCATAGCCAGAGACGAAGGAGTGTTCTTGGAGACTGTGTGATTCTCAATGCAACCCGGAAAAACTCAATCTCGTACTCGCCCACAACATCAGGGAGAATGGGTTCAAGGAATTCAAGGATTTTTATAATCTCATCCAGCCGGATGTTTTTTGTTTTAAGGTAATAAAGGAGAGGAAATGTTTTTGGATTTTTAATAAGCGAAAAATCCATAATCCGGAGGCGAGTAGCATTTATAAGATTTATGATAGTCTCAAATCCGCCATTCCTGAGATACCGCGAGATAGGATGATAATATCCCTGTTTTATGGCATAGCGAATTAAAACCCGCAGATGGGGGTAATACAAAAGGGAATATGCAGATTTTAAAGGATGGGAAAGAAGATAGGAGGAGGGATAAAGAAAGAAAAAGAATTTTATTGTATCTTCAATGAATTTTCTTCCGGCATCCCCGAGGATTTTATTCACCACAGTGGATACATAACCTGAGAATTTTATAAAAGCCCTTGCACAGGCAGGGTCGCGTAGAATATCCAGGTATTCTTCCTTAACCTCCTTCAGTATTTCAACTGCCTTTATGAATGCAAAAGGAACAGGCAAGCAGGGTCTCTTTCCTGCGGTTGTAAAGGTCTTCTCTTCCAGGGATGATAAAAGAGGTATCCCTATTTTATGGACTCCGGCAAGATAAACAAAAAGCAATCTGGAACTCATGTCCTGGAATTCCGGAATTTTCCCCGTTGCTTGCACAAACTCAAGAAGCACAGGAAGAAAAGAAGGAGAGGTGAGGCAATGGCTCTCAAGATAAAACAGAGTAGGGATATCCATCTCATCAATGTCTTTTATTTTTTTACATGTAAAGAACCCTCTATCCCATCGGGGAAGTTTCTTTCTCACAGGAAACCTTGGATAAAATCCATAAAGTTTTATCTTTTTTCTATACAATTCTGCGCTCATCCATGCAGGTCTCGTCATTTCAGCCTCCTCAAAACGCTCACAGCCAGAGAATAGCTCCTTATGGATTCATTCACAAACATCCCGAGAATTTGAAGAGAAGAAAGCCCTGACATGTAAAGAATATAGAAATCAAGAAGGAGGAAGAAAAAGACAAGAGAAACCATTACAGCGTGCAGTCCTTCTCTCCACAGGTCGGATGAGAGAGTAAAAATGGATGTGAAAAGTCTATAGGTATGGGACCCGAAAACAACACCAGAGAAAATAAGAAACGGAAGTCTGAAGGATGGAGGAACAAAAAAGAGGCCAGCCAGGACAAGCATGAGCGGTAAAGAAAGAATGTATGGAGATACAGAAGAAAGAAAGGATGGCTCAGCAACCGTATATTCTCCCCGTATTTTTCCTCTTCCAAAAAGCCAGTGTGAGAATTCATGTCCTTTGACATGGAAAGGGTTAAGTATATCCCTTAATGAAAGAAGAACAACAAGTGAAAGGAGGGAAAAGTAGAAAGGGTAGAGAATCCCCACCGAATCAGGCAGAGAATGAATGAGAATTTTTATGGATACCCAGAGAAGTGGAAGAAGGATAAGAGAAAAGAGGAACTTGAATACCATCATGGTATCCTCCTTTTTAAAGACCAAGGAGTTTAAGGAGAAGATACACCGCAGAGCCTCCGATCAGGGCTGGGGGAATGCGCATACCTCTTGAGAATGCGAGAGATTTTGAGATGTACCTTTCATAAAAAAGAACAAGATTTGGGAATCCATGCCCCTGAGTATTTGGGTCTTCGTGCAGGTCGATACAGGAACTGAAAAGGGCATCGTGGTCTCCCCTTTTTTCAGCCTGGAAAATGAGTGCCATGATTCCACTCACAACAGGCGTAGCCATCGAAGTTCCGGAAAGAAATCTGAAATCATTATCCAGGTATGATGAATATATCGCCACTCCGGGTGCAACAACATCCGGTTTTATTCTCCCATCTGCGGTTGGTCCTCTGGAAGAGAATTCTGCGACGCACAAATTTCTGTCCACGGCACCAACAGTTAGTGCTGACTTGCTGTTACCGGGACAGGAAATTGAGTGTTTCTCCGGTCCCTCGTTGCCTGCAGCAACCACAGGTAGAAGCCCTTTACTGAAAGCATAATCCACTGAAGAGCATACCGGACAACTCCCATCGCATTCTCCGCTTGAGCCAAGGCTGAGGTTTATTATCTCCACTCCCAGTTCAACAGCCTTGAGGATTCCTTCTATTACCTGAACCCATGTGCCCCGCCCATCTTTATCAAGCACTTTGATTGAGTAAATCTCGCATCCAGGAGCAATCTGCAAGACGATGCCTCCGACATGTGTCCCGTGTCCATTATAATCCCGAACCCCTTCCCCGGTCATATCTATGCGGATTCTTACATTTCCATCCACAAATGGATGGGGCCCCACGCCAGTGTCAATAACGGCAACGCGGACATCTAAACCAGTCCAGGGTTTGCCATCCAGAGAAGGAGGAATACATCGTCCCCTGAGAGTTTTAACCCTCCTTACATGCCAGAGGTCGTCCGTTCCCTTCTTTGACCTCACTGGCTTGGGGATGTTCACGGTTCTTTCAGCATCATAGCTCCTCTTTGTATGTTCAAGAACATCCATTGCCTCAGGAACAAAGAGTTCAACGAGCATGTAGCCGAAGGGGTATCGTTTAACCACAAGCCCGTTTTTTCTTCTGACAAGTCTTTCAATCTCAACATTTCCCTGTATGAAGGCAGGATGGAGTAATTCATCGGATACCAGATTCCGGGGTGTTATACTCCGGGTGGCATAGAGCATTCGCACTTTTTTAAGAGGCTTCACAATCCTCTTCGCCTTCTTCTGCTTCTTTTTTATCTTCTTTAAAAGAAGAGGGTCTATCATTTTTACCCTCCTTTTTAAACAATGCGTTTACCATGCGGTTTCCGTAAATACGGAGGGATGGACAGGCTTGAGAGATGGTGGAGACAATCATAAGGTTGATTTCCACAGCTACGCAGGAAATCTGAGGCCATGCATAAGTGATATTAAGCCCCAGGCGATTCAGTGTCTCAATAAGAGCAGGATATTCCTCAGGTGATACAAGCAGAAGTGCCTCAGCCGATTTCCCGGTTCTTAAAACATGGAGGAGTTCCTCATCATGGATAATTTCGTTAACGTTATCACACACAGTCCACCTCCTTGATGGAGTGTACATCCAATAATAAAGATAGGGAAAAAATTACCGGGTGGTTGTTTCCATCCGAATAAGTATGTGTGTTTCACATTCCAAAAGGTATAAGAGAAGTTCACGGAGGTAAGAGCGTTTCCAGGGAGAAAGAAAAGGGGAACGAAGCATATCTCGTATCTTCAAGTCGTAGAGGCGAACAATTGAATAAGAATGGTAGAACCGCCGGGGAAGAGGGTCAGTGGGAGAGTACGAGAGGAGAAGCAACTCACTCCAATCAGGGGTGAAATGGGCGTAACGCCGCCTGAGTATGGTGTATTCACATACGGCACGGTGAACCGGTGCATCCTCGAGAGCACAGTTCACGTCATCCAGTTGAGAGAAGGTTGAGCAATCCATAAACCAGGGAATAAACACACATAAGCCGGAAGAAATCAGAAAAAAGATAAGAAAGAAAAGAAATCTCATACGCACCTCCTCATGCAGGAATAAAGGATATATCAGGAAAAGGAACGTCGGGAGAGTTTGATTCGTGGTAAAGATGCGCTACAAGTTTAAGCACCTTTTCCAGTAGACGGCTGTGTGCAAAGGCGATAGCCACAACTTCGTGAAGGTCCTCTGGATTGTGGAGAGGGTCGGAAAGGGTTCGGGCAATTATAACCGGTTCCTCCTGGAAAGTTGAAGAAAAAACAAATGTTCCGTGAAGGTCGTGGTTGAAAGAGTTGACAACCTGAAGCACAGTCTCTTTAGGAACCTCAGGATTTACACGGGTAAGGGTATCAATCAATATTCTCCGTGTTTCAACCATATAAAGTATGGAAAGGAATACCCTCTCATCGTCCGCGTAGGGAATGATGATGCATGAGTTTTCCCTTGCAAACTTTACCTTCTTTTCTCTTAAAAAAGCCTCCAGCTGATTGAGGATGTTGTCCATCATGACCTCCTGTTTAAAAGGTTTTGGAACATATTCTCCAGTTTCTCAACCTCCTTGGATATCTCAGGGTCCTTACGATTTGCAAAAATCTTCCAGAATATCCCCTTAGATGGATGCCATATGAAGATTCCGCTTACTATCTCATCCTTCGCAAAGAGCGATTTGGGAAACTCTCCCTCTGTAAACACCAGAAAAACCCGTCCATTATTTGATTTTCTCTCAATGTACTGCATATCAACCTCCCCTTTAAATCTTTGATCCACAGTTTTATTTCCTGGCAAACCCACACATCCACACGATGGGCGCCTTATAAAAACAGCAGAGAAGAGGGACTGTGGATAAACAGGGTTTCTGTTCTGGGCACAAGGGCATCCTGAAGGGCATAGAGTTGACATTATCTAAAAGGGAGAGGGTAACATGGTCGTTTAACCAGGGGAGAAAGAAAAGACATCCTGCAAATATGAGTGGGAAAAGGACAATCTTATGAGTACCTCCTCTAATAGAAGTATATAGGGAAAAAATGTGGGATTATTTACTGCTTTTACTTCTCAGAATTTGCAACAACCGCTTAATGGCAAGGGGATGGCGGAGGAAGAGAAGCACACAGGGTGAGGAAATAGAAGATACAATTTCTTCAAATTTTTTCAGGTCTTCAACACGGAGGCCAATTTTTTCAAGGGCCTCCCCAACAGCCTCTGCAATATGAGGGTGATCTATATAAGTTTCCAATATCTCTCTAAGTATTTCTATATCTTCTTTTTCACCAATCTCACCAAGAGCCTCGGCAACAGCCCATACTACATATGGATTATTCTTATGTCTTTCAAATATCTCTTTAAGCGCCTTTTTTCTACCATCCCATTCACCGAACTTCACAAGAGCTAAGGCAACCTTTCGCGCCACCACAGGTATATCTTTATGCATCTCAAATATGTTTTTAAGCATCCTTATGCCTTCCTTTTCATCGATCTCACCGAGAGCCTCTGCAACTTTCAATGCAACATGAGGATTATCCTGGTGCTTCTTTAATATCTCCCTTAGCACATTGATGCTTTCCCTTTCGCCAATCTCACCAAGAACCCCGGCAATAGTCCTGGCAACAAAAGAGTCATCTTTATGCTTTTCAAATATTTCCATAAGCACCTCTATCCACTTCTTTTCACCAATCTTACCAAGAGCCCAGGCAACAATCCTGGCAACATCAGGGTTATCTCTATGTTCTTCAAATATTTCCTTAAGCACCTTTATTCCCTCCCTTTCACCAATCTCACCAAGAGCCCAGGCAACCTCCTCGGCAACATCAGGGTCATGCATATGCTCTTCAAGTATCCCCTTAAGCACCTCTATCCCCTCCTTTTTACCAATATCACCAAGAGCCCGGGCAACAGCCCTTGTAACATGAAACTCGTCTTTATAGATTTCAAATATATATTCAAGCATCTCAATCCCTTCTCTCCCGCCAATCTCACCAAGAGTACGGGCAACAACACACACAACAGAAGGTTCGTGCTTATACTCTTCAAGCATTTCTTTAAGCACCTTCATGCCCTCCCTTTCACCTATTTTCCTCAAAACTAGAGGAACAACCCACGCAACATTTTTCCCATACTTTTTAAGCATTTTTTTAAGCATATTTATACCTTCCTCCTTACTAATTTCACAAAGAGCCATACACACTTGCAGTGTGACAAAATGGTGATCTTTATGTTTTTCAAAAATATTTGTAAGTGTTTTTATATCATTCTTCCCACCCATTTCTCCAAGAGCCCGTGCCACAGTCATTGCAACCCAGATGTCGTTACTATGCATTTTGAATATTTTCTTAAGTATCTTAACGGATTTCTTTTCACCAATCTTACCCAAAGCCTCTGCCACAGCCCATGCCACATAAGGGACTTTTTTATACTTCTTAAGTATTTTCTTTAAAACCTCAATCCCCTCTCTCCCACCAATCTCACCAAGAACCCGGGCAATAGCCATTGCGATAGTGGGCTCCTTATGCCTTTTAAGTATCTTTTGAAGTTCTCTTGCCGAACAAATATATTCGGCAATCCTTAATTTTAGGTTTATCTCCCAGTCCTCCCTTATTTCAACATGTTCTTTTACTGCGAACACCACATCACGAAGCCAAGGAAGAGAAGTCTTACATTTCAGTTCCATCCTCACAAGTTCTATAAGGTCATTGACAACCTTATCAATTATCTCCTTTTTTACCTTTCCTTCCCTTACACAATATGCCGCAAGTTCAACCGCTCCATTCTCCTCAAGAAATCTCACCATCTCCGTTGCATCATCAAGAAGCCCAGAAAGGAAGATAAGAATGTTCCAGTATTCCCTGTGATGATAATTTTCCTGGAGAAACTTCCCATAGCCATTATCTTTTAAGAGAGTCGTTATAAGTTTGTGGTTCTCCTTTTTCATCTTTTTCCTCCTGATAAAAGTTTCCATGATATATCGAGTATAACATTTTCTATTATATCCGTTACCACATCAATATTATGATGTATGTTTTTCATTTCTCTTCCTCCTTTTTAAAATTCTCACCGTGGGTATAGGGGTTTCTTTTCTGATTGCGGTTTCTTTTTCAACCATAGCCATCTCCCTTAAATGTAAGGCACAAAACCATTCATGAAAGGCAGGATGAAGGAATGAGTAAGTTACACGAATCTCAAACCCTATATGCTCGTTTCTCACCAGTAATCCATCAAGATAATCGGATATGAATTTATCATCTACCTTCAATTTCTCTTTGAGCTTTTCTTCCGGAAATTCCATTTCTTGGGAATATTCCCAGGCAAGTTCTCCGAGAGCACTACATACTTCTTTAAATTTTTCTTTACTCATAGCATTTACACCTCGTGTCTCATAAGGCCAGCGTATAAGAGAAAGTTTGACAAATTCATGGAGTAATTCTGTACGGGTTGTGGGAAAATTCTTGCCTCTGCAGTCTTTAAAAACTGCACATGCAATCGCAAGAAATAAAGGAATATCCTCTAACAATTTGGTAATTTGGGGAAGAGAAACAAGTGTAAAAATAAATTTCTCTTTTAATGCCTCATCCTCTATATATTTTCTCACTACCTCTTTCCAGTCCGATAGAGGCAAAAGTTTTATCACATTTGCATTAGGAAAGTCCTTTTCATAATCAGGTCTCGTGGCGAGAATCACAGGACGATGTAAAGAAGGTATCATTTCCTGCACTCTTCTTCTTTTTTCTCTATCAAGTTCATTATAACCGTCCAGCAAGAATATCCCTTTTTCTTTCAGCAATTTTGCTATGTATTTCTTTTCGTTTTCTTCAAGCCCCAATATTTTTGAAAGATACTCTTTTATTCCGTCCAGAGACATTTCCTTAAGCCTTTTTAATTCTATATAGAGAGGAAGAAGACAAGGACGTTGAACAAGCGAAAAAAATATATGCTTTAGAAAAGTTGTTTTCCCCTTTCCCATTTTAGCAGAAAGGATAAAAAATGGTGGATTTTCTAATCTGCCTATCCGAGTTGATATAATCTCTTTAATAAGTTCATCCTCGTGGAAGTTCTTGATTTTCTCTTCAATTTGTGGGAATTGGGGAGGATAAAGATGGATATTCTTTATATTCTTTATACCTCCCTCCAGCATTCTATCAATATAGATATCATTCAGGTTCACAAAATATCCTGAGCCCAATTTAATGCTCATACACAATCCTTTCATTTCCTCCTTTATATATTTTTCCACCCTTTCCTCCGGCCAGAGGAAAAGTTTGAATCGGGGAGAGGAAAGATAAACTCTCCAGGAAGACCAGATATGGTAATTTTCAACTATTTTATTCTCAATAGTTCCAGGATCCTTAAGAGCCTTTATACCCCTTAGAAGGTCGTATCTCTCATAGGGATTGTCAATATCCACAATAGCCCGGTAAAACTTCTCCACCACGGATGGCACATTAATTTCATATAATTGACCCTTCTTCCCGATTGCACAACATCCTCCCTTTGCAGCATGATACGCAAAAGAATAACCATTGCAAACCGAGAAAAACGCCAGTGTAACCCCCTCACAAATCTTACGCCACTCATCAGGAGGAATAATAGTCCCGACTTCTTCCTCCTCCCCTATCACATGAAGAATATCAGGTTCATTTTGCTTAACAATATCTTCTGCCTCTTTCATTGAATCCACATATACCGGCCCAATTACCTCTATCCTGTCAATATCATTCAATTTCTCAATCAGTTCTTTTTCTTTATTTTCCAGAGGAAGTTTTTCCCTCCCAACCTTCATTATAAGTATTTTCACCTTATCCTCACCAATCTCTCTTTCCTCAACATCTTTTTTCCAGGACACCGCCCTTAATATATAAATGTCCTCCAGAACAGGAAATGTTGATCTTCCTTTAGGGTGCACCACAAGGGGAGAAATAATCATGGGGTCATATTCAGGAGGTGATGCAGTATATAAAAGTTCAAAGGGAATTTTCTTCAGAAAATTATCATCGTCTGTATCAATGAGAAGTAATTCTCTGAATTTAAACCTCTTCCATAGAGCAGGAAGGGGAAAGAGGAGAAAGTATATATAACTTCCCAACTCACGCACTTCTTCGGGCTTCAGGTGCTCATCCTCCTTATAGTATTTATCCACCAGATCTTTAAGTCCCTTCGGGATTTTGGAGGGAAATGGAGGAACATCAATATCGGCCTCTTCCCATTCCCCCTTCTCAAGTGAGATATTAAAATATTTCCGTGTGATGTATCCTTTGCTATCAATCTCTAACTTTACCCTTACTCCCCTCATTGTTTTTATTATAATAAACTCTCAAACGAAGGTCAAGTTAGCCCCTGGGGAAGCCATCCCCCAGGGGCGATTTTTCATGCTGGAATAAAAGCACCGTGAGGCACAGAGCATTCACCGAGGGAATCCTCCAGCATCTTCTCCATGAGTTTAAACACATTTTCCAGCGAAGGGAATTCAGCCTCAGCAATCCGAAGCACATCCTCCAGGTCTTCCTCACACAATATTCTTGGAGAAAGGGCTCTTGCAATAAGCACCCGTCTGTTCGCACATTTTGCAACCGCAATGAAAGTCCCTATCGCATTTAAATTTGCAATGTTTACAGCGCGGAGAGCAACATCCTCCGGTATATTCGGGTCAATATCTGTAATCATATCCACCACCATTCTATCCCCGATTTTCCAGAAGACATTCATGAAACGCCTTCCGCTCTCTTCATCACTCCAGAGGACCATAATTTTGTCATCGTATCTTTCATATTTAAGTTCGTGCTTCTCCAGCACCTTTTCAAATCTGGCGAGAAGGTTATTTTGAGCCATTTCCTCCCTCCTTGTTTAAAAGTTGCCCAACCCTGTTCTCAAGTTCCTCTAAGAGAGGGTGGATGGATGGGTGTTCCCTCACATAGATTTTCCATACCACTTTTTTAGAGGGAAGTTTTATAAACATCCCGCTTGCTTCCTCCATTTCTCCCAAAAGTTGCCCAGGAAACTCCCCTTCAGTGAGTGCAAGTATGAGTGTGCCGTTTTCTTCTTTTCTCTCAATATATTTCATGTTCCCCTCCTTTCTGAAATATCTGGTTTATGGTAAACAGTCGCCCATCGGAAAGAGTAAGGGTGTGGAAACGGAGGTCGGTGTAAATAAGAGAATGAATCTCCCTGAAGATGTCATATATATCGTTCCACTTCCTTCCTGCCTTTTTCAGATATTCGGTAAGGACATCGTATTCCTGAGAAGGCAACACCTCCTTAAGAATTTTTCCGATGTATTCAGAGGGTGCAACGATGGTTCTTCGTATGAGCTGGTGTAAGCGGATGAATACCCTGTATTCATACATGAATGCCTCCCATGTCTTTTCCTGTCTGAGAAGATGGGTTGTTAAAAGCAGATGCTTTGTTATCCAGTCAACCTTTCCTGCAAGTTCAGATGGAGCATGAGAAAGTGTATCCAGGGTGTTCTTCCAGGTGCGGAGGAGAGCATCTGCCCAGGAGAAAGTCTTTTCTTTTTTGTAAAAGTGAGACAATTCCTGGAGAATGCGTCTCTGGATTTCAATTGCAGGAAGAGAAGTTCCATTTTTAAGAAGAATTCCCTTTCCAAGTATGAGGTCTGAACTCACAGTGTCAAGTGCGGTTTTTACATCTCTAAGCGAAAAATCACCCTGTATGCCTCCCTTTTCTATAGCATGGATGAGCAACGCGGTTGTGCCGTAGCGGAGAATTCCTGCACGGGAGGAGATGAGGGACTCGCCCATGATTATGTGGTATCTTCTCTCGTTTTTGAGAGATATCCAGGAGTTTCTTTTAAAGAGTGCCTCCTTTCTTGCAGATATTTCGTAACCATGCACCGGTGAGAGGATTCCGCTTCCCGTATAGATTATTCGGGTGATGAGAAAAGGAAGAAGGAGGGTTTCAATCGCCTCTTCCACCGCCTCCGGTCTTGTTGCCTCATAGTTCTCGTGGGAGCCATAGAAATGAGGTGAGCGGGGGAAGTAATCGCAGGTGTTCTTCACCACCTTCACACTGCATACCTCTGAAACAACTGCCATTGCCCTGTCTCCTTCCCTTTCCCTCGCCCATACCTGAAAGGGCGAGGTTACGGGAGGTGTGGATATCTCGGGATGCGCACCGTCAAGATAAACTCGCCCACCATTATTTACAATTCTTTTCACCTCATCAACCTCCATGGCTTTATGCATGAACTCCTGCACCTTTTGAGGAGGATATATTGCGTATTCGGTCTCAACGCCCATCAGCATCACTCACCTTCCTTCTGTTCAAAGCCATAGACGAACTTCTCCAGGTCATCTGCTCTGGGTGAACCTATATAGGAAAGAGCAATAGCAGCAAGTGAAAGCAGTGTATCCATGGTTGAGGAAACACATGTGAGCATCTTATCACCTCCTTTCGTTATTTTATATTAGGAATCTTTAAAAACCGACCAAAATAAGGTTCAGGTCTTCCACGGGGATCGGGACATCGAAGAGAATGAAGGGCGATGAAAAGATATTTAATCCAGATGAGCCGATGTATCCGATATAATTTTACTTTATAACCATGATGGAGAACATCCCAAAGGTGTATCCGGAGGCAATAGGGTTCAATATCAGGGGGAGGATGTATCTCCAGATGTATTGTGTTAAATAATCGCTTGATTTTACATCGCAGCATCTTCCATCTTGTTTTAGGCCCTAGGGATAGTATCTCCAGACTCATGGGATTTATCACGGCGGTATCTGTAAAGCATTGAGTAAGTGTGATAGATGATACATTCATGATGCGATTGAGGTTGACCGGCGTACCTGTGATATCATTCAAGATTTTCTCGGCCAGTGTAGTATTGTTTAAATTACCGGAACTTAAAGATGCTCCCAGAAGATGTTTATTTTCCAGCAGGACAATCCTGAGGGAGTTAAAGAGGGTATCCTCAAGAGGGAGAAGTTTCTCATGCATTCTTACGAGATATATAAGTGTCTTTTTAATGCGCATAGAATCCTGTTCTATTTTTCTCCTTGTCTCGGCGTCCGCCTTCCAGGGAGGCACGAGTAGAGTGTCTGTGGTGTCGTACGGAATCCCAAGCATGGTGGACATTTTTTCCTTTACACATTCAACCCTGGAGAGCCAGCGAGCGTAAATTTCCATGAAGTTGGCAATCTCTTCTGGATATACACCATTGCAGAGAGAGGAAGAGAGTGTGAATAAAATACCAAGCATGATACCACCTCCTTTTTGGGTTTCGATATTAAAAATAGGGAAAAATTTCAGGAGGTGGGTTTCAGGAGAGGAGAGGTTTTATGGCAATGGGATGGCGGAGGAAGAGAAGAACACAGGGGGAGGAAATGGAAGATACAATTTCTTCAAATTTTTCCAGATCATCAAGGCGAAGACCAATTTTTTCAAGGGCCTCGATAACAGCCACTCCAACAAAAGGGTCATACTTATGTTCCCTAAGTATGTCCTTAAGTATCCCTATCCCATCTCTCTCACCAATCTCACCAAGAGCCCAGGCAACAGCCCAGGCAACAACAGGGTTATGCATATGCTCTTCAAGTATCCCCTTAAGCACATCTATCCCCTCCTTTTCACCAATCTCACCAAGAGCCCGGGCAACAGCCTCGGCAACATTAGGGTTATTCCTATGCTCTTCAAATATATCCTTA
>JAPDKE010000046.1 GCA_029258725.1 bacterium | reverse complement strand
CCTCCTGGGGAATGGAGGGAACAGAAGGAAGAGAAAGAACAGTATCCCTTTTGTCTTTCTCAACCACTGCCATCCCGGTCCAGTTTATCCCATCAAAGGAATAGTAAACCTCAAAGTGGTCAATGGTCCCATCGTCATGGGTATGCCAGGAAAGATGAAGGTTATCATTCACCATGAACCTCTCCCCTTCCTGAGGTGAAAGAACAAGAACCCTGGGGGGAAGTGTGTCCTTAACAAGGCTTATCCTGTCCCACCAGACATTTCCATATGCATACTCCAGTGCCACCAGCCTTATCTGTGCCCTGTTAGCCTGAGGAATAAATTGAGTGTAAACATATCTCCATTCATTATCTCCCCTTAAATTACCACACATGGAATAAGCCCCAGCACCATCCCTTATGTCCATCTTCGCCCTCCCCCCATCAAGGGAAGTCTTAATCCAGCCAGATAACCAGTAACTCTCACCTGGGACAACAGGAATATCAACCTGCCTTAATGAGGCATAGTAAGTGGTACTATCAAGAATGAACTTCACACATGAATCCCCATGAACCGCCCCGATATCTATATCCATGGGAACCCCATCCAGTTTCTCCCAGCAACAAAGCCCTTCCTCAAAGGAAGGATTGAATACCAGGTCATGAGTGAGAATGAACTCATCACTTGTGGCAGTCCCTACCTTTCCAAGGGCATCGTAAACATTTATAAGAATCTCATACTCTCCAGGATTCTCGTCAGGAACCCAGGTAAAGGCAAGAGAAAGGGTATCAAAGGGAGAAGTATTATCCTTCACAGGAACAACACCTATCCTCTTTATATCACCATCGGGAATTGCATTGAGGTTGTGCAGATAAACCACACAGGAACAGACAGGAGCAATGGATTTATAAACCTCCCATGAAATCCTCAAAGGATATCCTATCCTCCAGTGCCTGCAGTTATGGTCATAGAGAGAGGGAGAAAGAATGGAAATTTCAGGCTTTGCGAGGAGTCTTAAAACATGCAGAGAATCGCTTCCTTGAGGAAGATAAAGAATAACGAAATAGTTGCCATTCGGGCTTAAAACCACAGGTGCTCCAATCTCTGGTCGAACTCCTGTTTTTACCAGAGAATAATACCAGTAAGATAAAGGTCTATCACTGTAAGCGAAGTATAATCCCCCATCCTGCAGAACAAAGGTAACCATATTTTTCCCATTTATTCTCACTGCCTGAGGTATCGAGGGTAGATTATCCACTATTACTTTATAACTCAAAGTGTTTATCGTGCCTCTATACTCGTAATGCCCAACACCATATAAAACTTTTTTATCACTTTCATTTATCCAGACCATCCTTGCGCTGTCAGCATAAAGAGAAATGTCCACATATCCCCCATCCTGCTGAGGAAGCTGAGCCGCCAGAGGGGATCGATAGTTCCCCGCTATATCTATTGCTCCCCAGAATAAATCTCCATTTTTCCCTGCGAAATACAAGACAGAATCCTCACTCAACACCGCTTTTACATTCCCGCTTATATTTTCTATCCATTCAAAATTGACCTGATTGTAAAACCTATCACTTATATACAGAACATCCTGAGAAGAGGTGGAGAAAAGTGAGCCAAAGTAACGGCTGTTTGCAGAAAAAGCAAGCGCAGTATAATAGGCATACGCCTCGGCTTTCCTGCATCTCCATGAACCCTGAACATTCCATGCTATTACATTATTACTCCCAACTTTTCCAAAATACCACAGCGTGTCTTTTAAAAGTGTCCCATGCATTATGTAAGGGTGAAAAACACCTAAGGATTTACTCCAGGTTCTTCCATTATCACTGGATATAGAATGCCAGAGTTTCCACAGACCTGAATACACTACATGCATAAGACCGTCAGAGGTGGTCCACAGGTCTAAAGCAGGATAAATCCCTCCTGAATAAAGATCAAAAAAGCCACTCAGAGGATTTGCCACCATAAAATCGCAGGGAGCAGAATCCGAATCAAATACATAAACCCCAGGTTCAGAAATCACAGGTCTTAATTTATATGTGTATTTCCCATTCCCACTTATTTCAGCGTCAACATACTCAATATCGCTCCAGTTTCCAGAAGGAATGTCTCCCACCTTTTCCCATACTCCATTGTCCTTCTTTCTCCAGACCTCATATCCCACTGTAAACGATGTCCTGTCCTTTATCTTCAACCATATTGAGCCAGTGTCATGAGGCATTGCAAATTCAATAACAGGGGGACGTATTCTCCTTATAACTATCTCCTTCTCAGAACTGCCCTCCCAGTTAAACACCTTCACCTTCACCTTAAGATTCTCAACGGTAGAGTGGATTACCGCACTATTTCTCCCCACAACGAGCATAGAATCTTTATAATCCTCGTTCATCTTTGCCCAGTAAACCCAGTAACCTATAACATCGTGAAGGTCGCTCCATTCAATACCAAAAGAATCAGGAGAAACGGCAAAAGGAGTAATAAAGGCAATCTCTCCAGGTGGTCCATAAAAAGGATTATACACATAGAGCCCGTCATTCCTTCCCGCATAGTAAATGCCATTCCAGGAGTTGGAAAACGCATCCACAGGAGACACCTCAACCACCTGAGGAGCACTACCCCACCGGGCTGTTATCTTCTCCCAGTTGTTATCCCATACATTTTGAATATATACTCCGCATGCATACCATCCTGAACAGGTAATCACTCTTTTCCTATTGTAAGAACCTCCAAGAGAAAGAAGAGAAACCCCACTGTCTATTCCCTTCATCACACTCTTGCTTTCCAGTACTCCATCCTTTAATAAAGCAGGTTTTATATGCCATACATTATCTCCGATAATAAGATAGACCACCGGTTCTCCATTAGCATCCTCCATTACCAGTAAATCCTTCAATGTAATGCCTGTGGAAAATACCATATTTAGAGCATCGCTGGTTAAACTTACTTTATAAAGCTCCGTACCTGAAGCCACATAAAGATAATTTTCTTCCACAGGAGCCCAGTCAGTAGAAAGACTGTAATTTCCAAGCATACGCAATTCATGAGTAATTGCCCAGGAAGCATTGCTTTCAGCCGGTCTTTTTAGGATTAAAACGCTATCTGTATCACTCTTTCTTACATGACATGCCAGATAAAGCTCATAATTTCCACCTCTTTCAACTATTTCTACATCTCCAAGCCTGCCTCCTCCATCAAACCTGGCAGGGACAGAATATCTGATGTTAAAGAAAGAAAATCCGCCATTCCAGCTCCAGAAAACATCTAAATACTTTCCATAGACATTATTTTCCACACCAACAAGTATGTGTTTACCATCTCTGCTCACTGCAAGATGATACTTATCAACAGTGGGTAAGTTGCGTATCTCTTCCCAGGTTTTTCCAAAATCACTGCTTTTAAAAAGTTTATTATCCACTATCGCAAAAACATAATTAGGAGCATCCTCTGCCACCTCTATATCTCTCACATCCCCTGCAAGCCACTTGTTCCACCTTTGAGGGTGTATAGGAGGCTTCCTGAGAGTAAAGTATCCATCCGTCTCATTCTCAAGTTTTGCAAATTTTCCAATATAATACTCCACTTTAACTTTCGCAATGGAGGTGGTCTCATTAATCCGCGAAACATTCCATGTGTAGGATACAATACCAGGGCTGGTAATATCTACATATCCATCATCATTTATTTCATACCATCTGTTTCCCCCATCTGTGGAATAGCGATATACTCTCCTTACCCCATAATCATTGGTCCACCAATCAATCTGGTATGTAAGCCCATTCCATCCTGTGAGGACAATCTCACCCGGTTTCGGACGAACAGGTAAAATCTTGGCGGAGTCCACATGCTCTATAACGAGATATCTTTCTTTGCAAACTCCCTCCTCTTCATAATCCCATATATAGCCGTTCATGTCGTATAACCATATTTGTGCATGAAAGTCATCCTCAGTAAATCTAAAAGGATTGGTAGCAATAACAAGGGCATCCATAGGATTTTCACATTTATATAAAGGAACTCCTATGCTCTTCTCCACTTTATCCCATCCTGTTTCCACTTCTCTTACAATCGCCACATGGGCAGTAAGAATGTTCTGAAAGTCATTTACATGAGGATATAACCTTAAAGATGCTCCCCTTCCATAATAATTATCTCCTCTCCAGTGAATGTCCCCTTCATGAGAAAGAATAGGGTCAGCAGCAAGTTGTCCCCCCACAATCTCTTCATCATCTATTATCCATTTTTTGATAAATTCGGTGGTGTAGGTGCACTCTGTAAGGGAGAATTCACCAGAAGCAGAGTGACGCACAATATTGGCTTCCATATGGCTATGGCTTGCAAATATAATTGGGCTAAATTTCACATTATCAAGTCCACAGAGACACCAGTCAGGATCTATTACCCCATCTCCATAACCCAAACCACACTCGTAAGGATTTCTATTTCCTCTTATCATACTATATTGCGAATTTCCTTCCCAGTCTTGCTGATTTAACCATGCAGTCCATTCTTTCTCATCGCCTGTATTTAAATTTGTAAAGGTAATGTCCACATTTTCTTCACAATCTAACACTACTATTACACCCGGCTTTACCGGTGTAGGTATAATTCTCACCTCACATTTACTATCTACTCCAAGTTCAGCTCCTTCCCCATAGAACATATCTTCAGGCCATTCTGCAAAATATGATAAAGCCAGTCCTTGTGTAGGACCCGAAGATACTCCACAATTAGGTGTGGATATCATAAGTATCTTTCTTATCTTATCCTTGCATCCATAGTATGCCATCGCCGCCCTTGTTACCAGTCCTCCCATACAATGAGCCACTATGTCCACCTGACTTGCACCCGTAGCCTCAAGCACTTTATTTATAAACTCTGCAAGTCTTTTTCCATATTGCCCCCTACGCCAGTTTCTAACATACTTCAGGGATTGTTCTGTAGGACAATATACTTCCACAGAGCGTGCAGGTAATTCTAAAACACGAGTTTCTATACCATTCACATACCGGGGCCACCTTACAATAGAATCAAGCACATATTCTGGACAATAAGGAGAGGGAGGAACCATTATGCCATCTACACGCCTTCCCTGCTTATCTATACAATGATAAAACTTCACAGTAACAGGAGGATTACCAATCACCCCGCAAACCCCATCAGGAGAATAATACGAGAAATTAAACACCCTCTTTGTCCCCTGATCAGGCATAAGTTCAGTATTGATATCGCAGTCAATCGCAGGTGAACCATCGTCTTTAACACCCCAATCATATCCCTGATAACCTATTATCTTTGTCATGGCAGTGGGATAATCAAGAGAGCCAGTAGAATCCAGAGGATACCAGGTGAGAAGACCGCCTTTAAATTCTTTAATCTCTCCGTTCTTCCAGACTGTATCTATGGGCACTGCCTCTGCCTTATTCCCATGAAGAAATATGATAGGGACATCCGCCGATAAAAGATTTAACGCACCCAAACAAAAGGAAAAAAGAATCACCCTTTTCATCTCACACCTCCAAAGTTTATTTTGATTCCTCCGTATAGACCACTTAAAGACACAGAAAGAGTTTTCTCCCAGTATTCATTCCAGGGTGAATCATTCCAGACCTCACGTAGATATGAAAAAGTGAAAGATAAAAAGGGCGTAATAATCACTCTGGAAAGTCTAAACTTATAAAACCCTGTAATCCCGGCTTCTAACCCTATAGAAACCCTATTTACAGGAAACCAAAGACTGCCTCTATTTTCAGAACCTTTTGCTAACACACCACATAAACTCAAAAAAGGTTTTAAAAAGACTTCATCATTCCATGGTGAAACAGTGATAGTAAAAGAATGTAAATTGGCACTGAACCATCCATGTAATCTCATAGTATCATCGGGTAAATACACCACCTTAAACCACCCTTTCGCATCCTCTATCCTTGCCCACCCATATCCTACTCCCACCTCAATCCCTTCCCCATTTCCAAAAGGATATATTGCACTCAATTCTATGGAATGAAGATGGTAAAAAGGCCACTCCCAGCAAAACATATAAGGACAATAAGGCATCAAATCTTTTCCTCTCCAGCACAGTCCCCCTGAATACCCAATGCTATAAGACAACTTCTTCCACAAAGGCACATCCTGATTGACTTCACCCGCTGATAAAAGCAAAAATACCATTACCATCGCTCCCTCCTTTCCTTTGCCTTAAAAAAACAAAAACCCCTTCCTCCTTTTCCTCCCTCTCGGGCGGGGAAGGGGTAAGATGGATGACCATGAAACCTTTACAATTTCTCATTCCTTTCCTCCTTATATTTTTATTGTAACCCATTTTTTCCATCTGTCAACCTCGATTCTCCCTGCCACCAGCCTTATCTGTGCCCTGTTAGCCTGAGGAATAAATTGAGTGTAAACATATCTCCATTCGTTATCTCCCCTTAAATTACCACACAGAGAAGAAGAACCAGTAGTATCCCTTATGTCCATCTTCGCCCTCCCCCCATCAAGGGAAGTCTTAATCCAGCCAGATAACCAGTAACTCTCACCTGGGACAACAGGAATATCAACCTGCCTCAGGGATGCATAATCCTCAACCCCATTAAGAATAAACTTCACACATGAATCCCCATGAACCGCCCCTGTCTCCACCTCCATGGGAACCCCATCCAGTTTTTCCCAGCAACATAGACCATCTTCAAAGGAGGAATTGAGAACAAGTTCATCGGTAAGAATAAACTCATCACTTGTAGCAGTTCCAACCTTTCCAAGAACATCGTAAACATTTATAAGAATCTCATACTCTCCAGGATCCTCGTCAGGAACCCAGGTAAAGGAAAGAGAAAGGGTATCAAAGGGAGAAGTATTATCATTCACAGGAACAACACCTATCCTCTTTATATCACCATCGGGAATTGCATTGAGGTTGTGCAGATAAACCACACAGGAACAGACAGGAGCAATGGATTTATAAACCTCCCATGAAATCCTCACAGGATACCCTATCCTCCAGTGCCTGCAGTTATGGTCATAGAGAGAGGGAGAAAGAACGGAAACAGAAGGAGAAAGGTCTATTTTCTTAAACCTTATCCTGTAAGGAACATCTTCACCTTCAAGATAGGCAAGATAGACCTCTTTCTTATCATGAGAGAATACCGCATGAACGCTCCTCTCTGTTTCCTGAGTGTTGATTATCTTTTCTCCAAAGGTCATGAATATCCAGGAGCCCTGAGCCCTTGCATTGCAGTAAATATCCCCATCCCATTCCCAGAATACATAAACCTCAGACCCCTCAAGAACCACAGGATATGCCCAGCCTTCAGCCCATCCAGCAAGTTCATCCCCATAGTATATTCCAACCTTCCCCTCCTCTTCTATGTCCCCTATCTCCCATACACCCTCTCTTACCCCTGCACAGGGATGATAGGCATAAAGAGCCACAGTATCCCATTCCTCCCACGGAAAATCCATCCTGAATAAAGAGTCCCCCTTCTCATAAAGAAGAAAAGGAGAATAAGAATTGGAAGAAGAAAGAGAGATAAAGCCAACAGCAGGTTCCCCTTCACTAATCCTTGTCCACCCAACCTCTATTTCCTTAACATCAACCATAGAATTTAAGATGTCTTCCTTATCAAAGGTAAATAGGGTTATTATCTCACGATGGTAATGAGCCTCCTGTTTCTTATCCCTCACAGCAACAATAACCTTCCTCAGCAAGGAAGACCAGACAATGGATGGATGCCTTTTAATGTAGATGTTAAAGAAGGAATGAGAAAGAAAATCCTTTTCCCATCTCCTGCCATCATCACTCCATGCAACCCTCAACTTTTTGGTCTTGTTCTTATCCCACCAGACCACCCATCTTGTTCCATTATCATCAACTGCTATTGCTGGATAAATTCCTTCCCCTATCTTTTTTTCTTTCTCCCAGTTCACCCCATCCTGGGACTGGGTATACCATACCTTCCCATGACATGTATGAACAAGACATATGGTTCCATCAGGTGCAACCGCAACCTTCCTGGAATTGTTAAATCTTAATGCATCAGGCTCCCTTGATGTAAGATAGGGATGGGTTATACATGAATCCTTATTGGACCACCCTGAATAATGTCCCTCGTCATCATAAGCCCTTACCCTGAAAGAATACCTGGTTGAAGGAGAAAGATTATTAACCGTATGACTCATCATTGAACCCGATGAACCTTCTATATCTGAAACCGTGGTTAAGAACTGCCAATCTCCATCTTCAACCTTATATTCAATCTCATACCCCGTATTATACC
Source organism: bacterium (assembly GCA_029258725.1). Classification (GTDB taxonomy): domain Bacteria; phylum Hydrothermota; class UBA3072; order JAPDKE01; family JAPDKE01; genus JAPDKE01. The sequence continues at coordinate 43,024 of JAPDKE010000046.1, read as the reverse complement.
TGGAATTATCCCGCCAGGTGAGGCGGATGGAAGAATGGGAGAGGGGAGAAGCAGTTAAACCAGAAGGAGGATTAAGAGCCAGAGTTCTCACATTGATTAACCCTGGTGGAGCATAATTTCCAATGCTGTCGTATGCAAAAATAGCAAAATAATAGGTGGTACAGGGAAGAAGACCCGTTACCTGATAAGTCACCCTCTCTCCCGGACCTCCCAAGCTACCATAGAATACATACTCACCATCATTGGGGGAAGATGGATAACCATCCAAGGCGGAACGAATATGTATGCCGGCAAAGTCAGAAGAAGATGGATTCTTCCATCCTAAAACTACACTGTTTTCTTTTACCTCCACTATATAAAGACTCTCAACCGGTTCAGGACCTTTTCTATCGCGATAGAAAGGTGTACCAAAATCAAAATCACTTTCATATTTCCGTGTAGTATCATCAAATAAAGAAGTTGATATCTCAATTTTTTTGTAAGTCGTAACCCATACCCATAAAATACTATCGCCATCATCGGGTATATATCCCAAATCTGAATAAGGAATCCGAACACATGTATCCCAGTATATATCTGCATAAATAACGCTTCCCATAAGAATATCATCGGTGCCTCCAAGGTATACTTTGTATCCATCTGCCGAATCGACTCGCTCCCAGAAAATATATACCAATTGTGAATCCGCAACATAACGGATTTCTCTTACCCAGGCAGGAGGAAGTGGCCACTCTTTTTCATAGTAGGCATCCCCATATATCGCAATAATACCTTCCTTATCTTTAATTCCAAGCTCTCTTCTTACCTCCCCAGGAGCGAATGCATAATACATCACCTCATCTCTATTTCCATCAGAATAAAGATCCCCAAGTGAAAGCCAATGACCCAATTCATGAAGAATAACCGATTGAAGATCAAATTCATCAGGATTGGGAGTATCTGCAACACTCCAGTTAATATCAGGATTAATCCTAATCTCCCAAGCATACCCCGGAAAAGGACCCTCTTCCTCTGGGAGTCTTACTTCTGCCAATATGTTGCTTCCAGCAAGGGAGGAATCCAGATATATTCGGTATGCTGATGCCCTTGCGCCGTGATAATAAAATCTGAAATACGAACCAGCCGTATCCCATGTTTCTATTGCCTGCTGTATCGCATTAATCCAGTTATAGGGGATAAGAGTATCTACATAAACCAGAACCCTCCCCTGCTCCCACCAACGATTGTTAAACTTATACGATTCTCCACCGTCACAAAAAACCAAAAGTATCAACGATGGCACTAAAAGAAATTTTCCCATCCTCTTCATCTTACTCCTCCACAAGTTCCTCTATCTTTCTTAACTCTCCATAAACCCACTGCCGTACGGTGTCCTCATCTTTTGTTTTAAGCATTTCCATAGCCTCTTCATAAACAGTATCTATTTTAGCATCCACAATATGGGGATATTCAATAGCAGCCTTTATAACCCCTTTAGCAATATCCAGCGGTATTCCAAACTTCTTTATTCCAAATTGCTCAAATCTGAGAGTATCATTTACTATTCGATATTTCCCAAACCGCCATCCTGCCACCTCCATCGTATCTCCTCTCAGCCATGGGCATCTATCCCACCAGGGATGAAATTCCCCCCATTTTCTTGTATCCTGAACAAACACAAGTACTGTTTCAAAAGGGGAAAAATTTGCATCTGTTCGAGTTTTAACAGTGAGCAGAGAGTCCTTCCACTCATTTTTTATATCTTCCAATGCATGGAGATTTACAATCTTTCTTACCCCCCATGATTTTGACCATTTTTCCCACTCTTTTACATACCTTACAGATTTAACAACCCCTATCACTATCGCTGTTGCCCTTTCGCATAGTGAGCCTAAGGAATAAGGAGTTTTTAACCCATACTCCTTATCAGGCGCAACGTATGCACTTAATACAAAAAGTCCTGAAAGAAAAAATCCATGCATCATTTTGTCCTCCTTTCCTTTCCCGTCTTTAAAAATACAAAAACCCCTTCTTCCTTTACCTCCCTTAAGGGACAGGAAGGGGTAAGATGGATAACCATGAAACCTTTACAATTTCTCATTCCTTTCCTCCTTATATCTTTATTGTAACCCATTTTTTCCATCTGTCAACCTCGATTCTCCCTGCCACCAGCCTTATCTGTGCCCTGTTACCCTGAGGAATAAATTGAGTGTAAACATATCTCCATTCATTATCTCCCCTTAAATTACCACACAGAGAAGAAGAACCAGTAGTATCCCTTATGTCCATCTTCGCCCTCCCCCCATCAAGGGAAGTCTTAATCCAGCCAGATAACCAGTAACTCTCACCTGGGACAACAGGAATATCAACCTGCCTCAGGGATGCATAATCCTCAACCCCATTAAGAATAAACTTCACACATGAATCCCCATGAACCGCCCCTGTCTCCACCTCCATGGGAACCCCATCCAGTTTTTCCCAGCAACATAGACCATCTTCAAAGGAGGAATTGAGAACAAGTTCATCGGTAAGAATAAACTCATCACTTGTAGCAGTTCCAACCTTTCCAAGAACATCGTAAACATTTATAAGAATCTCATACTCTCCAGGATCCTCGTCAGGAACCCAGGTAAAGGAAAGAGAAAGGGTATCAAAGGGAGAAGTATTATCATTCACAGGAACAACACCTATCCTCTTTATATCACCATCGGGAATTGCATTGAGGTTGTGCAGATAAACCACACAGGAACAGACAGGAGCAATGGATTTATAAACCTCCCATGAAATCCTCACAGGATACCCTATCCTCCAGTGCCTGCAGTTATGGTCATAGAGAGAGGGAGAAAGAACGGAAACAGAAGGAGAAAGGTCTATTTTCTTAAACCTTATCCTGTAAGGAACATCTTCACCTTCAAGATAGGCAAGATAGACCTCTTTCTTATCATGAGAGAATACCGCATGAACGCTCCTCTCTGTTTCCTGAGTGTTGATTATCTTTTCTCCAAAGGTCATGAATATCCAGGAGCCCTGAGCCCTTGCATTGCAGTAAATATCCCCATCCCATTCCCAGAATACATAAACCTCAGACCCCTCAAGAACCACAGGATATGCCCAGCCTTCAGCCCATCCAGCAAGTTCATCCCCATAGTATATTCCAACCTTCCCCTCCTCTTCTATGTCCCCTATCTCCCATACACCCTCTCTTACCCCTGCACAGGGATGATAGGCATAAAGAGCCACAGTATCCCATTCCTCCCACGGAAAATCCATCCTGAATAAAGAGTCCCCCTTCTCATAAAGAAGAAAAGGAGAATAAGAATTGGAAGAAGAAAGAGGGGAGTTATAAAAATTTTGTGTAAGATGGAGGAGAGGGTATTATATAAAAGAAAGTCCCCTCTCCTGGGGAAGGAGAGGGGGAAAGAAAAACAAAAACAAAGGAGGTTAAAAATGAAAAACAAGAAATCCTTAAAAGATATCATTGAAAAGATACTGGAAGAAATGGATGAGGTCAAGGACTTTCATGCGGAGAGTTTACTCCAGGTTCTTCTCACATCTCTCCTCAATGCTATTATGAGAAGGGAAAGGGAAATGCATCTCGAACAGGTGGATGATACAAAGAATGGCTTTTACAAAAGGAACTTCTCTATAGGCTCCATACCCCTCATCCTTTCCATTCCCAGAACAAGAAACTCTACCTTCTTCCCTTCCATTCTTCCAAAATACTCCAGAACTCTCCCAGAAGAATACCGGAAACTCGTAGAAGCACTCCTTTTATCATCCCGCTCCATCCAATCACTGAAAATAGCCCTCTCAGAACTCAACCTTCCATATTCTCAGAAAGAAATAGAAGAAATCACAGAAACCCTGTATCAGGAATTCAAGGCAATGAACTCAAGAGAACTTGCCTCAGACTGGCTTGTTATCTTCATGGATGCAAAGGTTTTGGATGTTAAAAATGAAAAAGGAGAAATCAAGAAGGCAGTCCTGATCACTGCAACAGGAATAGACATGAGCGGAAAGAAAAACTTTCTTGGTTCTCACCTGCACTATGGAAATGAAACCCTGGAGGCATGGAAAATCATGCTTGAAAATCTATCCCAGAGGGGAGTAAAAAGGGTGCTTCTGTGGGTTACGGATAACTTTCCGGGCATCTCAAAACTCATCAAATCCTTCTTTCCTCTATCCATGCACCAGCTGTGTATCGTTCACCTTATAAGAAATGCTAAATACAGACTTAAAAAGGAACTTTATAAAAGGTTCAGGGAGATCGTAGAAATGGCAGGGAAGGCAGAGAATTTTGAGGAGGCAAAGGAGATTTTTTCTCAGGAAATAGACCTCATCCGGAAAGATCATCCACACTTTGCAAAGGAACTTGAGAGAAATCAGGAACTCTATCTTACCTTTACCAAGTTTCCGAGAGAGATAAGAGCAAGGATTAAATCCACAAATGCCTCTGAGAACCTGCATAAAGAACTGGATAAAATCAGAATAAACTCAGGAGGATACTTCCAGTCAGAAAAAATACTGTGGGTTAAATGGTATATCTACCTGGATAACCTCCAGAATAACTCCTGGCAAAAACCAGAACCCGTGTTCAAAGCCCACCTCCAGACCCTGCACCTTATGTTCAGAAAAACCTTTGAAACCGAGGAGATAAACCATGAATAAAACTTACACAAAATTCTTGACAAGTGCCATATGGATTTATATCGGGGTCTCTACTTCCTGGAACATCTTCATTATAAGTATGACAATCACTCCCACCTACCGCAACTATTCTTTTGCCTTCCAGCAAAAATTCTTCCCATTTTTGGAGAGCTATAGCATCTCCGCATGGATTTCCATACATATCGGTTTGACAATCAAACTGCCACATACCATTATATATTTCTATACAATCTATTATTTCGGAACAATCGCCACCATCATTAAAATCATACCGAGTGAGTCCCCAAGATACTCCTCCAGCATGATTTGCTACGGCTAATCCACCATAGCTATGTATCCGTTGAATTATTTCATAATTAGATAAAGTATGCCAATCACTTACATCTGAAGGAATGTCTCTGAATAAAATCGCTCCTGTATGTCCTCTTTCCGAGAAAGTTTCTGGAATGCCTTCTTTCCCTACTTCTGTTCCTGCTATTGCTAAAAAATTGGAGTGGGTGCTTGTAATACTATCGCAATCAGCATTAAGGTTATTCCAATTTCCATTACCTAAATCAAAATTATAATCTGTGATCACTATAAAATCCAATTTCGCCTGCATTGCCCCTGGATTTAATGCTCTCTCTGCTAATTGATATGGAGTTCCATCACCCCCGGTCCAAGCTCCTTTTGAATAAGTAGAATGCATATGAATATCGCCTTTAAGCCATATAGGCACCGCTTTATCTGCACTTTCTATTGTGATCGAAAAAAGGATAAAGAGCATACAGTTCTTCATTGCATCTTCCTTTGCTTTAAAAAGTCTAAATCTACATTACCCCAAAATGAAACTCCTCCTTCACCTTGTTGCCCCACTCCTACAGGAAAAATAGAGGCCCCTACTTTCAGGTAAAGTGGATTCCATATTTTCAAAAGGACACATCCTGTAAGTGAAGGAAGAAAATAATAAAATTTTATCCCTATGTAAAAAGATAAAGCCTTAACAGGAGATCGGATTCTATAAGTCACATATATGTGAGGGAATGGTATGGTGATTTTGCCGTCATCGTAATAGCTGATTAAGGAGAACTCCAATCCCGTTATAGGTAATCCCCAGAGGGGTCTGAACTGATAATCCAGGTAAATTCCTAAGGGGATAATAAATGTGTTTTGCCCAGTCTGTAATAATCCCCCTGTTATTCCTATTCGCATTTTACTAATATCCTGGCCATCCAGATTATTTCGTGGTTCATTAGAATAAGTAAATTTAAGCTTCGTAGAGAAGCTCTTATTCTCTGATTGTGCAATAATTGGAAAAAGAAAAAAAATAATAAAGATTATGTCTTTTTTCATCGTATCCTCCATCCTTTACTCCAAAAACTCATGATCATTTCACCCGATGGGAAAATACCCCCTCTCCCTTCTGGACTTAAAATAGGAAAGATGTGTGTTCCTATTCTTATCTTTACAAAAGAACTAAGATTCAGGCTGATATATCCGTATAGGCAGGGAATAATATAATAACACTTTATTCCTATACAGTTTGAAAGAAACGGGAACGGGCTTTGCATTCTAAAACCTACGATTACAGTTGGTAAGGTTATATCTAACATTCGGTAGGTAGATACTCTTTCAATGCAAAACTCAATATTGTTTATTGGAAGCCCCAGAATGGGCTGGAAGTAATAATCCAGAAATATTCCAAATCCCGGGTATAAACGATACTCTCCGTATAATCCAAGGATTTCGCTTCCCTTTATACCAATTTTCACTTCCCAATTTGAATTTCTCACGCCATTTTCATTTTTATATGCAAAAGCATCTTCTGCACAAACTCTGCTTCTTAAATTTTTCTCTATCCCTCGTGAAAGAAATCTCTGCTCCATCTCTAAAATACTTTTATACTCCATGTTATCTCCATTAAGCCAACCCGAGCTTGTTCTAATGTCTCCATTCTCAAAAGCCATTATTCTGAAAGTTAACATTAAAGAGAGAAAAAGTATAAAAAGAATTTGTTCATTTTTCATCTAATCCTCCTTTCCCGTTTTTTAAAAAAACAAAAACCCCTTCCTCCTTTTCCTCCCTCTCGGGATAGGAAGGGGCAAGATGGATAACCATGAAATCTTTACAATTTCTCATTCCTTTCCTCCTTATATCTTTATTGTAACCCATTTTTTCCATCTGTCAACCTCGATTCTCCCTGCCACCAGCCTTATCTGTGCCTTATCTTCCTGAGGAATAAATTGAGTGTAAACATCCTAAATTGAGCGTTTTTGTGGAAGGGGTGTATGAGGGTTGGTGGATGAAAGAATCCTGGATTTCCAGAGAAAACTTCCCCCGGAAGGAAAAATTCCTCCGTAGTTTTATCCCCAATCGTGGCAGAGAGCGATAATCCCACTCCCCAAAATTGCCCACAAAAATCCTCAGATTAGGTTTATGGATTTTTGAAACCTTACCGGTTATTCTATCGTGTATATGAAGGGGATGGAAAGGAAAACCTTTGAGGAAATTTTTCTGCGATGGAAGGATGTTGTCTTCAGGGAGGCATACCGGTGGTGCGGGAACGAGTGGGATGCGGAGGATATAACCCAGGAGGTCTTCCTGAGGTTCTGGAGATGGGGGAAAATACCTGAAAATCCCGGAGTATTCCTCCTGAGGATAACCAGAAATCTCTGTGTGGACAGGCACAGAAAAAAGGAGGGATATCCCCAACCAGAACCTGAAAAAAGAAAAGACGATATTATGGACCTTCTCTCTGCCCTCTCATCACTTCCGGAGAAAGAGAGGCTCTGCATAGAACTGAGGTATGTTGAGGGGTTGAGTATAAAAGAAATAGGCAGGATTCTTTCCATCCCTGAGGGAACGGTGAAAACCCACATCTTCAGGGGAAAAAAGAGACTCAAAAAAGTTCTGGAGGATAGATGGAGAATCTCAGGAAAATAAAAAAAATAAAAACACCTTCATCCCTTGGAAGTTCCCTTTTTTCTCTGATTGACCTTTACTCCTCCCTTTCACATCCCTCAAGGGGAGGAAGGGAAAGAGGGTTCAGGATAGGAAAAAGAAAGGAAAGGAAAACAAAAAGGAGGTTGGTATGGAAAAACTGATAAGCCTGCCTTCCATTGAGATAATGGAAGGAGGAAAGATTGAGGAAATCTATCTTACGGGAGACCCTTTCTTTTACTTCAGGTTTGAGGTAAACGATCACTACCTCTGGTGCGATTATGACTATCCTGAGAGGAAACTCACCTCCATCTCATACTGCATGGTTTCAGGTCCTGTTGTTGTTCACGGAAAGGAGTGCCTTGAGGTTCACTGCAGGGAGTTCACACCCGGAGGTGAGTATGAGGGAGAAAGTTTTTACTACGCAGAGGTGAATGAACATGGAGAAAGAGGACTTCTCTTTATAAGGAAGGATAAAAACGGAAGGGGTGTGGTGGAGGAGATAGATGAGGAGGTGATAAAAAGAAGAATAAGAAAGGGAGAGGAGTTCGTGATGAGGGAAGAGTACACAAGCGGGGAGTTTATGAGAAGGTATGAGAGTAAGGGAAGAATAGAGGGTCCCTTCAGGGTGAAACTTGGTGAAAAAGAATACGAAACCCTGAGAATAACAAAGTGGAGTGAAAATGAACTTGCAGAGGTTTATGTGGACGGAAAAACCGGACTCACAGTTCTTTTCAGAAGATACAATGGTCCTGGATGGGATAACTATGAAGAACTTCCCTCCTCTCCCGGAAGGGAGATTGAAGGTATCCACTTCCGCCTGTGGTATGACTCAATCCCGGTGAGGGATGAGGAGGCTATGAGAAGTACAGGTTTTTATCATCAATCCCTATTCTTTTCAAAAAACACATAATAAAAGAAAATACCCATGCTTCCGGGGTAAATGGTGGAGGTATCAAAACAAAGTTCCCATATAGCGTATATTCTTTTCGTTAGGGGCACCGAGAGATATACATGATAAACGGGTCGGGAATTAAGAAAGTAACAGGATTCCAATGTGCATCGATAGAAAAACCATGGATTGTAAACCATCCCTCCCCCTATCGCCATATATCCATCCATTCTTTTTATTCCAAGTAAAAAATCCCACTGCCAGTAAGAGGTCCTTTCGTCCGACCATATATATCCATATTTTCCTGATACGATAAAATTTTTATCCCTGAACCTCAGAATTTTTTGTCTTCCCTGGATAAAACACCCACCGTAAGCAGGGATTGGTAAAAGCATGGCCTCTCCTGAAATTCCCACATCTGTAATTCCAGTAAGGCCATAAAAACCGTACACCTGACAACTCAGATCTATCCTATGTACAAACATCCCGCATCCGAGTTCTATCTCTCCTCTCCTGAGTGTTTCTCCTCTCTGGATGGTGGTTGCACATGAAAGAAAGAGGAGAAATAAAAACACCCTCTTCATATTCCCTCCTTCACCTCAATCATCCTCCCCTCCGTTCTTCCAAATACGGAGGGGGTATACATTTCCTGAACCATGGTTGGTGGGAGTGAAAATTTTCCAGGAACTATTGCACGAACCGGATACCGGAGAACATAAACTCCCCTTGAAAGATGCCTTGCATAGGCAATAACCCTGTCAAAGTAAACCTCGTGCCTCATCCACATCCTCCATTTTTTCACATCCTTTGATTCTATCCTGGACCACCGTGGAACAACCTCAAATCCAGCAGGGAGGGGGTCATTTATCACCACCCACACCCTCTCATCCGGAACCTCAACCGTGAGTTCAACCACATAGACCCTGCCAGATTCAATCTCCTCAGGCTCCTCCCCATCCAGTGTGAGAATCCTCTTTTTTATACCAATCCCTGCATCCACAGGCTTTTCAGGTCTTCTCCAGGGATAGAACATCCTCAAAAGATAGTAAAGTTTCCCTTGGCCTTTTCTCTTTATCTTTACAGAAATATCACCCTCAAGGGTATCCAGTGCAAGATACACAGCCTCCATCCATGGCTTTTTATAAATCTCAACATCCATCACCTCCTTCCCATTCACCTCAACCTCTCCCACCACAGGTTTCCCCCTCCCCTCATACTTCCTCCAGTAGGCCTCAAGTGCCTCAAATACAAACGCAAGATGATGGGGTGATATATGCCCCTTCTTTCTTTCAACAACAAGCCACCTTGCAAGCATGGGAAGGAAGGGATAGTCCCTGCCAAGGTCAATAAATGTCTTTAGTGCAAGCGCGGTCAACTTTCTTGAGGACGGCAGGGTCCATCCCCTTTTTCTCGGTTCCTCAAGATGGGCGGTTGTGGGAGAGATTTTGAGTGCATTCTTTATATCCCTCAGCAGTTCCTCCTCCCTTCCTGTCCTTAATATTTTCCCTGCCCTTAAAAGATATATTTTTCCCTCAAGGGGAATCTTCCGCCTTCTTCTGTAAAGTTCCTCCCACATCCACCCGTGTTTTCTTCCCCAGAGCGCAAGAACATAGAGAGAAAAGGCCTGGGTGAGCAATCCCTCTCCGGGATAAAACCGCGGTATCTCCTTTTCTTTCTGAAGAATCAACTCAAGATAAATAAGTGCACGCTTCACCGAACCTCTATCCACCCTGTATCCCTTTTCTTCTGCTCTTTTCAATACATAGAGAACGTATGCGGTGAGGTATGGGGATGGGAACGGGCTTTCTTTAAAATATTTGTATCCCCCTGATGGAGCCTGGTATAAAGAAACCTTTGATAGAACATTCTCTATCATTCTGTCCATCTTTTCATCATCCATATCCACAAGGTCAAACTCCTTTATTATCTCCTTCCCCACAATCAGAGGGAATACACGGGATATTAGCTGCTCAAGGCAGGAGTAGGGATAGCGTTTTACCGCATACCTCAACCCATCCCCAACACCTGAGAGGATACTTCCACAAAGTTCAATCTCAAGGTTCGCACCCTCAGGGTCTTCTGGAATTTTTATCTTTTCCAGAACAGAATCCTCAACCTCCCAGAAGGTGGAGACCGTCTCCACCAGGGGAAGTTCCCTTCTTTCTATTTTCTTCTCAACCGCATCCCGGTATCTTCCCATCCGTGCCCTGAATCTTATAACCGCATCCTCTTTTCCCGCCTTCATCCTGAAAAAGACCCTTGCTGTTCCATTCCTCACCTCAACCGTTTTCTTCCTCTCCAGGAGTGTAACCCCCTCTGCCTCAACCTCCACCACTGCCCTTCCATGAGGAATAACTGAGGAATGTATAACAACTCCTCCATAAAATTCGTCCCCGTCCCTTATTATGTTTGGAATAACAGGGTTGATGTAAAAGGGCAAAGTGACTGTTACATCCCTCCAGGATGTCCCGAATTTTGAATCCCGGGTGTGAACGAACACAAAAATCCTGTATCGTGTGAGGTTATCCGGGAGTTTGAATGAAACCCTCACCTTTCCATCTTCATCGGTTATGAGGGATGGATGATAGTAAACAAGGGTGAGGAATTCTTTGCGGATCTTTTCCTCCTTTTTCCCCACAGAAACGCTGGTTGCCACATCTTTCTTCACCTCAAAGTTTGGAACCCATCTCTCATCCATTTCCATGCTGATTCCGGAAAAGAGAGGTGCCTCAGGTGCTGGTGGAAGGGGATAGAAAAGTTTAACAGGGTCCCTCAGGTGATAGTCCGTAAGTTCAACATTTCCAACATCCACCACCCAGAGGGTAACCTCTGCATCCTTTACCCCCCTCCCTTCTGCATCCCTCACCTCCACCTCCACCTGAGCCCTTTCTCCGGGATAAAAGTTCTCCCTGGAGGGAAGTATCTTACAGGAGAGATATCTGGATACGGGTCTCACCCTTATCCTTGAGGCTCCATATCCCACCCTTGAGTTCCGGGTAACAGAAACCGCACTTATCCATATCCCCGGAGCATGTTCCTCTTCAACCGGTATTTTCAAAACATGTCTTCTGCCACACTTTATAACCTTACTCCAGTAAAGTTCTCTTCCTTCAAAAATAAGGAGGCATGTGGAGGTCTTGAAGGGGAAGTAGAGATAAAAACACGCGGTATCTCCTGGAGAACATTCTTCCGAAAGAGGGATAAGGTGGACTTTATGGTATCTCCCTTTTGTGTGAACATAAAATGACCTTTTTACGGTATCACCCGCCACAACAAGGGTTACAAGATAACTCCCCCTCTCCTCAGGAACAAATTCCATCCTTACCGGGATTGTATCCGTAAGTATCCTCATCTCCTTCAGTTTTATCTTTTCTTTCCCTCTCCTTCTCCATACGGTAACCTCTGCTTCCCTTCCCTTTACCGGATTCCCCCCTGAATCAAGGACAACAATTAACCCCCATACCGTATCTCCCACCTCCCAGGCAGCATTGGGTATCCATATCCCCGGAATTGGAGACCGGGGTGCAAGAAAACCCCTTCTTTCCTGATGAACATCCCTTCCTTCAGGAAGGTGAACCACAACATCTATCCTTAACCTTCCCGGGACAGTCCAGGCGGGTGGATTCAGGAACACATGTGCAGTAAACTGACCTGAACTGTCCATAACCCCTTTCCCTGACGCTATTACCTCCTCCTTCCAGTATCCTGAAGGAAACTTATAAATCCTGAATTCAGGAGGTGGTTTGAAGGAAAATTTTGAATATATTTTCCACTCAACTCCTGCCCCCCTCACGGGTTCTCCTGTGAGATACTCTGCTTTTACCAAAAATGTACATGTATCACCCTCCATAAGGGTATCGGACGGAAGAATTATCTCAACTTCTGCCTTTTTTGGATGATACTCCTCCACACGGAAGTAAAACCAGCCCCATCCCTCCGGTGCCTCCACCCTCCCTGAATAAACCCCGGTCTTTGCATCCCGTGGAAGGGAAATCTCAAAGTAAAAGGAACCATAAGAATTCAACCTCTTTTTCCCCTCAAAGACCTTCTTCCTATCAGGTCCCTTAATCTCTATTCTTATTTTCTCCCTCACGGGAGTTTCAATTCCTTTTTCCGAAAACTTTCTCACAACGCCCTTCAGGTGCACTTTTTCTCCAGGACGGTAAAGCGTTCTATCCGTAAAAACATAAATTTTTTCTTGCTTATACCTTCTTACAGAAAATCCTGAAACTCCTGCATAAAGCCTTCTTCCAAACCCGTTTCTTTCAAGAATTCCCGCATGGGTATTTTTCTCCGCAACAAGGTAGTCTCCACCACGGGGAAGGATTGCAAAACCTGAAGAGTCTGTTTTCTCCCTTCTCATCACTCTCCCATTCCGGGCAAAGAGAGAAACATCCACACCGGGCACCGGTGAACCATCCTTCATGCGGGTAATCCATACCCAGGAGCCCCAAACTCCCTCCCCCCAGCACAGGTTGAAGTCCCTTATCTGAAGGAGAGCCCTCCTCTTCTGGGGCTTTTCTGTCTCAATGAGAACCAGTCCCCCCTTTCTTTTCCCAAGAAATTTTCTCAAATCAAGCACAGTATCCTTCTTCTGGCTTTCAGGGAGTTTAATCTTTATTATCTCCTTACCCACGGTGTCCCTTACCTCATATGGAATGTCCTTAAATCTGAACCTCCGGAAGGTGTATTTTCCGGGTATCCGGTAGGGACTGACAAGGGAATAGAACACCTCAAGTTCCCTGATATTTTTCACACTCACAGGAAAGAATGGCTTATCCGTGACCCATATTCCCTCCCTCAGGTTAATGGTGGGAGTATATTCAAGAACCGTAAAATCAAACTCAATCCCATTCTTAAGTGGATGCCCCCACCTGTCAGGAAGCCCTGGTTTTACGTTCACATGATAGGTATGCTTCGGGAGGAAATTTCCGGAGAGCATGAGCCTGGTGGGGTATCCACCTGGAGTAAATTCAACAGGGGGTGTGATTTCTATGTGGTTCTTTGCCCTTTTTACATCAACCGGATTTGAAAAAGAGATGAAGAGAGCCTCTTCTGGACGGATAACCTGAGAATGACCCAAAATCCGGAAATGGTTGTAGGTCCTGAATTTTATACTTCTCTTCTTATCCATCCCCAGTTCTCCAAACTTTGCCGGAAGTCCGGAAAGAAGTGTCAATTCAATCTCTGATTCAACAGGAAAAGTATCCTCGGGAATTATCACAAGAACCCTCTCAGGGTCTTTCCACCTTTTCCTTTCCGGACCCTCAGGGTTTCTCAGGGAGAAGAATATCTCTCTCTTTCTTCCCCTTTTTTCCGGTATATCCACATATTTATTGCGGGATGGACATCCAGGGGTTGCATACAGTTTTATAAATTCCGCAACCCGGGATGGTTCAACCGGAAGGTTGAATTCAACGTAAAGTGTGCATCTTACAGAAACCCACTGGCTTCCATCTGCTGGGATACTCCTCCGGACCTCCGGTCTTTCGGTCTCAAATGTCCATGATGTATCCCTTTTCAATCCCTTTATTTTCTCATGATTGAGTATCACTGTGTATCTTGTTGCAGGTGTGAGGGTGGTATCCGGGATAAAAACCAGGGTTCTGGTTCCCATCCATCTTGCACGCCCGGGAACTGGAGGAAGGATAATGAAGGGATTCTCAATCTCTCTCTCCACCACATCCAGTGGAACAGCGGGCTCACTGAAAGTAACACTTATCAGGGGCTTTTTATCCCTTACCTCCCCGAGTGGGGAAAGAGAGATAATATAAGGACCTGCAACAATAAAGAGAAACATATCCCACCCCCTATCCTATCACCGTCTCCCTTTCCCATTCTTTCCTGGGTTCTGGATGGTCAGTGTTGTAATGAAGGCCCCTTGATTCCTTCCTCATTGAGGCACACAGGGTTATGAGATATGCAAGGTCCGAAAGACTCCTCAATTCTATTGTATCCCTTGATACAGGAACCCTTGAAAACATCTCTGAGATTTCCTCATTGAGCAATCTGAGTATTCTCAGTGCCCTTGATAACCTGTAATCGTTTCTCACAATACCCACAAGGTCACACATCGTCTTTTTTATCCTCTCCCTCATGTGAACAAGAACTATTCTCTCTATACTTTCCTTTCCCTCCCTGAATCTCAACCTCAAACCAAGGGGAACGGGTTCATCAAATTCAAGGGCATCCCTTGCCGCCCTATCGGAGAAAACAAGAGCCTCAAGCAGGGAGTTGGATGCAAGCCTGTTTGCCCCATGAACCCCGGTGCATGCAACCTCTCCTGCCGCATAAAGCCCTCTTATTGATGTCCTTCCATTCACATCAGTTTTAACCCCACCACAGAGATAATGGGCAGCAGGGACAACAGGAATGGGATTTCTGGTTATGTCTATCCCGTAATTTTCAAGCAGGTGCCGGTATATGTTCGGAAATTTCTCCTTTATCTTCTTTTCTCCTACGGGAGAAAGGTCAAGCAGAACATACTCCTCTCCCCTTTCCTTCAATTCCTTATCAATAGCCCTTGCAACAACATCCCTGGGAGCAAGTTCTTTTCTTTCATCATACTTCTCCATGAACCGCTCTCCTGAAAGATTCAAAAGAACCGCCCCCTCACCCCTCACTGCCTCACTTATGAGAAAATTCCTCTCCCTTTTTTCTCTTGAATAAACACTTGTTGGATGAAACTGAACAAACTCAAGGTTTGCAATGAGGGCTCCTGCCCTCCATGCGATGCTTATCCCGTCTCCCGTTGCAATGGAAGGATTGGTTGAGTGAAGATAAACCTGTGCACCCCCTCCTGTTGCAAGAAAAACAACCCTTGCAATGAAGGGAATTATTTTCCTCCTTTTCTCGTCAAACACCCATGCCCCGAGACACCTTCCATCCTCCACTATGAGTTCAACGGCAATGAAATCCTCAAATACCTTTATGTTTTCTTTCTCCTTTGCCCGCTCTATGAGAACCCTTTCTATATGCTGCCCTGTAAAATCTCCTGCGTGAAGTATCCTTCTTCTTGAATGCCCTCCCTCCTTCCACAGGTCCCATACTTCCCTTCCATCAGGCAGTTTCTTTTTTGTAAATTCAACCCCGAGTTCCACAAGCCTCATTACTAAGGAAGGACCCTCCTCAACCATTATTCTCACCGCCTCCTCATTGGATATTCCGCAACCAGCACGCACTGTATCCTGAAAATGGATTGAAGGAGAATCGTCCTCCCCTATTGCAGCAGCAATCCCCGCCTGTGCGTAATTTGTATTTGTCTCAGACCTCTCCTTCTTTGTTATGACCAGAACCTTCCCTGCATCCGCAACCCGCAGGGCAAAATTCAGACCCGCAAGTCCTGAACCTATGACAAGGAAATCTCCCTCTATTCTCTCTCCCTCCATATCCTTGCACCCAGTGACTGGAGTTTTTCAACAATTCGCTCATATCCCCTGTCAATATGATAAACCCTGTGAACCTCTGTTCTCCCCTCTGCGACAAGCCCTGCAAGAACCAGGGCCGCTGATGCCCTGAGGTCGGATGCCATGACAGGGGCCCCGGAAAGAGATGGAACTCCACTCACAACGGCACTCGGTCCCTCAATCTTTATATCAGCACCCATTCGCATGAGTTCTGGAACGTGTAAGAATCTGTTTTCAAAAATGGTTTCGGTAATAACTGACCGCCCCTCGGCAATGGTCATTGCTGCCATGAACTGTGCCTGCATGTCGGTTGGAAATCCGGGATAGGGGGCAACATCAACATCCGTTCCCCTCAGTTCCCTCTTTTTCACCCTCAGCCAGTCTTCCCCCTCCTCCACCTCTGCTCCTGCCTCCTTCACCTTCTCTATCACCGCCCTCATATGTTCGGGAATGACATTTTTAATGAGAATCTCTCCCGTCATTGCACCGCACACAAGATACGTTCCCCCTTCAATTCTGTCAGGAATGACCTCAAACTCGCATCCATGTAATTCTTTCACCCCCTTTATCTTTATAACCGGTGTCCCTGCATTTTCCACTTTTCCTCCCATCTTATTTATGAACTCCGCAACGCATGCAACCTCAGGCTCAAGTGCAGCACCCTCTATTACCGTCTCTCCCTCAGCAAGGGATGCGGCCATCATGGTGTTTATGGTTGCACCAACCGATGGCCCCTTTCTTCCAAGAAGGATAATCTTCGTTCCCTTCAGTTTTTCCGCCTCTGCCTCAATGTATCCGTGAACCACCGAAACACGCGCACCAAGGCTTCTCAATCCCTTTATGTGCAGGTCAACGGGTCTTGCCCCTATCGCACATCCTCCGGGAAGTGAGACCCTTGCCCTTTTATCCTTTCCCATTAAAGACCCGAGGACATAATAACTCGCCCTCATCTGTTTCACGAGTTCATAGGGGGCCTCCCAGCCCTTTCTCTCTCTTGTATCTATTATCATCACATGCCCGGACTCATCTATCTCAATCCTGCACCCCAGGACTTCAAGAACCTTCTTCATCGTGTAAACATCCCTTACAAGGGGGATATTTTTTATCGTGAATACATCATGTGCAAGTAAAGTTGCAGCCATTATGGGAAGAACTGCGTTCTTTGCTCCGTTTACCTCAACTTCTCCGCAGAGGGGAACCCCTCCTTCAATAACAAACTTATCCATTTCTCCTTCTTTTCTTTAAGTACTCCTTCCAGGAAAGGGTGTTGAGCAGATCAGAGGGAGAGAGCCATGCCCTTCTTGCAATTCCAACACCGAGTCTCAGATACTGAAGCATCCCAATATTGTGTGCATCGGTTCCTATTGCAAGTTTTATTCCGAGTTCCTTTGCCTTTCTTGAATTGTGTTCATCAAGGTCAAGTCGGTCAAAGTATGCGTTTATCTCAAGGGCAACACCGAGTTCCCTTGCACGCTCCATTATTTTTTCCAGGTCAACATCATACCCCTCCCTTCCCGATATGAGACGCCCCGTTGGATGCGCTATTATGTCAACGAGTGGGTTTTCCATTGCTGCAAGGATTCTTTCTGTAACATTCTTTTTAAATCCCATGTGTATCGCGGCAATAACAACATCAAGTTCCTCAAGGACCGGGTCAGGATAGTCAAGGGAGCCGTCCTGCAATATATCAACCTCCATTCCCTTGAGAATTTTTATTTTGAATTTCTCGTTGAGTCTGTCAATCTCCTCGTTTCTTCTTTTGAGTGTGTCTATATCAAGCCCTCCTGCATATTTGAGGGACCTGGAGTGGTCGCATATTGCTATGTATTCAAGCCCCATTTCCTCCGCCTTTTTGGCTATCTCCTCAATTGTATTTGCACCATCCGAATATTTTGAATGTATATGAAAGTCTCCTTTTATTTCGTCATATTCAACCAGTCTTGGAAGTTTACCCTCAAGTGCAAGTTCTATCTCCCCCCTGTCTTCTCTCAACTCAGGTGGTATCCAGGGCAGACCAAACACGGCATAGACATCCTCCTCCGTCTCTCCTGCTATGTATTTCTCTCCCTTAAATACACCATATTCGCTTATCTTGTATCCCTTTCCCTTTGCCAAGGTGCGGAGTTTGATGTTGTGTGCCTTTGACCCCGTGAAGTACTGGAGTGCAGCACCAAAGGAGCGTTCAGGAACAACCCTCAGGTCTATCTGGATTTTTAGGCTTTTTTCTATTATGGAGCCCTTTGTCTCACCACATGCAAGAACACGCTCAACCACGGGAAGTTCTGTGAATTTTTTGATTATCTCCCCTCCGGGTTCTCCTATGCAGAGAATATCAATATCCCCGACAGTTTCCTTCATCCTGCGATATGAACCTGCTGGGACAACCTTTTTAACCCCCGGAAATTTCTTAATCTCCTCAACAAGGGATGTGACGACCGGTATAACAAGCCCCAGTTGCCACCTCTTTTCCTCACCCGTAAATCCCTCGTAGAGTTCTATTCCCTTCTTTGTATTCTCAACCTTCTTGGGTCCCATTCCCGGGAGGCGTGCAAGTGAACCATCCTCTATAACACGCTTGAGGTCATCAAGATTCTTAACCCCGAGTTTATCATGTGCAAGTTTAAGGGTTTTTGGTCCCAGGGATGGAATTTTCAGGAGTTCAAGAATTTCCCTCGGTGTTTTTGATATGACCTCCTTGTGTTTCGTTATCTTTCCTGTCTCCAGGTATTCCTTTATCTTCTTTGCAATCCCCTCCCCTATTCCTGGAATTTCCCGGAGTCTTCCCTCCTTTGCGTATACCTCAATATCCTCGGTGAAATCCCTTAAAATTTTTGCCGCCCTCCGGTATGCACTCACCTTAAAGGGGTTCTCCCCGTGGAACTCAAGTGCATCTGCAAGTTCATCAAGCAGCCTTGCAATTTCCAGGTTCTTCATGTCTATATTTTAACAGCGCCCTTTCTGTGTGTCAAGGAGTGGACGGGCATCCATTGACAAAATGGAAAACTTTTACTATCCTTTACCCATGGACTTTGAAAGGGCGATAAAGAGACTTGAGGAGATAGTGCATCTCCTCGAGAGTGAGGATACACCTCTTGAGGAGGCGATAAGTCTGTTTGAGGAGGGAATAAAACTGGTAAAGGACCTGAAAGAGACCCTCACGCGGGCGGAGGAGCGCGTGAAGGAACTGATAAAGCGGGGAGAGGGGATATTTGAGACAAAGCCCGTGGAACTTGAAGAGCGAGAGGAAGGAGAACTTCCCTTCTGATATGGATATAAGGGAATATCTGAAAAAAGAAAAGGAAAAGATAGACAGGTACCTTGAAAAATACCTCCCTCCTGAAGGGGCGTATCCATCCATAATTCATAAGGCCATGAGGTACAGTGTATTTGCGGGGGGGAAGAGACTGCGACCAATTCTGCTCCTCACCGCATACAGGGCGGTTGGCGGAAAAAAAGAAGAAGATGTCATGCCTTTTGCCTGTTCACTTGAACTGATTCATACCTATTCCCTGATTCACGATGACCTCCCTGCAATAGATAACGATGACATGAGAAGGGGAAAGCCCACCTCCCATAAGGTTTTTGGTGAGGCGATAGCAATCCTTGCAGGGGATGCCCTTTTTTCCTTTGCGTTTGAACTCATGTTAAAAACACGCGTTCCTCCCGGGGTGTTGAGAAAGGCAATGGAGGTCTTAACACGTGCAATAGGAACCTCAGGAATCATAGGTGGACAGGTGATGGATATAGAGGGAGAGAAACTTGAACCAGATCCAAGGCTTTTGAGATACATTCACTCTCACAAGACCGGAGCATTCATCTCTGCAGCGGTTGAGATAGGAGGAATTCTTGGAAGAGGAAAGAAGAAGGAGATAGAGGCGTTGAGGAAAGGCGGAGGATACATGGGCATGGCATTCCAGATAGTGGATGATATTCTGGACGTTGTTGGGGATGAAAAGAAGGTCGGGAAAAAGACGCAGAAGGATGCAACAAGTGGAAAGATAACCTATCCTGCAGTTTACGGACTTGATGGGGCAAGGAGAAGGGCAGAGAGGTACACCCATCTTGCGATAAACTCCTTTGAGAGGCTTGGCAAGAAGGGTAAGGTTCTTGTGGAGATAGCAAAATTTCTTTTTGAGAGGGACAGGTAATGTGGGATAACTGGAAACTCATAGTTCTTCCCTTTCTCAGTGGATTGCTTGCCCAGTCCATAAAGGTTATAATCTCGTGCTTCACCGAGCACAGGGTGAACTTCAGAAGGTTTGTTGAGATGGGAGGGATGCCAAGTTCCCATACGGCAGCGGCTTCTGCACTATCAACCTTAGTATGGCTCAAAGAGGGATACGAGAGCACAATTTTTGCGGTAACCCTCTTCTTCAGTTTCATCGTGATGTACGAGGCTGCGGGACTGAGAAGGGCTGCAGGAAGACAGGCACAGGTCCTGAATCAGATATTAGAGGAATTCCACCGGAGCGGGAAAATAGAAAGAATAAAACTCCGGGAACTCCTGGGACACACCCCCCTTGAGGTGTTCATGGGTGGAGTCCTGGGGTTCTTCTTTGGACTTGCCTTCTATTGAGGTGGGAGATGCTTGAAAAAATAAACGAACCAAAGGACCTGAAAAAACTATCTTTAAGAGAACTCAAAGAACTTGCAAAGGAGATAAGGGAAAGAATCATTGATGTGACATCAAAAAACGGTGGGCATGTTGCTCCCGGGCTTGGTGTTGTTGAACTCACCCTTGCGGTTCACTATGTTTTTGACCCTCCAAGGGATAAAATCGTATGGGATGTGAGCCATCAGGCTTATGCACACAAACTCATAACAGGACGAAGGGATGTATTCCATACTTTAAGGCAGTGGGGAGGAATAAGCGGGTTCTTATCAAGGAAGGAAAGTATTTACGATACATTTGGCGCAGGACATGCGAGCACCTCCCTTTCAGCAGCCCTGGGAATAGCGTGTGCAAGGGATAAGAATGGTGAGGACTTTCATGTGGTTGCAATCATAGGGGATGGTGCATTAACAGGGGGAATGGCACTTGAGGCACTGAACAACATAGGGCATTTAAAGAAGAATATCCTCATAATCCTCAACGACAACCGGATGTCCATCGCGGAAAATGTTGGGGGATTGAAGGAGTATCTTGTGAAACTTCAGTCAGGAAAGATATACAACCGGCTCAAGGCAGATGTATGGGACCTCCTGGGGCATCTACCCATGGGGTTGAGCAAAAAGGCGCGCGAGACGGCAAGAAAAATCCTTGAGGGATTAAAGAATCTCTTTGTTCCAACCATTCTCTTTGAGGAACTCGGGATAAGATACTTTGGACCCGTTGACGGGCATGATTTGAAGGACCTTATAGAACTTTTGCGCGACCTCAAGGAACTTCATGGACCAAAATTGCTTCACATAGTTACCCAGAAAGGCAAGGGATATCCCCCTGCAGAGGAGAATCCCACCCTGTTTCACGGGCTTGGACCCTATGATAAAGATACCGGGAAACCAATAAAGAAGGAGGGACCACCAACCTATTCAAAGGTGTTTGGAAGGGCAATGGTTGAGATTGCGGAAAGAAACGATAAGGTGGTTGCCATAACCGCAGCAATGCCTGAAGGGACCGGGCTTGATGTTTTCAGGGAGCGCTTTCCTGAAAGATTCTACGATGTCGGAATTGCTGAACAGCATGCAGTTACATTTGCAGCAGGGCTTGCAACCGAAGGGGTTATACCAGTATGCGCGATTTACTCAACCTTCCTGCAGCGTGCATTTGACCAGATAATCCACGATGTTGCCCTCCAGAATCTCCATGTTGTTTTTGCCATAGACAGGGGAGGGGTTGTTGGAGAGGATGGTCCCACCCACCACGGTGTATTCGACCTGACATATCTCAGGCTCGTTCCAGGGATGGTCCTAATGGCTCCGAGGGATGAGAATTATCTTAGACACATGCTCCTTACCGCAATAAATTATCATGGCCCCATTGCTTTAAGGTATCCCAGGGACAGAGGATTGGGGGTTGAGCCTGAGGAGATGCACGAGATAGAGATAGGGAAAGGGGAGATACTCAGGGATGGAAAGGACTGCGTGATTTTTGCCGTGGGTTCAATGGTTGTTCCCTCTCTTGAGGCATCAGAGATTTTAAAGGAAAAGGGTATTGATGCATGCGTTGTTGACGCAAGATTTATAAAGCCCCTTGACAGGGAACTCATTCTCTCCCTTGCATCGGAGAAAAAGAAGGTTATAACGGTTGAGGAGAATACCCTTGAGGGTGGATTTGGAAGTGGTGTGATGGAACTGCTCAATGAAAATAAGGTCTCCTGTGATTTGCTGCGCATAGGGCTTCCTGACAGGTTCATTGAACACGGTGCAAGAAAGATATTGCTTGAGGTCCTGGGACTCACACCTCATGGTATAGCCGGGAGGGTTGAGGAATTCTTAAAAGGACGTTAAAAAAAGAGGTAGTTCTTGAGGGGAAGGGAATACACACGGGAGAACATTCAAGGGTAATCATTGCCCCGTCTGCACATGAGACTGAATTCAGGGTAAAAAACAGAAGAATTCCAGCAAGGAAGGAATGCATAAGAGAGACACGGCACAGGGTTGTTCTTGATGAGATATGGACGGTTGAGCATCTGCTTGGTGTTCTATTTTTTCTCCAGATAGACTGCTGTGAGATATGGATTGAGAAGGGAAGAGAGATTCCAGGGCTTGATGGAGGGGGATGGGAGATTTACCGGAGGATAAAAGAGGCGGGAATTGAGGAGTTGAGTAAAGAGAAAGAGATAGTAAAACTTTCAGGAATTTACAGGGAGGATGACAGGATTTTTCTTGTTTATCCATCTTCTGGATTTTCCGCCTTTTACTTAGTGGATTATCCCCATCCCCTTTTTCCAGCCTGGTATCTTGCTGATATGGAAAATCCTGAACCTGTTATGCGTGCAAGAACATATACGTTTCTTTCCTGGGTGGAGGAACTGAGAAAGGAAGGACTCGCCCTGGGAGGGGATGAAACACAGGTTCTTATATTCACGGAGGATGGCGCGCTCAATTTTAAGGACCGCTCAGAACCGGCAAGGCACAAAATCCTTGACCTTGCAGGGGATTTATACCTCTTCTCAAAAAATGCCCGCGGGTTTTTTGTGGTGGTTAAAGGAGGGCACGCGTTTCACATGAGGGCACTTGAAAAAATTATGGAACCTGAGAGGGATTTCCTCCGTTTAATATAGTGATGGATGAGAGACTTATAGAAAGGGCAAAGAAAGGAGAAAGGGAAGCAATGAAGGAGATTTATGAACACTATAAAGACAGGATATTCTCCATGTGCCTGAGGATGTGCGGGAATGTCCGGGATGCAGAGGATATGGTTCAGGAGATATTTTTAAGGGTTATGAAGAAGATAGGGAAATACAGGAAGGGAAACTTCAACGGGTGGATATGGAGACTTGCAACCCGGGTCATTTTGGATTATCTTTCCACCCTTACTCCCCCTCCCTTTCCTGAGTTTGATGAACTTCTTTCTTTCCCATCCCACGAAAGAAGGATGGATGTGGAGCGTGTGGTTTATTCAATCCCGGCAAAATACAGACTTCCTCTTCTTTTGCATGTGGTTGAGGGGTTTGAAATAAAGGAGATATCCAGAATCATGGGAATAAGGGAAGGAACCGTGAAATCAAGGATATTCAGAGCAAAGGAAATGTTCAGGAAAAAATGGAGGGAGATGCATGAGGGAACTGAGTGAACTCAAGCCCTTCAGGTGCAGACTTTCTTATGAGGAGATAGAAAGGAGAAGAAGAAAGTCATCCTTTGTGGGGTTGCTTGTGTATCTTGCAGTTCTTTTGTTTTTTTCCTTTAACCTCTTTTTATCCCTCTATGAGACACTTTTGAAAGGAGGTGCAGGATGAGAAAATGGGTTTTTATTGTCGGTGTGGTCGGAAGTCTTATATATCTTTTAATTTCCTCCAGATTCTTTGCTCCTTTTTATCCGCTTTTCATAGGACCCCGTGCGTTTTACCCCTTTTCCCTGATTCACTATCTCTGGATAAAGAAATTTCTTTTCATCCCCCTTCTTTCCGTCTTTTTCATTCTCCTCCTCACTCTCCTCCCTTTCTTCTTTCTCCTCCTGCGTCTCAGGCTCAGGACAGGGTTTGCCCTTTTAATCTCTGGTGTGGTTGCCTGGCTCTTTTTCTACGTGTTATTTTTCTCCATCCATCCCCCTTCCCTTTTATACCTCCCCCTACTGCCTCCTGCTCCATTTCCAAGGTTCTCAATCCCTATCTTTCTTTTCATCCTCCTTTCCTTCCTCTATCCCCGGGAAAAGAAAAAAATCATGTTCCTGAATCACCTGTTTTTTCTCGTTTTTCTTGCTGCACTCACTCTCTCCCTCTGGGGAGCGGTTCATCTTTCCTCTTTTTATCGCTATCCCTTCATGCCATATCTCATTCCCTTCATATTCTTCCTTTTCTATCCCGTTCTCTTTGATACCTTAACAGGGCGCATTCGTTCCTTCCACTTTCTTTTCCTTCTTCCCTCTCTTCTTTCAATCCCGGCCTTTTACAAAATTTCCTCCCTTATTAAACCCAGGGAAAGGGAAATAACAGTGGTTGTCCCATCGCACAACTTCAGGGAAACATGGGTTGTTAAAACCAGAAATCCCTACGACTTTTACGTGGATATATTTGAGCCGGACTCGGCTTTTTATGCAGAGAAAACATCAGAGTGGTGCATATACGGAATGAAATGGAAGATATGGGATGAGGAAAGGGAAAAAAGGATAAAAGCGCTGTTTGATTCCCTGGGATATTTCTCCCCATGGAAGGAGAGGATGCTCCAGAGGATATCGGAAAGTTTAAAAAATAAGGGTGTGATAGAGGGAAGAATAGATGAAGGAAACTGCAGGATATTGCTTATTAAAAATGTGCCTGTTATCTTCAGAAGGAGACTTGGTATGATCACCATGGATGTGAGGTATCCTCATGATGGAACCTTCATGTTCACCCATGTTCCAGAAGGGGAATATATTCTCGGGTTTGTGTGGGATGGGAAATGCACGAAAGAGATTGAAGTCAAGCCAAAAATACTCAGGGTTAAGAACGATACCCTGAGGGTTGAGGTTTACATGAAGTGAGAACGCATGTGTCACCCTGAGATTTTTCCGTGCTCTTCTGGCGAATGAGAGCCTGCCGAGATTGGTACACTCCCTGCCTCCGGAAAAATCAAAAGTTTCGTCTCAAGAGAGAATCTCTTCCTGTCCAGCATTACCGTCAATGGGTTAGAATCTCAACAGGAACAGTTCGGGTTCTCTCCATCCATCACTTCATTCTGGGTTTTCTTCCCGGTCTGTTGAGTTTGAGAATTTCCCTTGCCCTTCGTGCATAGGGGGACTGGGGAAATTTGCGGATGACCATCTGGAGAAGTTCGATACCCTTTGCACGCTGGTGATGGTAGAATAAATATTCGCCAGCGAAGAAGAGGAATTCGGGACTTTCCTTTCTAAATGTGGGATATTTTGCAAGTGCGCGTCTGAGGAGCTCCCATCCTTTATTCCTGTTTCCTTTTTTGAGATACTCTATTGCCTCCCGGTAAATTCTCTCCGGGGTATCCGGGGGCTCCTTTACCTCCTTCCAGAGTTTGCATAGGTCATCATTTTTTGATATATCCCCGGAAATGGTCTTCACTATCCTTCCACTCTCCACCTCAACAAGCCTCAGATTCAGGCGGAAGGAATTCTCGAATGGTGTTATGGTTCCTGTGAGGATGTAATCCGCCCCTGTGAGTTTTCCTATCTCCACGGCGGATGATTCCGATACTGCACCTGTTAAAAAGAGTTTCTGCTCCTCCATCACCTTTGAGAGCAACTCCCTTTCAACAACCTGAAACTTTCCTTCCTTTCCGAGAACACTCACCATTTCCTCTCTCAAAAATTCTCCCAGCGCGGTCTGTTCTCCATGGATGCCGACAGGTTCCAAAACCGCAATGGTTTTCTTTTCTGTTTGCATCTGGAGAAGAGGGGCAAGCAGATTTTCAATTTCCTTCTGGGTATCTGTTGGCTTAACAAAGGGAAGACATAAAAACACATAGAGTATCATTTTCCACCTCCCTATTTTCCTATGCAGAAGTTTGAGAATATTTCATCAAGTATCTCCTCTGATGTTATTTCACCCACAAGGGAGGAAAGGGTTTCCCTTGCGAACTTCACATCCTCTGCAATCAGCTCCTCCCCCCTTCCCTCCTCCACTCCTTTTTCTGCTTCCTCTATATACTGCAAAGCCGTCCGGAGTGCATTGTAGTGTCTTTCATGGGTTATGAGAATGTCTCCCAATTCCTCAGGATTCAGTAACTTTTTTATTTCCTCATGCAGCCTCTCCATTCCCTCATGCGTGAGGGCGGAGATTCTCAGTCCGCCTGGAAATTCCTTTATCCTGCATCCAAGGTCGCATTTGTTTATTATTATAAGATGCTGTTTTTCCTTAATTTCCTCATAAATCTCCATATCCTCCTGGCTCAGCTCCTGGGAGCCATCCACTACGAAGAGAACAAGGTCTGCACTTTCCAGCACCCTTTTTGCACGCTCAATCCCTATTTTTTCAACCTTCCCCTCTGCCGGTCTCAGTCCTGCGGTATCAAAAACCTTCACAGGAAATCCCTCTATCTCTATCCATCCCTCAAGAACATCCCGTGTTGTTCCCGGTTCTTCTGTAACTATTGCCTTTTCTTCTGAGAGGAGGGCGTTGAAAAGAGTGGATTTTCCAACGTTTGGCTTTCCGGTGATAACAATTCTCATTCCCTCCATGAGCATCCTTCCCCTGTTCCATCTCTCAATCATTTCCTTTATTTCCTGTGAAAGTTCCTCAAGGGTTTTTTTGATTTTTTCGTGGGAAGGAAATATCAGGTCCTGGTCAGTGAAGTCGAGTGATAGTTCAAGTTCCATGGAGACCTCAAGCAGTTTTTCCCTTATTTTTTTAATCCTTTCTGAAAGTTCTCCTGTGAGGTTTTTCAAAGCAACATCTGCACATGCCTCTGTTTTGGCATCAATAAGATCAAGGAGAGATTCTGCCTGGATGAGGTCCATTTTACCGTTGAGCATTGCCCTCCTTGTGAATTCTCCCGGTTCTGCCATCCTTGCTCCTGCCTTAATAAGAGCCCTGAGAACCCTCCTTGCAGGAATCAATCCCCCATGGGTTGTTATCTCAAGCATATCCTCACCAGTGAAGGAATGGGGAGCATGGTAAACAAGAACCACCACCTCATCCAGTTTCCTTCCCGTGTCAGGGTCCAGAATAAATCCATGGTGGAATGTTCCCGGTGGAAAATCACGAATCCTTTTTCTTCCTTTAAATACCCTCTCTCCAATTTGCAGGGCGTGGGGCCCTGAAACCCTCACCATTGAAATTGCTCCCCTTCCCGGAGGTGTCGCTATTGCTGCTATGGTGTCCATTCTGTAACCTCCTGGATTACATCCCAGGAGAACCCTCTTCTCAAAAGATATTCCCTTATCTTTCTTTTTCTTTCCCTCTCAGGAAGATTCTTATATTTTCTTTCTGCCTTTTCCAGTGCCTTTTTTATGAACTCTCTCTCATCTCCGCTTACCACCTCATCTATTATCTCATCAGAAACCCCCTTCCTTTTTAGTTCCATTTTTATTGCAAAAATCCCCCTTTCTCCTTTTCTTTCCTCAAACCACCATTTTGCAAATTCTCTGTCATCCAGCAACCCGATGTTTTTAAAATGGTTCACGGTTTTTTCAATCTCCTGGGGGGAATATCCCTTCCTCTCCATTCTTTCCCGTATCTCTTTTTCACTTCTTGGTCTTATTGAAAGAAGTCTCTCTGCGTACCTCAATGGGTTCATGGAACCGGGAGGAATTTTCCCCTTGCCTCTGCGTATACCTTCCCCTCTTTATCAACAAGCCTTGCAGATGCTATTAACAGTCTTCCTTTTTTCTCCTCGAGTTTCCCGTAAACCAGGTATTCTCCAGAAACAGGAACAGGTCTTTTAAATCTCACCGTGAGTTCTGCAGTTGCTGCCTTTTCCCCGGAGAAGTAAACTGCGTAAAACATTGCCTCATCAAGGACAGTAGAAATTATTCCACCGTGGAGTATCCCACTGTATCCCTGATAGTTGGGATGCGGTATGAATGAAGCGATAACTTCCTCTCCCTCCTTCCTGAAGGAGAGTTTTATTCCCCATTCGTTTTCCTTGCCGCATGCGAAGCATCTCTCGTCTGCCCTGAATTCCATCTGGTAAAAATTTATCCTATATTTCCCCTCCTGTCAATAAGAAAAAACATGTATGGCAGAAATGCTTCCTTTCTCTTGATGTGGGATGACTGTCACGGTAAAAAAATCTGGCTTTTTTGACAAAGAACCCTTGGGGGAAGTTTGAGGACCTATATCAATCCGAAATATTCCACCTTACTATTTCTATATCAAATGGGGACATTTTCATTTTAATAACGCCGATACCTTTTACAAACCACATGTCTCCCATCATGGTTGAAACCCTGATACAATTCTTAAATTCTCCCCCTGCTGTATAAAGATTTTTCTCCGTTGATACCCTGCATACAATTTTATACTTATTTTTCTTCGTGTAAGAAAAAACATTTCCAGATTCGAGAGGGAGTTTAAGCCATACATCATAATCAGAGGTATCAAAGGGAATATTGCCTCTTAAAGAATCAGAGGATGGATATACTCTGAGCTCATTATTATGGTAAGAAAACCAGTAAGTTCTTCCTCCCCAAAGCACCTTATAGAATTCTTCTCCTTTAAATGCCTTTCTATCAACCACTACCATAGAATCAAAGGAAAAATGAGGCTCTAAAACAGGAACATATACCTGGTATACCCATTTATTTCCAACATTGAGAGGAAAATACTCCTCAATTCCTGTTTGAGAAAGCAATAATAATAAAAGCATAGGGCACCTCCTTCTTTATGGGCCTATCTCATCCTCCCTCCAGTAACCGTTTTCATCCTTAATGTAAAAATTCCCTGCCTAAATATACATTTATATTGCAGGTCTGTCAAGGTTTTTACGAAGATTCACAGCGGTTTTATTTCTCCCACCACTTCTATTTTTATTTTTATTCCCTCTATTGTCTGAGGGATCTTCTCTCTAACAGATTTGTTTTCTGAAGAAAGGTATACCACTATGATCTGTTCGTTATCCTCCTCTTTTATTCCCACACCGTTAACCTCTGGATATTTTTCTATCTTTTTCTTTATTTTTTCTCTTGCCTCCATGATATTCACAGGATATTCACCCCCAGAGTGGTTAAAACCTCACTGATAGGATTCGCAAAGGAGACTCCCCTGCCTGTTCCCGCAAATAACACTCCCACAGCTCTCCGTGTATCATATTCTACCACTAAGGCACCTGAATCACCCGGGGCAGAAAATATTTCTCCTCTCGCCCGGATTTCTATCTGGTCTGAAAACCACACGGGGACCCCATTAAACATTACTTTTATATCTACATTCCTTGCTGTGATTTTGCCCACACTAAATCCAGTGCTTCTTCCGTATTTTGCCACTCTTTTTCCTATTAAAGCATGCGTAATTCCATTCACTTTTCCTATAAATGGAATATCGGGTAAAACATCAGAATAATCCAGGGGTTGTGCTATGGCGGCATCTACATAATTTATCCCCTGAACATCTATAGGTACATAGTCCGTAAGTTCTGCAATCTGGTCTTCCATTTTTCCTCCATCTGCTGGCCCAGGCTGTAAAATTGGATCACCACGACAGGCTCTATTCAAATTCGCCAGGACGTGGTTATTACTTAATATATAAATACCGCTGTCATCCTCTACCAGACATCCAAAGGTCCCTGCGGTTATGCTCGGATGTCCAATGGAGACTCCCGGAAAAGCTGGTCGATGCCTGGCAGTGGTGTTGAAAAAGAATTCTATTCGACCAATACATTCTATCTTTATCTCATGTGAAAGGACCCCAAAATATTCCGCAATTACATCTGTGTTTATTTTTATTTTTTTCTCAAGAAAAATTTTAATACCGTAAGTACCTTTCTGATATATCAGCCCTACACCGTTTACAGGCTCCTCCTCTTCCACAACCCTCCCCACATCCCAACCCTCCGGAATCATTGCGGTTTTTATAATATTACCCGGCCGAAAAAGTATTTCTTGTGAAAGGGCATTTTTTACCCGTAAAGCTTTTTCTCTATTCATCTTCTATCCCTCCATGTTTATTAAATAATAACTCCCAAACACCCTTCTGTCAACAGCAGGCGCACATGAAAATCAAAAATCTTATTAAAAACGGTAGCTCTAATATCAGACATTTTTTGACAAAAAACCCATTTGGGATTAGGTATCAAAAAAAGGATTTTCAAGAAGGCGATAGTAAGGCAATATATATACTGTGGTATTCTCCACCTCAATCCTGCTCTCCAGGTCAAGATTCACCACGAATGCCTTTTCTGGTTTATAGTGCTTTATAAAACTCCTGAGAGACCTGGTTATACCCGGAGTCTTCATCCTCTGATATTTCACCTCAACAGGCAATGGGCTTCTTCCCGTGTCTATCACAAAATCCACCTCTGCTCCATTTGCCGTTCTCCAGTAACAGATACGGAAGGGCGTTCCACGTATATACTGTTTCAGAAGGTTAAATACAAAATTCTGAAAAAGAAATCCTCTTTCCTCTGGATGTCCAAATACGCCAAGAGCAAAATTTCTCATCCCCAGGTCGTAAAAATAGAATACCGGTGCCTTGGTTATCTCCTTTTCTATATTCCTGAAATAAGGAGAAACCCTGCAAATAACAAAGGTTTTTTCCAGAAACCACAGATATTCCTTCAGGGTTTGAAAAGAGAGACCAAGAGAAGATGCAACCTGTGAGTAATTGAAAACCGAACCAATACGCGCAGCAAGGATTTTAACAAGATTACTGAACGCATCCGTTTTCTTTACCCTCAGGAGCCATGTTATATCTTTTTCTATATAACTCTGGTATATTTCCTCCATCTCATACAGTTTCTCTGAAAACTCCTCCTCCAGCACAACACGGGGATATCCCCCGAAGCCAAGGTATTCTTCCAGCAATTCCCTTCCTCTCTCCGGTTCCACTTCAAAAAACTCCAGGATTTTTTCCTCATATCTGTAATCCGTCCTGAAATTCACAAATTCCTTAAAAGAAAGGGTTGTAAGTTCAAAAATCCTTTTTCTTCCAGCAAGAGACTCGTATATTTCCTGTTTTAACTCCACACTCCCCGAGCCCGAAACTATAAACTTGTAGGGAAGCCCCATATCATACAACCCCTTGAGGAACACCCCTGCATTTTCCTTCCTCTGTATCTCATCTATAAACACATATCCTTCCCTTTTCCCTATTTCCAGTTCTATCTTCCTGAGCAAGGATGATTGAGATTTAAAGTGCACCTTATGAGATTCAATATCAAGATTAAAAAATACCGTGCGCTTCCCCTCCTTCTCCAGAAAATCTTTCAGAAGGAGCAGAAGCGTTGTCTTCCCCGCCTGACGGGGTCCAACCACAAAACTTATCTCCCTCCTGGAAAGATGCTTTTTCAACTCATGAAGCAGGCACCTTTTTATCACCACACTTCAATTTTAACCAGGTTTTTATTAAAGTCAAGTTTAAAAATTATCCGGTTTATGGCTCTGGATTGAGCTGTCTTACCTCCCTCACTGTTATTTTAAATTTTACCTTCTTTCCTGCGAGGGGGTGATTGAAGTCGCAGTAAACCTCATTCCCCTCAATTTTTTTGATGGTAAAGGGAATAAGTCTCCCCTCCCTGTCCTGCATTATATACTCTGTTCCTGGCTCAAGTTCCGCATCCTCGGGGAAGAATGCCCTGTCAACCATCTCAACAAGTCCCGGGTCATATTCTCCAAATGCATCACCGGGTTCAAGTTCTATCTCTATCTCATCCCCGGGCTCGTGTCCTTCAAGTGCGCGCTCAACCCCTTTTATTATCTCGTTGTGCCCGTGAACGTAGGAATACGGCTCCTTCTCATAGGTTGACTCAATCACATTTCCATCCTCGTCCATGAGGATGTAATCAATAACCACAAGGCAGTCCTTTGTGATGTTCATAATGGCTCCTTTTTGTTGGTTTTTTCGCCGAAGAGGAGATACCCTGTATGGAGAATTCCCCTCTCCCGGGGTCTTGTCCCCTCCGGTCTTATCATGATTTCACGCTGGAGGACTTCATAAACCCTGAGCCTCGTGAACCCCTCCTTTTTCATCGCCTCATGGGTGAGTTTAACCTGCTCAAGATTGGGGCTCAGGGAACCAAGGGTTCTTCCCCCTTTTAATGCCTCAAAGGCATGGGAAACGAGTCTCCATGGTTCGGGAACATCTAAAAAAAGAGCATCAAGACCTGTTATCCCAAATCCCTCAACCTCAACATCCCTCTCAACCCACTCAACCCAGGGGAAGTCCCCGTACCTTTTAAGATTCTCCCTTGCATTTTCAAGGAACTCCTTTCTTCTTTCAAATGTGTAAACCTTCCCTTCCTTTCCCACAACAGAGGCAAGGATAAATGTAAGTGCCCCGCTTCCTGTCCCGACCTCACCAACCACCGCCCCGCATTTCACTCCAAGTTCAAGCAGGATAAGTCCCGCCTCCTTGGGATATATTATGGTTGTCTTTCTCTTAACCTTCATGGAAAGGTCAACCATGTTGGGATGGAGAATGTAAAATGTCTCTCCCTTTGAGGATACAACAGGGTCTCCATAGGAAATTTTTTCAGAAAATACAACCTCTCCAAGATGGGTATGGAATTTTTTACCTGGGGAATAAAATAAAAGGAAGTTTCCTTCGGGATGATAGAGGATAAAGGAATCTCCCTCTTTCAAATAATCAGGGGAAGAAGAATGCACGACAGATTGCCGTTGCTGTTATTATTCCAACAAACTTTCCTTCTTCAACCACGGGGATACTCTCAAACCCTTCCCTTCCAAGCAGTGCTGCTGCCTTTGCCAGATCGTCTTCCGGGGAAACCGTGGGAACATCCCATTCCATAACATCCTCAACAAGATAGAGCCTTGCATCCTCGTCCGAGAGGGAACCTGGATTGAGGGGTTCTCCTTCATAGTAGGGAATGAAGGGCCATATGAGGTCCATCTTCCTCACAATCCCTATGAAGTTCCCATCCTCATCCACCACCGGGAGAATGTGCCTCCCCTCCTCCACAAATATCCTTGCCGCCTCCTTGAGGCTCTGGTTTCTCCTCAGTGTAACCCCTGTCTCTTCCATGAACTCTCTCACCTTCATATTTTAATGATAAAAACAAAACAGCAAAAAGTCAAGTCAGGTCTTTATGGATGAAGGCACGAAAATGAATGCCAGGGACTATCCCTGGACAGATCACACACCAGTCACAGGAGCCTTTTTCACCCCTTGACATTCCTGCTCAAATTTTTTATATTCTGGAAAAAGCCAAAGGAGGTGAATATGTGGAAGAGGTTCGTGATAGGGCTTGCCCTGCTGGGTCTTATTGCAGGGTGTGGTCCCAAAAAGCCTACCAAGGAACAGCTTGAGGAGCTGGAGACCAAGAAGAAGGCTGTTGAGGTCCTCCAGGGTGAAAAGAAGAGCCTTGAGGAGGAGATTCAGAAACTGACCCAGGAGAAGGAGCAGCTCCAGGAGGAGTTGAAGAAGCTTGAGCAGGAAAAGCTTGAACTTGAGGAAAAACTTAAATAAGGGAGGATGGAATGAAGAGGTTTGTGCTTTTAATGCTCCCACTCTTTGTTTTCGCTCTCTACGCCCAGGAGGATGAGACCCCGAAGACATTTGATGAGGCACAGGCACTGATTGAGAAGTACACTCAGGAAGAGGCGACCCTCAAGGGAGAGGTTGACAACCTCAGGTCCCAGGCAGAGGCACTCAGGAGTGAGGTTGCTGAACTAGAGAAGAAGATTGAGGAACTCAGGGCAGAGATTGAGCGTCTCAAACAGGAACTTGAAGAGAGAAGCTGGTATGTGGTGAAGCCTGGAGACTGGCTCTCCAAACTTGCGGAGTATCCTGAGGTTTATGGGCACGGGAATTACAGAAGATGGAGAGATATATACAACGCAAACAAACACCTTATCAAGGACCCAAACCTTATATATCCCGGCTGGAAGCTCAGGATACCAAGACCATAAAGGTTATAAGGGGGGCCCGGGCAGGGCTCCCCTCTCAGTATGGTTAAAGAGGAAATCCCCCTTAAAGGATTATCCCCTGTAAATTTGCTCGGAGCAAATGACGAAAACCTGAAACTCCTTGAGGAGAGGCTCGGGATAAGGCTTGTTGTGCGCGGTGATACCCTTATCCTGAGCGGAGATGAGAGTCACGTTATTGAGTCAAAGAAGGTGATGGAGGAACTCATTGAGGCTGCAAGGCGCTCCGGGCTTAACAGAGAAAGAATTGAATACATCCTTGGAGTCACAGTCCACGATGAGGAACACGTTATAATAACCCCTAAAAAGAAGATTTTCCCCCGGAGTGAGGGGCAGCGTAAGTACATAGAGGCAATAGAACGTGCACTGGTTGTGTTCTCAATAGGTCCTGCAGGAACCGGAAAAACCTATCTTGCAGTTGCAAAGGCGGTTGAGGGACTGCTTTCAAGAAGATATGGGAGAATAATCCTGACAAGACCTGCTGTTGAGGCAGGAGAGAGCCTTGGATACCTTCCCGGAAACTTTAAGGAAAAGGTTGACCCGTATCTTAGACCTCTTTACGATGCCCTTTACGACATGCTCCCGGGAGACAGGATAAAAAGATATCTTGATACAGGTGTGATTGAAATTGCACCACTCGCATTTATGCGTGGAAGAACCTTAAACGATGCATTCATCATCCTTGATGAGGCACAGAACACAACCCACCTCCAGATGAAGATGTTGCTCACCCGAATAGGAGAAAATTCAAAGGCTGTTGTCACAGGAGATATAACCCAGATAGACCTCCCTCCTGGAACGCCATCCGGTCTTGTAGAGGTTCAGCGTATTCTTCACGGAATAGACGAGGTTGAATTCATATATCTCACTGAAAGGGATGTTGTAAGGCACAAACTTGTAAAAAAGATAGTTCAGGCATACGAGAGGTTTGAGGGGGGAGAGTGAGGTACTGGAGCCTGAGAGCCCTGTACGGGGTATTATTTTCCCTTTCTGTGCTTTTATTAACACCGAGAACAGGATATCGGTTTAACCTGAAGAAAGGCGATATCGCCCCGAGGGATATAATTGCTCCATGTGATTTTTACGTGAAAAAGCCACAGGAACAGTATGCCCTTGAAAAGGAAAGGGCATACATGCTTGTTCCACCTGTTCTTGTTTACACGGGAATAGATGAGGAGATAATGGAGTACCTTAAAAAATTCCCGGAAAAGGAAAGGAAGAAGATAATCTCGGTCCTGTCAAAGGGAGTTCTTGAAACAAAGGATGAGATACCACCATTCTACGGGAGAAAGGTGGTTGTAAAGAGGGATTCAAGAGAATACATGGTTGATAAGGACAGTATCCTTACACTTTCAGAGGCAAAACGCAGGCTTTCAGAGATAAAAGACCCCAAGATAGACACCCTTTTTTACATGCTCACACCAAACCTCAGGGTTGACCTGGTTGAGACCGAAAGAAGGAGGAAGGAGGCAGGTGATAAGGTTTCTCCCTACAAGGGAAGGGTTCTTAAAGGCGAGATGATAATAAGGGCACACGATGTTGTCACCGAGGAGGTGGAGGAGAAACTCAGGTCCCTTGAGGAGGCGAGGAGGGGGAAAAGGGAGATAAAGGTATACGCAGGGAAGTTTCTCTATCTTATATTCCTTGTTTCCTTCCTCTACTTCTATCTCTACTTCAAGAAAAAAGAAATTCTGGACTCCCTCAGGCATATTCTCCTCATATTCTTCGTATCCTTGATAATTCTTTTCATTGCAAGGATAACAACCCTGCTTGACAATCCCTTTGCCTTTTACATTCTTCCACTTGGATTTGCAGGTCTTACTTTAACACTCCTTTCCGATTTTGAACTCGGGATAATAGGCTCCCTCTTCCTCTCCATGTCCCTTCTTCTCTTCACAGGTCTCCGCTCCTACATTCCCTTCATTCTCACCCTCACCGGAATAGGTGGAGGAATAGAAGTAAGAAAATTGAGGCACAGGGCAGAGTTCTACTATTCCGGAATAGTGATATTTTTTATCCTCCTTATTTCCATGGTATCCGTGGAACTCGTAAGGGGAATGAGGGTTTTGGAAATTCTGAAGGCTTCAGGGTTCTGCGTCCTCAATACCCTTGGTTCTGTTTTGCTCACACTTGGATTTTTACCTGTTTTTGAAAGATTGTTCCATCTCACAACCAACCTCACCTACCTTGAACTTTCAGACCTGAACCGTCCAATTTTGAGAAGGCTTGCAATGGAGGCACCTGGAACATTCAATCATTCCCTTATAGTTGGTGCTCTTGCAGAGGCAGCATGTGAGGCAATAGGAGCAAATTCCCTCCTTGCAAGGGTTGGAGGATATTATCACGACATAGGTAAGATAAAAAGACCGGAGTTCTTCATTGAAAATTCAACCGGAAGAAATCCACACGACAGACTTTCTCCCAGGACCTCCGCAATCATTCTCAAATCCCATGTAAAGGATGGGGTTGAACTTGCAAGGAAGGAAAGGCTCCCCGAGGAGATAATCCGGATAATAAGAGAGCACCATGGAACAACCCTGATAAGGGCATTTTATGAGAAGGAGAAAAGAGAGAATGGGGAAGTGGATGAGAAGGAGTTCAGGTATCCTGGACCAGTTCCATCATCCCGGGAATCCGCAGTTGTCATGCTTGCTGATTCTGTTGAGGCTGCGGCAAGGAGCCTTGAGGAACCAGCACCTGAAAAAATAAAGGCGTTGATAGAAAAAATTGTTGATGAAAAAGTAAAGGACCATCAGATGGACAATTCAGGATTATCTTTAAAGGATATAGAGAAGATAAAAGAGGTATTTTATCCCTTCCTCTGCGGTTCAAGACATGAGCGGATAGACTATGAAGGTCTGGGTGAATAATCTCTCCCGCGGGAAAAGAAAGGTAGAGCGCCTTGCAAAACTCATCCTCCAGGAAGAGGGACTGGATGGGGAGGTGAGCATTACATTTGTTGGGGATAGAGAAATAAGGGAACTCAATAAAAGGTATCTCGGAAGGGACAGACCAACGGATGTTATAGCATTTCCCATCCACGAACATGGAATAATAGGTGATATTTACATATCCATTGATACTGCAAAAAGACAGGCAGCCCAATACGGACAGACACTTGAAGAAGAACTTTTGCTTTTAACCGCACATGGTGTCCTCCATCTTGCAGGATACGGGGACAGGACCGAGGAGGAGAGGAAAAAGATGAGGGAGAAGGAAAGGTACTATCTCTCAAAACTATGATATTCCTGTTTCTCTTACTTTCCTTCTTCTTCTCCGCATCAGAAACCGCAATATTTTCACTCCCCTCATGGAGAATACTCTTTCTTTCAAGGAAGGGAAAAATCGGGAAAATACTCGGATTAATAACACGCAATCCATCGGTTCTCCTCATATCAATCATACTCGCAAATACATTCGTAAACATTGCTTTTTCCACATATTTTGAGGACGCAATCAAACTCTCCTTCCTTTACCAGACCTTCATTATAACCTTCATTATCCTTATAGCAGGTGAGATAACCCCGAAGATGATAGCAGTTTACCATGCTGAAAGATTTTCCCTCTTCTCCTCCCCCCTGCTTCTCCCGGTTCACTTTGTTCTTTTCCCTGTTTCATGGCTTATAAATATCATGCAGGGAAGGATAAAGGGGGGAAGGAAGGAAAAGATTACGCTGAAGGACATAGAGATGCTTGTTGAGATGGGGAAGGAGAGAGGGGTTGTGAGGGAGACAGAGGCAGTTCTTTTCAAGGGGATACTTTCCCTTGTTGAGAAAAAGGCAAGGGACCTTATGGTCCCGAGGGTTAATATCCTGTTTGTTCCTGAAAACGCATCCGTTGACCAGGCACTTGAGACCATAAGGAGGGCAAGAACGGAAAGGGCTCTTGTTTACCGTGGAACGAGGGATAATGTTGTTGGGATTCTCCATGCAAAGGACATATTTGCATCCGGAGGAAAGACTGTTAAGGACGTTATGAAACCTGCAATATTTATTCCTGAGGAGGCATCCTCAAGGGAAATTCTGGAACTCTTCCACAGAAAAAGGGAAAAATGTGCGGTGGTTGTGGATGAATACGGTGGAACAGAGGGGCTTGTTCAGATGGAGGACCTTTTTGCCGAGGCACTTGGAAAGTACTCCTGGGAGACACTCTATCAGGTTCTGCCCGATGGATACCTGGTGGATGGCGAGATGGAGATAAAGGAACTTGAGGAACTCCTGGGAATAGAACTACCCAGGGGTGACTACAACACGGTTGCAGGACTCATTTACTCTTTGCTTGGAAGGGTCCCCAGGGAAGGAGAAACCTACTCCTATCACGAACTCATATTTACCATAGAGAGTGTGAGGGGAAGGAAGATAGAAAAGGTGAAGGTGACAAAGAGATGATACTCATAGGGCTCCTTTTCTTTTTGCTTCTCACCGCCTTCTTTACATCCACCGAGATGGCACTGGTCGCCTCCAGGGCATCCAGGATATTCTATCTTTCAAGGCGCAGCAGAAAATACGGATTTGCAAAGGAACTCTACTTCCATCCTGAGATATTCCTTCCTGCTGTCCTCGTGGGAACGAACCTTTCCATAATTTCATTCTCCCTTCTTTTCCACAGGCTGGTGAAAGAGCCATTCTTATCCATTGTCCTTTCAACTGTTATTCTTCTTGTGTTCGGTGAGACCATCCCCAAGAGTCTTACTTTAAGGTTTCCGGAAAGGGTTGCGGTAACAAATTCAAGGGTTCTTTACTTCTTCTACTTCCTCCTCTATCCCATAATCTTCCTCACCTACGGACTTTCAAGGATTTTTCTTGCCATTTTCAGGACCTCCCCTGACAGGGAAAGATTTTCCAAAAGGGAGATGGTGGTTGCACTCAAGGAGGCTGAACTTGAAGGGGGACTTTCACCTGAGGCCCTGAGAATGATAGAGGAGGTGATGGAGATAGTGTCAAGACCTGTTAGGGACGTTATGGTTCCACGGGTGAGGATAAAGGCTGTTGAGAAGGATATAAGTCTTGAGGAACTGAAGGAAGTGGTTAAAAAAACGGGGCACACCAGGTTTCCGGTTTACGATGGAAGTATTGACAATGTGATAGGAGTAGTTAATATACTTGATATTCTTTATGGAAATGGGAAGAGTGTGCTCTCCTACCTCAAGCCCGTGAAGTTTGTTCCCGAGGATAAGACGTGTGAGGAGGTT
The DNA here is from genome assembly GCA_029258725.1 of bacterium. Classification (GTDB taxonomy): domain Bacteria; phylum Hydrothermota; class UBA3072; order JAPDKE01; family JAPDKE01; genus JAPDKE01. The sequence continues at coordinate 3,821 of JAPDKE010000046.1, read as the reverse complement.
TTGCTTGAATTGAAGGACGATATAAACAGGATGGCGGTTGTAATTGACGAGTATGGAGGGACTGCCGGGATAGTCACGATGGAGGATATAATAACCGAGATAGTGAGTGAGATGGCGGAGCATCCAAGGTTGCTGAAGAAAGGAGAGTACATAATAAGCGGTGAGTTCAAGGTTGAGGACCTTGAAAAACTTGTTGAAAAGGAACTGCCCGGGAAGGGAACGGTTGCAGGTTTGATAATGGAGCATACTGGAAGGATACCGGATGAGGGTGAAACCATAGAAATAGGGGGGATAAAATTCACCGTTCTGGACGCATCAGAAAAAAGGATAAAAAAGGTAAAGGTGGAATGAAGATTTTGAAGGACATTCTCTTTCTTGCCGGAGGGAGTGCAATTGCCTCCCTGGGTTATGTTCTTTTTCTTATTCCCTTCAGGATAAGTCCCGGTGGTGTGAGCGGGGTTTCCATTGTGCTCTATCATACCTTAAAGGTTCCTTTTGGTGTGAGCTATTTTGCCCTGAATGTTCCCATTTTCTTATGGGGTGTGAGGGTTCTCGGGATAGATTTTGGATTGAAGACCATCCTTGGAACAGTGCTTCTTTCCCTTTTTCCTGAATTTTTCCAGCGCGTCCTTCACATGGGGGCGATAACTGAAAACTCCGTTATTGCCTCGGTTTATGGGGGAATGCTTCTTGGTGCAGGGCTCGGGTTTGTTCTCAAGGGGAAGGGAAGTACTGGAGGAACGGACATTCTTGGAAGAATAATGAACAGGTACACCGGACTCTCAACCGGGGTATCCATACTCATAATAGATTCTTTTGTTATCTTACTTTCTGCCTGGACCTTCAGGACATACGAACTTGCCCTCCTGGGTTACATTGCCCTTTTCATCTCATCCAAGATGATAGATATAATTCTGGAAGGAAGGGATTATGCAAAGGCGGTTTACATATTCACCAATAGGGAGAAGAAGATAGGGGAGAGGATAATGAAAGAATTAAAAAGAGGAGCCACTCTGCTTGAGGGTAAGGGGATGTTCACGCAGGAGAGGAGGGGGGTTATATTCTGTGTGATTCACAGGAGACAGGAGGAGAGAATAAAGGAGATAGTTGAGGAGGAAGACCCTGAGGCATTCATTGTAATATCAGACGTTCACGAGGTTCTTGGCAAAGGATTTCCCAGGAGGAAAGAATGAGGGTTTTGAAACTCATTGAGGAGGGAAGGTATAAGGAGGCAAAAAAAGAACTTGAATCCCTCCACCCATCTGACATTGCACGCATAATCTCCCATGCGGACGGGGATAAAAAGATAGAGATTTTCAAACTGCTTGATGTTGACAAGGCGGCGGATACAATCCTTGAACTTGACGACTATTCCCTTCATCTGATTCTGAAATGTCTTTCAGAGAGAGAAATCTCGGAACTTGCTTCCGAGATGGATATAGACGATGCTGTTGACCTGGTCGAGGAACTTCCCTCAAGGGAGAGGGAGAAGGTTGTCGGGCTTATAGAGGAAAGGGAAAAAATAGAACCCCTCCTTTCCTATCCACCTGCAACTGCAGGTGGATTGATGAGACCGGATTTTCCTGCAGTTCCCGAAAATGTTACGGTTGGGAGGGCTGTAAAGATTTTGAGGGAGAAGAAACTTGAGGATTTCAATTATGTTTATGTCGTGGACAGGGATGGGAAACTTAAAGGATGGGTTACACTGCATGATTTGATTCTCTCAGACCCGAAGACCAGGATAAAAAAGATAAAGAGGGAACCTGTTACTGCACACCTGCTTGAGGACCAGGAGGAGGTTGCAAGGAAGGTTGCAAAGTATGATTTGCTTGAGATACCGGTTGTTGATTCATACGGAAGGATAAGAGGAGTTGTTACGGTTGACGATATCGTGGATGTTATTGAGGAAGAGGCAACGGAAGACATGCTCCACTTTGGAGGACTCGACGTAAGAGAGGGAGCATTCACACCTCCCATCCGTTCTTTCCTTTTGAGACTTCCATGGCTTTATATAAATCTCATAACCGCAACCATTGCTTCGGTTGTTGTGAGTCTTTTCAGGGATGTGATAGGTCACTATGCAATAGCAGCCGCATTCATGCCCGTTGTTGCAGGAATGGGAGGAAATGTTGCAATCCAGACCCTGACCATTGTTGTAAGGGCGATTGCGATGGGAGAGATAACTGTGAGGGATGCAGTTCCCATCCTCTTAAAAAAATGCGGTGTGAGTTTGCTTCTCAGTATTGCCGTTGGTGTTTTTGTTGCGATTAACGCGTATCTCCTGGGCGGAAATCCTGTGTTTGGTTTGATTGTGTGGCTGAGCATAGGACTCAACTTTCTGACCGGGGCTGCGGTTGGTGTTCTTATTCCCATTCTTTTAAAGCAGTTTGGTCTTGATCCGGCACTTGGTTCAAACATAATAATAACCGCAATAACTGATATCTTTGGATACTTCACTCTTTTTGGTCTTGTGAGGATTTTCTTATGATAGTCAAGACAGACGGGGTGGTCCTGGGCCGGAAGGAATTGAGGGAAACGAGTCTCATGCTTGATTTATTCACACGGCGTCTTGGAAGGATAAGTGCCGTGGCAAAGGGAGCGAGAAGACCTGGAAGCAGGTTTGGTGGTGCACTGGATTTTCTGTGTGTGAGCGAGTTTGTGATTTACTCAAGCGAAAGGAGGGATGTCCAGTATGTATCCGATGCAACCCTTCTTGATGGGATGGAGGAGTTGAAAGAGAATCTTGAAAGGTTCTGGGCTGCATCTTTTATGGTGGCTGCTGTGAAGGATACGGTTCACGGAAGGGATGAAAGGATTTACAATCTGTTTTTAACTGCATTGAGATTGTTGAAAAGAGAAAAGGGGGCGCTCTTTTACTTCCTTCTCTCCCTCTATCACAACCTTGGTGTTGGAATGTTGCACAATAAGGAGATAAATCTTGAAGGGGATGAAAGAAAGATATTGAAGGAACTGTCTTCAGGTGTATTCTCCACCTGGAACTCCCTTTCATCCAAAGGGAGAAAAATAATTGAAAGAAAGATTGTGGATTATGGAAAAAAATACGCAGGGTTGAAATCTGTGCCTTTGCGTGATATTCAGATACATGGGGATATTGACTGATTTCCTCTCGCTGGTATCCAGCTTTTCTCTCTTCTAACAATTCTTAAAACCTGAATCTCCCGCCCGGAATAAAAGCAGAAAGGAGCATGGCTGTTCCCCTTTTCCATCTCGGGTAAAAAGACCGGGCGACCCTTAGCGTATTTTTAAAAATCTTCCTTTCGTCTCTCTCCCCAGCGCCCTTATTATGTAAAAGTAAGTTCCTGGTATGAGCACCTCCACATCTATCCTTACTTCGTTTATTCCTCTTCTCATTTCCATATCTTCTCTGTAAACCTCTCTGCCAGCGACATTGTAGATTGCGATGGTAACATTACACTCCCTGGGAAGAGAAAGCCTCCCTGTAAACTCATCCGAAATCACATTTCCGCCACATACCCACTTTACACGAGGGGTCTCTTTTTCAGAGATCCCCTCAGGAATCATCATCACATTGTTGTCTATATCCTCATCAGCAAGACATGCAACCTCTAAGTAGAAGACATTTGAATCCTCAGGCAGCCAGAGAGTATCCTCTCCATAGGGTGTAACGTATATGAGAGTATCAGGGGTTAGCCAGGCTAAACTGTCAGCCCAGAGATAAAAGGTATCAAGAGCAACCGTAATCTCCTCTCCAACAGCAATCGTGGTCTCCTTCTCACTCGCATACAGAAGATTGGGCATCCTCAACCAGAGTGTGTCCGTATCACCAGCAGCAGTGGTGT
>JAPDKE010000030.1 GCA_029258725.1 bacterium | reverse complement strand
TTGAGATGGTTATGCCTGGTGACCATGTGGAGCTTGAGGTTGAGCTCATGTATCCTGTTGCTCTGGAGCGCGAATTGAGGTTCGCAATAAGAGAAGGTGGTAAAACCGTTGGAGCCGGAGTGGTAACGGAGATAATAGAATGAGAGAGATAATAACCCTCAGGTGCACTGAGTGCAAGTCAAAGAACTACACAACAACAAAAAACAAAAGAAAACATCCAGAAAAACTGGAACTGAGAAAATTCTGCCCTAAGTGCAGAAAATATACACTACACAAGGAGGCAAAGTAGGCCTGTAGCTCAACCCGGTAGAGCGCCGGACTCCAAATCCGGTGGTTGGGGGTTCAAATCCCTCCAGGCCTGCTTTTTAAAGGAGGCTTGATGTTTAAAAAGGTCATCCAGTTTTTGAAGGAGGTGAAGCAGGAACTTCTCAAGGTGTCCTGGCCTTCCAGGAACGAGGTCTGGGCATCAACCTTTATTGTTATAGGATTCTCACTCGCCCTCTCCTTCATCATCTGGATAATAGACCTCATATACTCAAGAACCTTTTATTTCATAATGAGGTGAGCATATGGACAAGAGGCGCTGTGAAGGTGAAAAGGAATGGTACATCATACATGTCTTTACCGGGTACGAGCAGCAGGTGAAAAAGTACCTGGAAGAGGAGATAGAAAAGAGGGGACTCACCGAGTGCTTTGAGCGAATAAAGACCGAGGAGAAGGACTACGGATATATAGTGGTCCCCATGCGACAGGTCACAAAACTTTCACCCAAGGGTCCGCAGCAGGTTGAGAAAAAGCTCTATCCCGGATATGTTCTCGTGCGGATGGTGAGGAATGAGGACACCTTAAGGCTCATTGCGACTGCTCCCAGGGTTATGGGATTCCTGGGATCAAAGGCTCCTCATAAGATAAGTGAAGAGGAGGCGGAGAGGATTCTTTCTCTCATGGAGAGGGGAACCTTTGTTGAAAGTGAGATACCGTTCATGAAAGGGCAGGCTGTGAAGATAATAGATGGCCCCTTCACGGACTTCAGCGGTATTGTGGAAGAGGTCTATCCGGACAGGGAAAGATTAAGGGTTACCGTTACCATATTTGGAAGGTCCACCCCTGTTGAACTGAGTTTTTCTCAGGTCCAGCCACTGTAGGGAGGGAAAGATGGCAACGAAAGAGGTTGTGGCAAAGGTAAAACTCCAGATACCCGCAGGGCAGGCAACACCTGCCCCACCCGTTGGTTCTGCCCTTGGACCCCATGGGATAAATCTGGTTGAGTTCTGCAAGCAGTTCAATGATAAAACAAAAAACATGGGGGATGTCATAGTCCCCGTGGTTGTTACCGTTTACAAGGACCGTTCCTTTACATTTATCACAAAGACACCACCTGCATCTCTTCTTCTCAAAAAGGCTGCGGGGATAATAAAGGGTTCAGGGGAACCAAACAGGGTGAAGGTGGGCAAGGTGAAGCGCTCTCAGGTAAGGAAGATTGCAGAGCAGAAGCTAAAGGACCTCAATGCAAATGATATAGAGGCTGCGATGAGAATAATAGAGGGAACGGCAAGAAGTATGGGAATAGAAATAGAGGAGGACTGATGAAGAGAAGCAGGAGATACATGGCACTGCTTGAAAAGTTTGACAGGACCAGAAAATACACCCTGAGGGAGGCTATTGAACTTGCAAAGGAACTCTCAACAGCAAAGTTTGACGAGACTATAGAGATACACGTAAAACTCGGGGTTGACCCCAGGAAGGCGGACCAGATGGTTCGTGGAACCGTCACACTTCCTCATGGAACAGGAAAGGAAAGAAAGGTTCTTGTTCTCACAAGTGGTGAAAAGGAAAAGGAGGCGCTTGAGGCGGGAGCTGACTATGTCGGGCTTGATGAGTATATAGAAAAGATAGAAAAGGGATGGCTTGACTTTGACGCGGTCGTTGCAACTCCGGATGCAATGCCCAGGGTTGGAAAACTTGGAAGAATCCTTGGACCCAGGGGGCTCATGCCCAATCCAAAAACAGGGACCGTCACCTTTGATGTTGGAAGGGTTGTGAGGGAGATAAAGAAAGGTAAGATAGATTTCAAGGTTGACAGAACCGGGGTTGTCCATGCACCCATAGGGAAGGCATCCTTTGAGACAGATAAACTCTATGAAAATGCAATAGAGTTCCTCAGGGAGCTCCAGCGTGTGAGACCTCAGGCGTTCAGGGGAACATACATGAAGACCGTTCACATCTCCTCCACCATGGGTCCCGGAATAGAGGTGGATATGGGAGATGTGGCAGAGATAGTGAGGTGAGGCATGGTGAAGGCAGTAAGAGAGGAGAAGAAAAAGGTTGTTGAGGAACTCACCGAAAAATTCAAGAGGGTAAAGGGGCTTTACTTTACGGATTATAAAGGGCTTGATGTTGCGTCAATCACAGAACTCAGGAGGAGGTTAAGGGAACAGGGTGTTGAATACAGGGTTGTCAAAAACACCCTTGCCCGCATTGCTGCAAAGCTTGCAGGTCTTGAGGAGTTAACGGAATTTTTCAGGGGTCCTGTTGCCCTTGCCTTTGGTTACGAGGACCCCATCGTTCCGGTAAAGATAATCAAGGAATTCTCCGATAAACACGAAAAGAAACTTCCTGTCCTCAAGGCAGGATGGATTGAGGGAAGGGTTTTTGATGAACGTGAGGTAAAGCTCCTCGCAAAGATACCTTCAAAGGAAAAACTCATGCAGGATGCAATCGGGGCTCTCATGAGCCCGATGCTCGGGGTGGTTGGTGTTCTGCAGGGACTCATCTCCGGTCTTGTTTTCACACTTGAGGCAATAAAAAATAAAAAAGAAGGAGGTAATTGATGGCAGGAAAGGTTGAGGAAGTTATCGGAATGATTGAATCCATGACCGTCCTTGAACTCAAGGAACTCGTTGATGCACTCAAGGAAAAATTTGGTGTTGAGGCTGTTGCTCCTGTTGCTGCACCTGTTGCAGCAGCGGCACCCGGGGCTGCTGCCGCAGAGGCCGAGGAAGAGAAGACAGAATTTGATGTCATTCTTGTTTCCTTTGGCGAGTCAAAACTCAATGTTATTAAGGAAGTCAGGGCAATAACCGGGCTTGGACTCAAAGAGGCAAAGGAACTTGTCGAAGGTGCTCCCAAGCCCATAAAGGAAAAGGTTTCAAAGGAGGAAGCCCAGCAGATAAAAGAAAGAATAGAAAAGGCAGGAGGAAAGGTAGAAATAAAATAAAAGGGGGTGTTTCCCTTGATGAAAAAGAAAAACTTTGGAAAGATAGGGGTGGTGCGGGACCTCCCGTTCCTGCTGGAGGTTCAGCACCGCTCATTTGAGAAGTTTTTACAGCGGGATGTCCCCCCGGATAAGAGGGAGAATGTAGGGCTCCAGGCGGTATTCAACGAGTTCTTTCCGGTGGAGGATATTCATGGAAGGTTTGTGCTTGAATTCATAGAGTACCATCTCGGAAGACCCCGCTACACTCCTGAAGAAGCAGAGATAAAGGGAGTGACATACGCTGCTCCGCTGAGAGCAAAGATGAGGCTTGTTGAATTTGACGAGTCAAAACAGGTGAAGAATGCTGTAGAACAGGACGTTTACCTCGGAGACCTTCCTCTCATGACCGAGCGTGGAAGCTTCATAATAAACGGAGTCCAGCGTGTTATAGTGAACCAGCTCCACAGGGCTCCGGGAGTTTATTTTGAAGAACAGGAGATAGGTGAGGGAAGAAGCACCTACACGGCGCAGATAATCCCTTACAGGGGTGCATGGATTGAGTTCGTGATAGAGATGAACGACACCCTCATGGCAAATCTGGACCGAAGGAGAAAGTTTCCTGCAACAATCCTTCTCAAGGCTCTCATGGGATTCAGGTATGAAAAGGAGGCATTTGCAAAGGCGAAACCACCGGAGGATGCGGATGAGGAGAAACTTGAGGAATGGAGAAAGGAGATAATCAGGGAGGCATGGGAGAGGGAGATATCAAAGAGAGAAATCCTGGAATTGCTCTTTGATAAAAAGAAAAAACTCCCTGTTACCGATGTTACTCCCGAGCACTCTCCCCTTGTCGGAAAGGTGGTGGCGGAGGATGTGGTGGATAAGGAGACAGGGGAGGTTCTTATTGAATACGGAACGGAAATAACACCCGAACTGGTCACACTTCTTCAGGGATACAGAATAAAGGAGGTTACTGTTTTCGATGTTACAAAGGACGAGGCAGTTCTCATCATAACCAATGGCTTCAAGCGCGAGGATATAAAGACCCCAAATGAGGCGGTTTCCAGAATATACCAGTACATAAAGGGAACACATCCCCCAAACAAGGAGATAGCAAGAAGCTTCTTCACCAACACCTACTTCAATCAGAAGAAGTTTGACCTCTCAAAGGTTGGAAGGAGAAAGATAAATCAGAGGTTCAATCATGGTGTTCCCTCCGACCTTCTTACCCTTGCCCCTGAGGATTTCATAGAGACCATAAAGTACATAATAGGTCTCATAGAGGGAAGGGGTGAGATAGACGACATTGACCACCTGGGAAACAGGAGGGTCCGCGGGGTTGGAGAACTGCTTGAGGCACAGTTCAGGCTTGCATTCACAAGACTTGTGAATGCAATAAAGGAAAAGATGATAATAAAGGATACAGAGGAAATAACACCCCAGACCCTCATAAACTCCAGGATAGTTTCAAACTTCATCCACTCCTTCTTTGCAACCAACCAGCTCTCACAGTTCATGGACCAGACAAACCCGCTTGCAGAAACAACTCACAAAAGAAGGCTCTCCGCCCTCGGACCCGGTGGACTCACCAGGGAGACCGCTGGATTTGAGGTGAGAGACGTTCACTATACCCACTATGGAAGAATATGCCCTATAGAGACGCCGGAAGGACCGAACATAGGGCTCATTACATCCCTTGCAACCTATGCAAGGGTGAATGAGGAAGGATTCATTGAGACTCCTTACCGGAAGGTCGTGAATGGAAAGGTTACGGATGAAATAGTGTATCTGAGTGCAGAGGAAGAGGATAAATACGTTATTGCACAGGCAAATATAAGAATAGACAAGGATGGTAATATTCTGGATGAGTGGGTGCTTGCCAGGAAGAAGGGAACCTATCCACTGGTAAGGAGGGAGGAGGTTCAGTTCATGGACCTCACCCCCAAGCAGATAACGTCTGTCTCCGCATCCCTCATCCCGTTCCTTGAGCACGACGATGCAAACAGGGCTCTCATGGGTTCAAACATGCAGCGTCAGGCAGTTCCTTTGCTTCAGCCGGAAAAGCCTTTCGTTGCGACAGGGGTGGAAGGTAAAGTTGCAAGGGATTCCGGTGCAACGGTTATAGCAAAGAGGGGGGGCAGGGTTGTCAAGGTCACATCGGATGAGATATGGATAGAGCCAAAAACTCCGGATAAACTCTCACTCGAAAAGTTTGACATATACAAACTCGTAAAGTTCAAGCGTACAAACCAGAACACGACTATAAACCAGAGACCCCTTGTTAAAGAGGGAGACGAGGTTAAGGCAGGACAGGTCATTGCGGATGGTGCCGCAACATCCGGAGGAGAACTTGCACTTGGACACAATGTCCTTGTTGCATTCCTCCCCTATCTTGGATGGAACTACGAGGATGCAATAGTTATCTCCGAGTCCCTGCTCAAGGATGACAAGTTCACATCCATACACATAGAGGAGTTTGTTTGTGAGGTGAGGGAGACAAAACTCGGTCCTGAGGAGCTGACCCGTGAGGTTCCAAATGTTGCAGAGGAAAAGCTGAGAAACCTGGATGAGGATGGAATAGTCAGGATAGGGTCCGAGGTTGAACCCGGAGACATCCTTGTTGGAAAGGTATCTCCAAAGGGAGAGACAGAACTCACACCCGAGGAGAAGTTGCTTCGTGCAATCTTCGGTGAGAAGGCGGCGGATGTGAAGGATACTTCTCTTAAGGTCCCTCCGGGTGTTTCCGGAATAGTGGTTGATGTTAAGGTTCTTTCGAGGGAGCCGATGAAGGAGCACAGGGAGGAGATAAAGAGGATAGAGAAGGAATACGCGAAAAGGGTGAGGGAACTCTACCGCAGAAAAAGAGAGAAATTCGTTGAACTCTACAAAGGGAAGAAAGCACGCGGAAAGATAGAAATAGATGGAAGGGTTATTCTTGAAAAGGGCGAAAGGTTAACCCAGGAACTTCTCTACGAACTCGACCGGATTCTTGAGAGCGCAATTGAAAGATACCTGGTAAGAAAGACCGATGAGAGAAAGAGAATGACACCGGCAAAGATAGCCGAGATTCTCCCGGCCTGGATGAAGGAAGGAAGGGAACTCTACAGGCGTGTTGGTGAGATAATAAAGGACATAACTGAAGAAAAGGATGTGAGGGTTGACAGGCTCCAGCGCGGAGATGAGTTACCTCCTGGGGTTCTCAAGATAGTGAAGGTTTACGTGGGACAGCGGAGGAAGATATCCATAGGAGACAAACTATCGGGGCGCCACGGAAACAAGGGAGTTATTGCAAGGATAGTTCCTGTTGAGGACATGCCATACCTTGAGGATGGAACACCCGTTGAAATAGTCCTTAATCCCCTTGGTGTTCCATCCAGAATGAATGTGGGTCAGATACTTGAGACCCATCTTGGATGGGCATGCAGGGTCTTGGGATACCAGGCAATAAGCCCTGTTTTTGAAGGGGCAACCATAGAGGAGATAAAGGAGGAGATGAAAAAGGCTGGTCTCCCCGAAGATGGAAAGGTTGTGCTTTACGATGGAAGGACCGGGGAACCTTTCAGGGAGCCTGTCACTGTTGGATACATATACATGATGAAACTCATCCACATGGTTGACGACAAGATACACGCAAGGGCAATAGGTCCTTACTCTCTAATAACCCAGCAGCCTCTTGGAGGAAAGGCACAGTTTGGAGGGCAGCGTTTTGGAGAGATGGAGGTGTGGGCACTTGAGGCATACGGGGCTGCCCATACCCTTCAGGAGATGCTTACTGTAAAATCAGACGACGTTCCTGGAAGGACCAGAATGTATGAGTCCATAATCAAGGGTGAAAACCCACCCGAGCCAGGGCTCCCTGCATCCTTCCATGTTCTCATCAAGGAACTCAACGGTCTCGGTATAAATATTGAACTTGGAAGCAATAAAGAAAAGGGAGGGGTTAAGAAAAAATGAGGAAAGGTTTCTTCCTTCCTGAAGAAAGGTTGAAACCCACGGACTTCGACTGGATAAGAATCTCCCTTGCATCCCCTGAGACAATAAAACGCTGGTCCCACGGGGAGGTGAAGAAACCCGAGACCATAAACTACAGGACACAGAAGCCTGAGAGGGACGGTCTCTTTTGTGAAAAGATATTCGGTCCCGTAAAGGACTACGAGTGTAACTGTGGAAAGTACAAGGGACCGAAGTACAAGGGGGTTATATGTGAAAGATGTGGGGTTGAGGTCACCCACTCCAGGGTTAGAAGGGAGAGGATGGGGCACATTGAACTTGCCGTCCCCGTGGCTCACATCTGGTTCTACAAGATAGTCCCCTCCAAGATAGGTCTTTTGCTTGACATGACCATAAACAAACTCCAGAGAATACTCTACTACGAGTCATACGTGGTGATAGACCCCGGTGACGTTCCCGGACTGAAGAAGGGAGAACTGCTCACAGAGAAGGACTACGAGGACCTCAAACGCAGCGGAAAACGCTTTGTTGCAAAGATGGGAGCGGAGGCAATATATGAACTCTTGAAGGAAATAGACCTCCATGAACTTGCGTCCACGCTCAAGACAAAGATAAAGATAGAGACCAATCAGCAGATAAAGGCGCAGATGCTCAAAAAACTCAGGATTGTTGAGGCATTCAGGCAGTCCGGGAACAGACCCGAATGGATGATACTCAAAGTTATCCCCGTTATTCCACCTGATTTAAGACCCCTTGTTCACCTTGAGGGAGGAAGGTTTGCAACCTCAGACCTCAATGACCTTTACAGAAGGGTCATAACCAGGAACAACCGTCTCAAGAACCTGATAGAGATAAATGCTCCTGATATCATTCTCAGGAATGAGAAGCGCATGCTCCAGGAGGCGGTTGATGCACTGTTTGACAACTCACGTATGGCAAGACCGATAAAGGGAAGGGGAGGAAGACCCCTCAAGTCCCTCTCCGACTCACTCAAGGGTAAGCAGGGAAGATTCAGACAGAACCTGCTTGGAAAGAGGGTTGACTACTCCGGAAGGTCTGTTATAACCGTTGACCCAACCCTCAAACTACACGAGTGCGGACTGCCCAAGGTAATGGCACTTGAGCTGTTCAAGCCGTTCATAATAAGAAAACTTGAGGAAAGGGGATACAGTCAGTCCCTGAAGGTTGCAAGAAGGCTCATTGATAACAAGAGCCCTGAGGTATGGGATATACTGGAGGAGGTTGTTGATGGACATCCTGTATTGCTGAACCGTGCTCCCACACTCCACAGGGTATCCATAGAGGCATTCCTTCCAAGGCTTGTTGAGGGTAAGGCAATAAGAATCCATCCAATGGTTTGCCCTCCATTCAATGCAGACTTTGACGGAGACCAGATGGCGGTTCATGTCCCGCTTTCCTTTGAGGCACAGCTTGAATCCCTTGTCCTCATGCTCTCCACCCACAACATTCTCTCACCCGCCTCCGGAATACCGCTCATGGCACCAACCCAGGACATGGTTATTGGAATATACTACATCACAAAGGAAAAGCCCGGGCTCAAACCGGAGAAGTATTACGATTCCATAGAGGAGATAGAGGCAGCCCTTGAGGCTGGTATTATAGACATACACACTCCAATAAAGTACAGGTTCAGGGGAGAGTGGATTGATACAACCGTTGGAAGGGTTATATTCAACGAAATCCTGCCCGAGGAACTCAGGTTCCAGAACAGGACCTTTGGAAAGAAGGACCTCCAGCGTCTCATACTTGAATGCTACAAGCGGTTTGGTTCAAAGAGAACCGGAGAACTGCTTGATGCCATAAAAGAACTGGGATTTGAGTATGCAACCCGTTCCGGTCTCACCATAGGAATAGACGATATGGTAACCCCGGAGGAGAGGGATAAACTCGTGAATGCTGCAAGGAAAGAGGTGGAGAAGGTTAATGATGCGTACCACAGGAAGGGTGAGATAACCGAGGCTGAGAGGTACAATAAGGTTATTGACATATGGACAAAGACGATGGAGATGGTGGAGCGTGCGGTTGTGAAGACCATGAGGGAGGACAGGGATGGATTCAACCCAATATGGATGATGGCGAACTCCGGTGCAAGGGGTAATATAGACCAGGTGAGACAGCTTACGGGAATGAGGGGATTGATGGCAAGACCGCAGAAGAGGATAACGGGACAGGAGATAATAGAGACCCCTATAACCCACAATCTAAAAGAGGGACTTACGGTTGTTGAGTACTTCATATCAACCCACGGTGCAAGGAAGGGGCTTACGGACACTGCTCTTAAGACTGCGGAGGCAGGATACCTCACAAGAAGGCTTGTGGATGTTGCGCAGGATGTTGTCATAACCGAGGAGGACTGCGGAACGGTTCTCGGAATAGAGGTTAGTGCTATAAAGGAAGGTGAGAAGGTGCTTGAGCCTCTTTCCGAAAGAATTGCAGGAGCATTTGCAGCAGATGATATCTATCATCCGGTAACAGGGGAACTCATTGTGAAGGCCGGAGAGGAGATAACGGATGAGAAGGCAAAGGAGATTGAGGATGCGGGAATTGAAAAGGTAAAGATAAGAAGCGTTCTCACCTGCGAGGCAAAGAGGGGAATATGCAGGAAGTGTTATGGAAGGAACCTGGCAACAGGAAGGCTTGTTGAACTCGGTGAGGCGGTTGGAATCCTTGCAGCGCAGTCCATAGGAGAGCCCGGAACCCAGCTCACCCTTAGAACCTTCCATGTTGGAGGAGTTGCAGCAAGAATAGCACAGGAGACCGAGGTAAAGGCGCATTACACCGGAAAGGTGAAGTTTGAGGACGGGCTTGTCTTCTATGAAAGGAAGGATGGAAAGAGAGTTGTCCTTTCAAGAGACAAGCACATATACCTCCAGCACCGGAAGGGAACAAGGGTTTACGATGTTCCATACGGGTCCATCCTCAAGGTTGAGGATGGTGCGGAGGTCAGGGAGGGGGATATCCTGTTTGAGCACGACCCGTATTCCAACCTGATAATAAGTGAGCAAAAAGGTAAAGTGCAGTACCGGGATATAATCCTGAATGTGACCATGAGGGAACTCTACGATGAACAGACCGGGAAAAAACAGCCAATGGTCATAGAGTCCAGGTCCAAGAAACTGCATCCTGCAATAGATATTCTCAATAAGAAGGGTGAGAAGATAGGAAGTTATCCAATACCTGCGGGCGCCTATCTCATGGTGAAGGATGGGGATGAGGTTGAGATAGGTGATATAATGGCAAAGATACCCAAGGAGATAGCGAAGACGAGAGACATTACCGGAGGACTGCCCAGGGTTGCTGAACTCTTTGAGGCACGCCATCCGCAGGATGCAGCGGTAATATCCGAGATAGATGGAAGGGTTGAGTTTGGTGATATAAAGGGAGGAATGAGGTATGTTTATGTGGTTGCCGACAATGGAGAGAGGAGAGAGTACAGGATTCCTTACAGGAAGTACATGCTCGTTCACGAGGGTCAGAGGGTAAGGGCAGGAGACAAACTCTGTGAGGGGCAGATAGACCCGCACGACATTCTCAGGGTGAAGGGAGTTTATGCTGCGCAGCAGTATCTGCTCAATGAGATTCAGGAGGTTTACAGACTCCAGAATGTGAAGATAGATGACAAGCACATCGGAATAATAGTGAGGCAGATGTTCCAGAAGGTGAAGATAGTTGACTCAGGAAGCACGAACTTCATAGAAGGTGAGATAGTTCACAAGGAGAAGGTGAGGGAGGAGAATGAGCGCGTGATGAGGGAGGGTGGAACACCTGCGAAGTATGAGCCTGTTTTGCTTGGAATAACGAAGGCAGCCCTCTCCACAGAATCCTTCATCTCTGCTGCATCCTTCCAGGAGACACCTAGGGTTATTGCAGATGCGGCAATTCACGGAAAGAAGGACGAACTCTTTGGTATAAAGGAAAATGTTATCATGGGTAATCTCATCCCTGCTGGGACGGGTCTAAAGAAGTACAGGAACATAGAACTTGTGTTTGAGGAAGAGGAGGTAAAGACCGCATAGGTCTTGACAAAAGGAAGTTTCGTGCATAAATAAAATATAAACAGGAGGTTATATGCCGACGATAAACCAGCTGGTAAGGTATGGAAGGAAAAAGGTAAAGCGCAAGAGCAAAACCCCTGCCCTCCAGGGAAATCCCCAGAAAAGGGGAGTGTGTGTGAGGGTTTACACCACCACTCCCAAAAAGCCGAACTCTGCTCTGCGTAAGGTTGCAAGGGTGAGGCTCACAAATGGCATTGAGGTCACTGCATACATTCCTGGAGAGGGACACAACCTCCAGGAGCACTCAATAGTGCTTGTGAGAGGTGGGAGGGTGAAGGACCTTCCTGGAGTGAGATATCACATCATAAGAGGAGCCTACGACTGCGCAGGGGTTGAGGGAAGAAGGAAATCCAGGTCCCTTTACGGAACCAAGAGACCGAAGTCATAAGGAGGTGAGATGCCGAGAAGAAGAAGAGCAGAGAAGAGAGAGGTCCCTCCTGATCCAAAGTATGGAAGTGAACTTGTTACCAAGTTCATAAACAACCTCATGTGGGATGGCAAGAAGACGGTTGCCCAGCGTATATTTTACAAGGCGCTTGACCTCATAACCCAGTGGACGGGAGAGGATGGTTTTGAGGTTTTCAAGCGCGCAGTTAACAATGTGAAGCCTGTTCTTGAGGTGAGGCCGAGGAGGATAGGAGGGGCGACCTATCAGGTTCCGGTTGAGGTAAGACCGGAGCGCAGGACCTCTCTTGCCATAAAGTGGATAATCCAGGCTGCACGGTCAAGAAGTGAAAAGACCATGGCGGTGAGGCTTGCAAAGGAACTCATTGACGCATCAAAGAAGGAAGGAATAGCCTACAAGAAGAGGGAAGATACCCACCGTATGGCAGAGGCAAACAGGGCGTTTGCCCATTACAGATGGTAATTGGTGCTTAAGAATTAAGGGGAGGGTGCTTAAGAACCCTCCCCTTTTCTTTTTGATATGGAGTATAAGATAGAAAGGATAAGGAACATAGGAATAATTGCGCACATTGATGCGGGTAAGACCACCCTCACCGAACGCATTCTTTACTACACGGGTAAGGTTCACCGGATGGGTGAGGTGGATGAGGGGTCTGCCACGATGGACTACTTAGAGCAGGAGAAAAAGAGGGGGATAACGATTGTATCCGCTGCAACGACATGTTACTGGAAGGGACACAGGATAAACATAATTGATACACCGGGTCATGTTGACTTCACGGTTGAGGTTGAGCGTTCTTTAAGGGTTCTTGATGGAGGGGTTGTTATATTCTCTGCAGTTGAGGGGGTTGAGCCCCAGTCAGAGACGGTGTGGAGGCAGGCAAACAGGTACGGGGTTCCCAGGATAGTTTTTGTAAACAAACTTGACCGGACGGGTTCTGATTTTTACCGGACGGTAAAACAGATAGAGGAAAAGTTGAAGGCAAGACCCCTTGTTGTAACCATTCCCCTCGGGGAGGAGAGTGAGTTCAGGGGTGTTGTTGATGTGATAAAGATGAAGGCGTATGTATGGCATGAGGAGACCCTTGGAGCCACGTATGATACAATTGATATTCCTGATGAATTGAAAAAGAAGGCAGAGGAGTATCGGGAAAAACTCATTGAGCATCTTGCGGATTTTGATGAGAGGATTACCGTGAAGTATCTGGAGGGGGAGGAGATAAGACCATCTGAGATAAAGACTGCATTGAGGGAGGCAACCATAAAGACATTTGGATTTCCTGTTTTCTGCGGTGCTGCACTGAGAAACAAGGGGGTTCAGCCTGTTCTTGATGGTGTTATTGATTACCTCCCATCCCCTGCAGACCTTCCTCCGATAAAGGGAGAAAACCCAAAAACCGGAAAAGAAGAGGAAAGAAAGCCATCCCTTGATGAGCCTTTCTCTGCCCTTGTTTTCAAAATAGTTTCAGACCCCCATGGAAGGCTTTCCTATGCGAGGGTTTATTCCGGGAGAATAGAGGCTGGTAAAACTGTTTTGAATGTTTCAACAGGTAAGAGGGAGAGAATATCAAAGATATTTCTCATGCATGCGGACAGAAGAACCGAGATGAAGGAGGCGAAGGCAGGTGAGATTGTTGCATTTGTTGGTTTGAGGACTACAAAGACCGGGGATACGATAACGGACCAGAAGCATCCTATTTATCTTGAACCTCCTGTGATTCCAGAGCCTGTGATATCCGTTGCAATAGAGCCAAGGACCCGGGCGGACCAGGATAAACTCTCACTTGCGCTTCAGAGAATGGCGGATGAGGACCCCACCTTCAGGATAAGGAGGGATCCGGAGACAGGGCAGACCCTGATTTCCGGGATGGGAGAACTGCATCTTGAGATAATAGTTGACCGGATGAAGAAGGATTACAGGGTTGATGTAAGGGTTGGTCAGCCGAGGGTTGCCTACCGGGAGACGATAAAGGATGTTGCAGAGGGGGAGGGGAAGTTCATAAAGCAGACAGGCGGTGCTGGAATGTATGGGCATGTTATACTCCGGCTTGAACCCCATCCTGAGGGGAAGCATTTTGAGTTTGTTGATGAGACAAAGGGAGGGGTTATTCCTCCTCAGTTCGTGCAGCCGATAAAGGAGGGGATTGAGGAGGCGATGGAGACAGGGGGGCTTGCGGGATATCCTGTTATAAAGATAAGGGCGGTTCTCACGGGTGGTTCATGGCATGAGGTTGATTCAAACGATATGGCCTTCAAGATAGCCGCATCCATGGCGTTCAGGGAGGCTTATATGCGTGCAAATCCGGTTCTCCTCGAGCCTGTTATGAGAATAGAGGTAATGGTTCCTCACGATTATCTTGGTGGGGTTATTGAGGATTTGAATTCAAGGAGGGCGAGAATACTTGAGATAGAGCACAGACCCGATTTTCAAATAGTCCATGCAATAGGACCTCTCTCTGAGTTTTTCGGCTATGCAACCACTTTGAGGTCCCTCACAAAAGGAAGAGGAAGTTACATGATGCAGTTTGACCACTATGCAGAAATCCCACCCGAGGAACACGAGAAGATACTTTTTAAGGTGAGGGGGTATTGAGGAAAATCGGGTTTGGGATGGGTTTCATATTTGTAAATTAAAGCGTGCCCTGAGAAACCGGGCATATAAAAGAAAAACTCCATAAAACTTTTAAGAAGGCTCAAAATGGACCCCTTAGCTTTTACCACTTGAAAAAGTGCATATATCAGGCAGGGGCAGGCATTTAAAGTTTGAAATTTGTAATAAGTTATTGATTATCAAACTGATTCTTTTTTAAAATTGTTAACTGTTAATGCCTGACCCTGAATTTCCTTATCTTTTCCACAACATAATAAATCTCATCATCTTCAAGATATGGATGGAAGGGGATGAAGAGAACCCTCTTTGAGAGGCTTTCTGCAACGGGAAAATGCCTCTTTTTTTCAGAAAATACAGGCTGAAGGTGGAGGGGCAGAGGATAGTAAACCGCAGTATCAATTCCATTTTTTTCAAGATAGCCCTTCAATCCATCCCTTGCCTTTTCATCCTCAAGCAGGAGAGGGAAAAGCCCCGGAACCTCATCCTCTTTCCATTCCAGCATCCTCACCAGTCCCCCAAGTTCTTTCCTGTAAATTCTCTCCATTTCCTTTCTCCTCTTTATTTCCTCATCCAGTTTCCTTAACCTTACCCTCAAAAGCGCAGCCTGGATTTCATCAAGCCTTGAGTTATAACCTGGAAAGAGAGAAAAATACTTCCGCTCAAACCCGTGAACCCTGAGCCTTTCAAGTTTCCACGCAAGTTCATCATTATCAGTTGCAATCCCGCCCCCGTCTCCAAATCCACCCAGGATTTTTGTGGGATGGAAACTGAAACATCCACAGGTTCCACGCGTTCCTGCACCTCCAGAACCAAATGCCTGTGCGGCATCCTCAATAACAAAGAGTCCATGTTTTTCTGCAATCCTCATTATCTCATCCATCCTGCATACCTTTCCAAAGAGATGAACAGGAATAATGCCGCACGTTCTCTCATCCACCGCATCCTCTATCTTCTCAGGGTCTATGAGAAAGTCCTCTCCCACATCAACCCACTCAACCTCACCCCCAGCCTGAAGAACAGCCTCAGCAGGGGAAATAAATGTGTATGGGGTTGTGATTACCTTTCTTCCTTTTACTCCAAGTGCCTCAAGGGAAAGCCTCAGTGCATCGGAACCGCTCGCAACAGGAATAAAATGCCTGACCCCGAGAAACCCTTTAACCTCCTCCCTGAAAAGACTTACCTCATCTCCATCCACAAACCTCCCCTTTTCAAAAACCCTTCTTAAAACCCCCTCCACTTCCTCCCTGTGCCTTTTATAAAACCTCTCAAGCGGCATGAACTTCACATGCATCTTTCCCTTAAATACCTGGCTGCCTCCTCGGGGGAGGTTGGATTTATGTAAAATCCCGTTCCCCATTCAAAGCCCGCGACCCTTGTTAACTTCGGCATTATCTCCATGTGCCAGTGATAGGATTTTTCCATGTGTTCCCAGTGTTCATTCATGGTTGGGGAGGTGTGGAGAACCAGGTTATAGGGTGGGTCTGAAAGGACATCGTGTATTGCGGTTATCACCCTTTTGAAGATGGATGCAAACTCGTCAGGTTCTTTAACATCCTCAAAGAAGGCAGAGTGATACTTCGGCAAAAGCCACACCTCAAAGGGAAACCTGGAGGCAAAGGGACAGAATGCAATGAAATTCTCCGTTTCAGCAACAACCCTCTTTTTTGAAGAGAGTTCCTGCTCTATCATCCAGCAGTAAACACATTTTCCTTTTTCCCTGTAAAACCTCTCACTCCCGTAAAGTTCCTCCTTTACTCTCTTTGGAACTATGGGAGTTGCTATTATCTGGGAGTGGGGATGGGCAAGGGATGCACCAGCCTCCCTTCCGTGATTTTTAAATATGAGAATGTATCTCAATCTTTCATCCTCCTTAAGGGATATATACCTTCTCCGGTATGCGTCCAGGATGAGCCCCACCTCCTCTTCCGATAACCTGGGTATGATACCATCGTGTTTTGGTGTTTCAATTATCACCTCGTGCGCTCCAACCCCGTCCATAAGCCTGTATCCATCCTCCATTCTTTCCCTCACCTCACCCTCCCTCACGAGGGCTGGAAATTTATTGGGAACAACCCTCACCTTCCATCCCGGCGTATCGGGCAGAGTGCCATCCCTTCTCACCGCATAAACCTCAGGAGGGGTCTTTTCCTCATTTCCCTCACAGAAGGGACAGAATGGAGACGGTTTTTCAGGAATCTTTACATGCAAAAAATCATCAGGTCTCTTTGAACGCTCGGTTGCAATTATCACCCATCTTCCAATCACAGGGTCTTTCCTGAGTTCGGGCATTTACACCTCCATTCCTTTTGGATACACAGCCACACCCTTTTCTGTTGTCACAAAACCCTTTCCTTTCACCACCCTTCCCGGATTCACCCTTACTTCCTTATCCAGTATGGCTCTTTCAACCACACTCCCTTTTCCCACCCTTGCATTCTCAAGCAGGATGGAGTCCTTCACCACAGCATCCTCATCCACAAACACACCCGGAGATAGGAAAGAATTGTACACCTTACCCAGTATCACGCATCCCTCGGATATGCATGAATTTTTGACCTCTCCCCCCTTTATCCTTGCCGGCGGGTAGGGGGGGACATAGGTTCTTATGGGCCATGAGAGGTCATGAAGGTCAATGGGGGGTGGGTCTCTTAAAAAGTCCTGATGTGCCTCGTAGTATGCATCAAGGGTTCCTATGTCCCTCCAGTATCCCTCAAAGAGAAAGGTAAAAATTCTGTCCTTTTCTTTTATCATACGGGGTATCACATCCTTCCCGAAGTCGTGTGAACTTTCCTTTATCTTTGCATCTTCCGTAACCCTTTTTACCAGAACCTCTGTTTTGAAGATATATATTCCCATGGAGACAAGAGAATGGGATTTCTTTCCAGGAAAGGGAAATGGCTCCTCGGGTTTTTCAGCAAAATTGAGAACACGCATTTCTTTATCCACCTCAAACACACCAAATCTCCTTGCCTCTTTTCTGGGATACAGAACCGCACCCATCGTGAGGTCCGCCCTGTTTTCAAGATGGAATGAGATAAAGGGCCTGTAATCCATTGCATAAACATGGTCTCCACTGAGAATGAGAACATGCTCCGGTTTCTCCTGTTCAAGTGTGTATATGTTCTGGAATATCGCATCTGCCGTCCCCTCATACCACCTCTCTCCATATCTGTGCTGTGCCGGAATGGAATATATGCATCCTCCAACCTCGTAATGGAATATATGCCACGCAAGCCTGAGGTGGCGGTCAAGGGATATGGACTTGTACTGTGTGAGAAGAACTATCCTCGTTAGACCCGAGTTTATGCAGTTTGAGAGGGCAAAGTCTATTATCCGGTATCTTCCTGCAAAGGGAACGGCAGGTTTTGCCCTGTCCCTTGTCAGGGGATAGAGCCTTTCACCCTTCCCACCGGCAAGTATCATCACAAACATAGCAGTTTCTTTATGGCAGCTACGAGCTCTGAGAGGTCCGATGATTTGAGTATGTATGCATCCGCACCCCAGGTGAGGAAGTTATCCTTGTAGGATGCATAGGCAGTATTCAGCACAACCTTTATATCCTTCCTCTCACCCAGTATGTATCCAAGTGCCTCTATCCCATCCATTTCAGGCATCCTTATATCAAGCACAACTAGGTCGTATTCTTTCTCCTTCACCTTCTCAACCGCCTCCCTCCCGTTGGTTGCCGTATCCACAGAGAACCCCTCCTCTTGCAGGGTTTCTCTGTAAAGTTCAAGCAGGTCCTCATCATCGTCAACGAGCAATATTCTCTTCATCCTCACCTCCCTTTGGAAGATACACCTGGAAGGAGGCACCTCCAAGCGGACTTTCCTTTACCTCTATCCTCCCTCCATGTGCATCAACGATTTTCTTGACTATGGAAAGACCAAGACCAAGGCCTGAGGACTTCCTGGAGAAGAAAGGTTTGAATATTTCCTCCACATCTTCCCTTTTCACTCCGGGACCGGAGTCATCAACAGAAACCACAAATTCATTCTCCCTTTCCTCACACCAGATTCTTATCCTTCCTCCTCTTCCACACGCCTCCACCGCATTCTTCAGGAGATTGAGAAAAACATGCCTTAAAAGTTCAGGGTCTCCCCACACGGTGAGTCCTTCGGGTATCTCCTTCTCCACCTCTATCTCCATCTTTTCCATCTCCGGACCCAAAATGAGCAGGGTGTCCTGGATTACGGAGGAAAGAGGGAGACTGCGATAGCCAGGAGAAACATCCTTGAGATATCCCGAGAGGTTCATCAGTGCAAGCTCAAGCCTCCTCACCGTTCGTTTTATAACCTTCAATTTTTCCTGTAACTTCTCCCCGGGCTCCAGTTTCTTCATTATGTAATCCGTGTATCCCCCTATTATGACGAGTGGATTCCTCAGCTCATGGGCTATCATCGCCGTTGCCTCTCCAAGTGCTGCAAGTCTCTCAACCCTTCTTGTCGATTCCTGAAGTTCCTTCATCTTCCGGTAAGCCTGCTCGTATCTTTCTTTCTCCTTCCTCAACTCGGTATAGAGTAAAGCACGCTCAATAACCGCTCCTGCAATAGCACCGTAAAACTCAAGCATGTTTACATCTATTTCCTCTATCTTCTTTCCTGAGTATATGTTATCTGCAAGTATTATGCCCGTGCAGTTTTCCCTTCCAATCAGTGGAAGGAATGCAAATTCCCGGGTTCCAAGGATTTCTGAAAAGAACTCAGGCTCACCAATCCTCACTTTTCTTTCAAGGTATCCCTGGAGTTTTTCATAATGAATCTTTATCTCTTTTGCCTTTTTTGAGAGCACATTTTCTCTTTTCTCTCCGCACTGTTCAAGCATCTCCTGCAGTGTGATTTTTTTCCTCTCGAGCTCCTCCCATATTCTTGCTGCGTCTTCATGGGATACCGGGCCTATCCACTTTTCTCCCTCAAAATACTCTCCTTTTCTTAAAAGCAATAATGCACGATTGAATCCGAAACCCTCCCCTGCGGTGAGGGCAGTCAGTATCCTGCAGAGTGCCTGGTCAAGTTCAAGGGCAGAATGCAGGAATTCGTCAATCTTTAAGAGGTCACGGATATCCGGACCCTCTTTTCCACCCATCTTTCAAGCCCCTTTATACACTGTTCAAGTCTCCGGTATATTTTCCGGTATGTTCCAATCCCCATACCAATCGGGTCTGGAATGTCCTGTATTTTTCCCTTTTTTAAAAACTCACTGAGCATGAAAACCTTTATGGAGTGTTCCGGAAATCTCTGCTGGATGTATTCTCTGTGATGCCTTTCCATAACAACAACCAGGTCAGCCCATCCAAGCAATTCTTTTGTGAGTGGTTTTGAAGAATGAGAGGATATGTCTATTCCATGCTCCTTCATCACAACAATCGCCTCAGGAGATGCCATGTTTCCATATCCCGCTGCGGTTCCACAGGATTTGACATCTACCCTTTTTCCCTTAAATATTCTTTTTGCAATCCCCTCCGCCATCGGACTCCTGCATGTATTCCCGGTGCATACAAATAGAATATTGAAGACAAGGGATTCTGAGAAAATAACCTTTCTCTTTATCACCCTTTCAATGGAAAGAAAGGAAATGGGGCCCTTTCTTAAAAGGACAGGAGGGAATGAGGAAAAATCAATAACGGTTGATGGGAGTGAATATTTCACCTCTCCTTTAAGAATTTCATCCACACGGACCTTTACATCCTCAGCCCGCTGAGGGGGTGGTTCTCCGGTTTTATTTGCACTTGTTGCTATGATGGGTTTATCAATCTCTTTTAAGATTTTGAGAACAAGAGGATGGTCGGGTATCCTTATCCCCACCTTCCCCCCCGATGAAAGAACACCTGGAGGAAGTGACTTTTTCCCTTTGAGAATTATCGTGAGCGGTCCAGGGAAGAACTCCTCCATCACCTTCCATGCACTTTTACTTATGTTTTTTGCGTATTTCTTTACATCCTTCACATCCTTTACAAATATTGCAAATGGCTTCTCCCTCCCTCCCTTTATCTCCCGAAGACGCTCAACACATTCACGGGAAAGAATGCACCCCATTCCGTAGACGGTTTCCGTGGGAAATGCAATAACTCCATTGTTTTTAAGAATTTTCACTGTTTTTTTCAGCATCCCAGTTCCTTTTCAAGAACACTTATATCAACTTCCTTCCATCCTGCAAGTTCAAGAACCTCACCAATGGTATATTTCCTTCCCATTTCCCACAGTTCCTTCAAAAACTCCCCTGCCTCTTCACACCACCATTTTCTTCCGAATTTTTCCCTCAGGGTTTCCCTTAACTGTGCCTCTGCAAACCAGGAGAGAAGGTAATCCGCGGAGTAGAAAAATCCATCGAGGTCATCAAGGTATCCGGCCTCAGGATAGAGCAACCCTGTTGCCTCCCTCAGGGACCTTGCATAAATCTTCCCCCCATTCTCCAGGTCCATTTCCGTATGGAGTTCCATCTCATACCTGAATTTTCCACAGTATCTTCTTACAAGGTAAAGATGAACGAGTTTGTAAAGGTCTGCAAATCTTTTTGCAACCCCATCCGGAAATCCCAGGAATTCTTTCAGAAATCCCTCGTCTTCAAGCAGATACTGGAATAAGAAGGCATAAACCTCGGAAACACCATCAAGCCCCAGAATCCTGTATTCAGGAGCAAGTTCCCTTTCAGTCCATGCAAAGTGCTCAACATGCCCGAGTTCGTGAAGGGTGGTATCGTAGTCCTCCATCCCTCCTGCGGGAAGGTGGTTGAGATATATCTCATCAGGAATTTTTACCGGTGCACAGAATGCCCTGGGATGCTTTCTTTCTCTCACCTCAAGGTCAATGTGGACATTGTGCTGGGATTTCAGGTCTATTCCAAGAGAAAGAAGGAATTTTTCAACCGTGGGAATGAGTTTTTCACGCGGGAAGAGTTCGTCAAATTCCCTCAGTTTCAGTGCAAATGCTCCATCGTGGGGCTCTGCCTCCCCCAGCCTTACCCTGCTTTCCCTTCTCAGAAGATTCTCAAACCGGTCAAAGAAGAGGGTTTCTGTATTCTCAAGGAATTTTTCACACTTTTCCAGGAAATCCTTATATTTCACAGGATATGTTGCCTGACACAGTTCGGTGTAATTTTTGTATCCCAGTTCCTTAACCCTCTCATATTCCTTCCTCCACATCTCCTTTCTTTTCCCATTCGTCTCCTCCACCACCTCGAGCCTTCTCAGGTATATCTTTCTTCTTTTCTCCCTTTCCGGCTCATTCACCATGAGAACCCTTGCATAATAAAAAGATACCTCCTCCCCGTTTACCTTTACCTTTCTCCCCGCGAGTTCTGTCTGGAGTTTGTCCACATCCTCCTTTACTGCATCCTCAAGGTATCCCCTGAGGGAGAAGGCAAGGAACCTTTCCTTTTCAGGGATGTTGCTTTCCTTTATCTTCTCCACCATCTCTTTTGAAAAGAGGTCCCTATATTTTTCCATTATCTTTGAGAGTTCAAGCGTCTCCTTCTGTCCTGAAAAGTGGAGATAATACTCCCTGTTCATCTCCTCATTGAGTTTCTCGACCTTCTCCCTCAGGGGCTCAATCATCAGTAAACCCCCAGCAGGGTTTTTGCTCCTGTTCCATAGGATAAAAGAACCGAAATCCAGGATACCTTCCCTTCCTCATCCACAACCTTTGCCTTCACAACCCCACCAGGAACCTTCTCGGTTGCCCACCACTCAACCCTTCCCTTTCCATCCAGGGAGGCATAAACCACATGTCTTGCAGTGAATGTTCCAGCAGGAACCTTTATCGTTTCTATTCCCTTCGTTGCACCCTCTATGGATTCCTTTGTGAGTTTCACGGGCTTTATGTAGTAGAGATTCTCGGTTACCGGAACCTCCTCAGGAGGAAGTGTTCCTATCTTTCTTCTCACCCTTCTTATCGTATGGGTCTCGGGTGAGAGAAGCATCTCATATATTGCTGGTTTTGAATCCTCCTTCTTCGGTATTATCTGCACCCTCCACCATTCTCCCTCAGGAACGCGCTTTAAGAAGGCGAGTTCCATCTCCATCACATCACCCTCATCAGGCAGGGTTATTTCCCACCTGGTCCACTCCCCTTCCTTGAAGTCCCGGTACCATATCCAGTATCCACCAACGCTGAACGCATACATGTAAATCGCCTGGAATTCAATGGAAGGATAAACCGTGGGAGCCACAACAACCTGGGGGGTGGGGGCCTGAACCTGTACGGTGGGGGAGGGAACGGTTATGACGGGGACCGAAAGGGAAGGAATCTCAAGGCATCCCAGGCAGGAACATCCCTCAAGCACAAGCAAGGCGAGAAGGAGAACGATGGAAGCTCTCATAACCAACCTCCTTTTTTAAACTTATACTCCTCTCAAAACCCTATGTCAACCTTCTTTTATGAACCCTATACCCTTCCCGGTTTCTCCCGTGAGTTTTATCTCCCCGAACTTCTCCTCATATTTCTTTATGTTCTCCTCAAGTGCCTTGAGAAGGAGTTTTGCATGCTGGGGGGTCATTATTATCCTGGAGTAAACCTTTGCCTTTGGAACGCCGGGAAGGACCCTTGCGAAGTCAATGACAAACTCCGCAGGGGAGTGGGTTATAACCGCAAGGTTTGAGTAAACACCCTCAACATTTTCAAGTTCAAGAGGTATTCCGGGTTTTTCCCTCATCATTCTTACCTCCTTTCGTATATTGCCCCCTGTCCTGGTTTCTCCTCAACCATTACAAGAACGAGTCTTATACCAGAGGGGAGTTTTTCCTCAAGTTTTTGCATCAAAAATTCTGCAATGTGTTCACAGGTGGGATTTTTTTCAAGAAAAGGAGGGATTGAGTTCAGGTCTTTATGGTCCAGTAAAGAGAGAATCTCCTTTAAGATTTTCTTAAGGTCCTCAAAATCCATAACCATTCCGTTTTCCTTCACCTCTCCCTCAACCTCCACCCTTACCTTAAAATTATGCCCATGCGGGGATTCACATTTCCCTTTATAATCCCTCAGGTAATGTGATGCTGAAAATGTATCCTCTACAAAAATCCTCATCCTATCCTCCTGTGAAAAACGTGTAAGTTCCATCCATCCATATCCTTCCCTTTTTTATTTTCAGGTAAAGGAAAATTGTCCTTTCAATCCTCTTAAAGTTGAGGGAATCAAGAAAAATTTTTTCAGGAAGCAGGTTGACTCCGTTTCGGGTAAAAAGGGAATCTTTTCTGGCGTACACAATGGTATCGGATAGAAGAAAAAGGGAGAGGGACTCAGGGGTTACGGAGACCCCGGGCGAACCCATGAGGTCTTTTGAGATGTTGAGGGAGATGTTTGTGAGAATTGAGGAGAGTCTGTTTCTCTCAAATACCTCATGGAGGGTGCGCTGGGTGTATATTATGAGTCCTACCATTCCACCTATAACAATTCCAAAAAGGGTGAGGGATAGTGTGAGTTCAATGAGTGAAAATCCCCTTTTCAATACAGCCTCCTCCTTCTGTATCTCAAATACAGATATCCAACAAGCAGTCCTCCAAGATGCGCAAGATGCGCTATGTTGTCCCTTCCAGCCATCATTCCCAGAAATTCAATAATTCCAAAAAGAATAACCGCATGTTTCACCTTCATTGGAATAAAAAGAGGGAAAATAATTATGTGTCTTTCAGGGAAGAGTATCCCGTATGCAACGAGCAATCCGAATATCGCTCCTGATGCGCCAAGAACCGGAATGTATGAATGAAAGTTTATAAGAGCATATATAAATCCTGCTCCTGCTCCACATATGAAGTAATATTTTATGAATTCCCTTGTTCCCCAGAAGTACTCAAGTTCGTTTCCAAAGAGGTAAAGAACGTACATGTTAAAGAAGATGTGGAAGAAGCCACCGTGGAGGAACATGTAGGTAAAGATTCTCCACACCTCCCCCCTCATGAATAATCTCGGGATGAGGGAAAAGGTGAGGGTGAAGGACCTGGGAAGGATTCCCTGAAGGAGGAAGACAATCCCCGTTGCAATGAGAAGGTTTCTTGTCCCTCTCAGTATACCCATTTCAGAAGATAGGATAAAATAATCATGAAAAGTATGGAGAGGAAGTTGAACCGGATGAAGAAGCCAAACGTGAGGGTGAGTATCCTCAGGTCCATGTGGATGGGTGAGAAACCTATCCTTATGTATTTTGTGAGAAAGGACTTCACCGGTCCCTCGGGAAGGAAAAGACCAAAGAGTTCTCCAAGCAATCCCCCTATTACACTTCCCATGAGGATTATGAATATAACCAGCCCGAACCTTCTTCTCAGTGCCATCTTTTACTCCTTTCGGTTATCTTCCAGGCAATCACTCCTGTTATGGTTCCGGTTATGGATGAGAACGCAAGAAACACGGGATAGAGATAGGAAAAGGATGGGCGACCCGTAAAAAGTAGAGAAGAAAGTAAAACCTGTGCAAGGGAATGTGCCCCTGCACCTCCCATGCTTGTACCAATTATACCAAAAATTCCGCTAAAATAAAGTCCCGTCATCACCAACAGTGATGCCATTCCTCCGGTGAAGGAAAAGAGAAGTGAGGGTGTGAACAGCGTTCCCGTGAAGAGGCATCCTATAAGGGTTTTTCCAATGCTCACCAGGAATGCGGATAGGATTCCCTCCTCAATAAGGAGTGCAAGGACGAACGCATTTGAGAATCCCCACCTGAACCAGGGGATGGGTTTTGGAAAGAAGGTCTCAAGCACATAAAGTGATACCGCAAAAGCGGTGAATATGGCAAGTTTTCCCGGTTTAATGCGTGACGGCATCGTATTCATCCCTTCCCTTTATTCTCACAACGATTCTCTGCGGAACACAGATGATTTCCTCTCCTCTTTTCTCTATCCACCCTCTGCGCATACAGAGTTTGAGGGGGCATGGAGATTCAAGCATTCTCACCTTCCCCTCCCTTATTTCCACCCGTGAAGTCCCAAGTTTGCCTTCCACCACAAGTATTGTATCCTTTTTAAGAGAACAGTCAAGCACGTGTTTTCCATCAACCCATATTTCAATTACCTCTCCTTTTTCACCGTGCATGAGGAAAAGAGGGAGTAAAAAGAGAAAAAAAAGAAAAATATCAGGGGGTTTCAGAGGACGAAGTCTGCCTTTTCTCCGCATTTTTTGCATTTTCCGTCCTGTATTCCCACAACCCTTGCGTAGAATCCCCTTCTTTCAACCAGCAGGTTCCCACACGATGGACAGCAGGTATCGTTTCCTGTTTCACTCCACACATTCCCGAGATAAACATAATCAAGATACCTTTTTCCTATCTCATATGCACGCATGAGGGATTCCATAGGGGTGGGTGGGAGTTCCCAGCGGTAGTGGGGGAAGTATCGTGTGAAATGCACGGGTATTTTTCTGGAGACCGATGCAACCCATTCAACGAGTTTTCTTATCTCCTGCGGAGAGTCGTTTATGGTTGGTATCAGAAGATTTGTAACCTCAACGTGTATTCCGTTTTCATGTGCAAGTTCTATGGTCCGCAGAACTGTCCGAAGGTCTCCTTTGAGCGTTTTTCTGTAGTATTCCGGGTCCATGGATTTGAGGTCAATATTCATTGCATCAATGCAGGGTGCAAGCTGTAAGAAGGGTTCTTCGTTTATGGTTCCATTGGTAACAAGCACAATCTTCATATTTCTGTCAACCTTTGCAACATCCATGATGTACTCATACCATATAAGTGGCTCAGAATATGTGAAGCATATTCCTATGGAGTTGTATCTTCTTGCAATCTGAACGAGTTCCTCCGGCGATATGTATTCTGTCCTTGCCCTTTCCTGTGATATTGTATAGTTCTGGCAGTATGGACAGCGGAGGTTGCATCCATTGGGTGCAACCGAGAGGATTTCGGTTCCGGGATAGAAGTGATAGAGGGGTTTTTTCTCCATGGGATCTATTGCAATGGAGACAACCTCCCCGTAGTTAACCGCATAGAGTTTTCCATCAATGTTTTTCCTTCCCCAGCAGAATCCTTCCTGTCCAGGAGAAATCACGCATTCATGGGGACAGAGTTTGCACCTCACATTTCCATTCAGTTTTTCGTAGAAAAGTGCTTCCCTTTTTTCCATACCTTCCCCTCCCTGTCAACAAGGTATATGGATACCTCTGGAAAAATATCCATTCCATCGGGTCCCAGGACAAAAACCGCTGTTGCAATTGCGTCAGCAAGGGCACCGTTTTTACCTACCACGGTGCAGGATATGGATTTTCTTGCAGGGTAGCCTGTTTTTGGATTTAAGATGTGATGGTATCTTACACCATCCAGGATGAAGTATCTCTGATAATCCCCTGATGTTGCAACGTATCCTTCCTCAAGCCTGAATGTATCAAGAATACCTGATGGATTCCTGGGGTCCTGGATTCCTATCTTCCATCCCCCGGGCTTTCTTCCCATAATTCCCAGGTCCCCTCCTGCGTCTATTATTGCCTTTTTTATCCCGTGTTTTTTAAGAATTTCTATCCCCTTTTCTATTGCATATCCCTTTGCTACCCCCCCGAGGTCCAGGTAAAATCCCGGAGGGAGTATGAGGGAGTCTCCCTTGATTTTTACCTTTCTCCAGTCCACGAATTTTTTTGCTTTTTCAATGTCCTGTGGAGAAGGGAGAAAGGGTTCCTTAAATCTCTTCCAGAGTTCCATAAGGGGACCGGTGGATGGGTCAAATGCGCCATGGGTTTGGGATGCAACGCACAGGGAAAGTTTTATCATTTCCTTCAACTCCGGTGGGATTTTTCCTGACTGAATGTAGGGTGATGCGAGTTTTTCAAGCCCTGAAAACTCTTCCTTTACTTCCTTGATTGCCTTTCTCACCCTCCACGGATTTCTTCCCCATACCTTCACCCTGATGAGGGTATCAAATCCAAACCATTCCTCCTCCCACACTCTCTCAGGGATGAAGAAGAGAATGAAAAGGAGGGGGAGAAAAAGAAGTATTTTTTTCATTCTATCATCTCTTTAACGAGTTTTAAAGCCTGTTCCGGGGTGTCAGGGTTGACTCCCTCAACTATAACAATTCCCTTTCGGGTGAATGTATAGTTTACCCCGTCTTTTTTTACAATAAGCAGATTTGGGTTTGGTCTTCTCTTTGATGGGGCGTTTTTTTCTATTTTATCCAGGTCAAGCAATATCTTTTGCTTTGGTATGAGTTTATACGCACCCTCACCTTCCCTGTGGCACAGGACCTTCACCTCAAATTCCATCTCACCTCCTTTTTAGGTTATTTTAAAATCTCTTTTTCTCTCTGTCAAGTTTTCCATGCATAAGAGAGTGTAAAAATTACACACTGGAAAAATAAGGATTTTGTCTTTCAACCCCTTGAAAAATGGCATAAAATTTGTAGAATATTCTCCTGATGATGCCGATAAATCCAACAAAGGAGGTGGACGATGTTTTTTGTGATGTTCCTTCTCGCTGAGATTCCGGAAGGAAAGGGAGAAGTTCTCCAGCTTTTCAGCTATTACACCACGAGACCTCCGGTGATCAATGGATGTATTACAGATGGTACAAATCCTGCTGGCTCTGCGACTCCGGGAACGGATTACGATGAATGGGAGGGAGCGTATTCACGGACTCTTGTTTTAAGAAGGGATACGGGAGATTCCACCGAGTATGCAGTGATTTATCTCATGAATGACGATAATTATCTTTACGTTGCTCTGGTTTACAAACACGGCAACTTTGGTAACCCAAATGCGGTAACCCTGTATTTTGATGAGGGAGATGGAGGAGGAGAAAACGATGAAACCCTGACCGTATGGACAGGACAGCCCAGGGGAGAGAATGCTGTTTACACCCAGAGGGTTTCGGGGTCCGGTATTGCGGAGGATCTTTCCTGGGACGGAAGCGGGTGGAGCGATGACCCTGATGGGTTTGACTTTGAGGTTTACGATGGATATCAGGAAAACATATATACCTGGGAATTCAAAATTCCCCTCCACAATGGAAGAACCAATGGAGAGGACCTGAATGTGAGTGGAGAAGAAGGAAGAGGAGACGAACTGGGATTTTTACTGAAAGTGTTCAAGAACGGAGACCCGGATCAGGGCACATATTACTGGGAGGAGACAAATGGAAATGAAAACGATCCCACAGGTTCCCCAATCCATCCTGCCTTTGGAAACTCCTGGGCTGAGATAAGGCTTGGCGTTCCCAGAAAGTTTGTTACCTTCTCTGCCACGGTAAACGCGAATGGAAATCCTGTGGTGGATGGGGATATTTCAGAGGATGCATGGAGAGGATGTTACGAAAGAAGGATTCTTCTCACAAACTTCCATGGGGACACCATAGGAGGAAGGATATACTTTGTGCATGACTACAATAATGAAAAAGTGTATGTTGGAGTAAAGGTATTTGACCAGGATAACAATTCAGGGGATTACATAAGGATATACCAGGAACAGGACCCGGGAACAGGAACCAGAAACTATCATCTTGACGACTCCTATGAAAACGCACTTGAAGCAAGAGCGGATGGCAGTTTTATTGATAGATACTTCTATGTGGTTGATGGGTCTCCGGGTTTATGGGTCGATGATGGACTGGTGGAAGGGGCAGACCTGCAAGATGGGGTAATACAGTGGTATGGAGATCACTATGAGGCAGAGTATGTGCTGGGACTTGATCTCGGGCTTTATGACCTTACCGGGACACCCGAAGATGGAAAAACAGGATTCCTCATAAGATTCCACGATGAGGATATGCCGGACGGTGAAAAAGACTACTGGTGGGAATACACCACCAATTCAGATGCCCAGTATGTGGAAGGGTCAACCACAGGAAATACAAACCTTTCTATTGGATGGGCTTATCTCCAGCTGGGTGCTCCATATCTTCAGATAATTCATCCTCAGGACGGGGATACCATAGAGGGCACATATCCTGTGGATGCATATGCAGAAGCGATAGGAGGTGTGGACTCAATAGTTGCTGTTGAATTCCAGATAGTGGGAGAGGCTACCTGGAGGAGCCTTGTAAGAACAGACGCAAGTGGATTCTGGTCAGGGAACTTTGATTCAAGGGACTATGCGGATGGCTGGTATCAGATGGCGGTAAGGGCGGTTGACAACAGGGACGATACCACCACTCAGATAATAGATATCTTCATAAACAACACCGGTGTTGAACAGAATGCTCCTATAGTAGAGATACTCTCTCCCTCCGCCTCTGAAATTGTGAATGGAACCGTAACCATTACATGGAATTCCACACCTCAGGGAAGCAATCTTCTTGTTGCGGATTCCGTGCAGATAGATGGCGGTGACTGGGTGAGGGCTACCACATTACCTCCGGATACAGGTGGAACAGGAACCTACAGCTGGAATACCACCACCCTCCCGGATGGTTCTCATACAATCAGAGTAAAGTCCACCGACAACATGGGGCTTACCGGATATTCCGATATTCGTCTGGTATATGTGGACAATACTCCTCCTTCCTTAGAGGACCTTGAGGTTGTGCTTCCTGCAGGACAGACTGCTGTAAAAGCAGGGGATGAAGTAACCATAAGTGTGAGGGTTACCGATAACATAGCAGGGGTGCAGAGTGTGGTGCTGGATGCGACCAATCTTGATGGTGCCACACATAATATGACGAACGTTGGAAATGACACATATTCGGTAACTCTGACCATAACAAATGGAGGAACAGGAGACTTTAACTTCACCATAACTGCAACTGATAACATGGGAAATGCCCGGAATCTTACATCTTCCATCTCCATAGACAATACACCTCCTTCCATAACAGGAATAAGTGTGGAGGGAGATACGCTTGTGAAAAATGGAGAGACTGTAAAACTTGTGGTGCAGACAGATGCCACAGGGTATACCGTGGGAGCCGATTTTTCCACTATAGACAGCAACTATGAAACCGGGAATGAGGAGGTTGTGGATAACGGAGACGGCTCTTATACCGTAACCTATACCATTTCCACCAATAACACCACCCCGGATGGAAGATACCAGGTGATTGTCAGTGCAACTGATGGCGCAGGAAATGTAACTACCGGTGGAATATACCTTACACTTGACAATTCAGGACCTCAGGTTCTTATTCTAACCCTTGATGACCCCGACAGGATTATAAATCAGTCCGATACATTGAGGGCAGTGGTATTTGATACCTGTGGCGTTGTTGAGGTTGAATATTTTGTTGATAATACCGGATACGACGGTGATGGAATCCCCATGCTGGTTGATAATCCTGGAGCAGATAGTGTGAATGCAAAGGCGTTGCTTGATATTTCCTCCTTAACCGATGGTGTTCATACGGTATATGCGCATGGTAAGGATTCAAGCGGTGTATGGGGTCCATATGCATCTCTTGACTTCGTGATAGACAGAGAACCTCCTGAACTTGTGAATCTGGAAGTGGTGTATCCTGAGGGTCAGCATGCAGTGAGAAATGGTCAGGAGATAACCATAAGGGTGGAGGTGAGGGATGCGACCACACAGGTTGATAGCGTGTGGGTTGATGCAACTTCTCTTGGGGGAGGGATACTTGAACTCACTGACACTGATGGGGACTTTGTGTATGAGGTGACATTTGTGGTAAACGCAGGAGGAGATGGAGATTTACCGTTTGTTGTGTACGCACACGACGCTGTGCCCAATACCGGTTCTGTGGGAGGAATGGTAAAGGTTGATAACACACCTCCTCAAATAACCGGAATAGAGGTTTATCCTGATTCTCTGGTAAGAAACGGAGAAACAGTTCTCCTTACCGTCTCTACCGATGGAACCGGATACAATGTAAAAGCAGACTTTTCAGAGATAGACGACGGATATGTGGAAGGTGGAGAGGTTGTTGAAGACAGAGGAGACAGCACCTACGAGATTTCATACATGATAAGTCTTACGAATTCTGTCCCTGATGGAACCTACCCGGTAAGGATTACGGTGGAAGACAGTGTTGGAAACTTCACGGTGGACTCGATCCTGCTTATCCTTGATAATTCTGGACCCACTGTGGATACTGTTGGGCTTGTCCTGGACCCTGGAAACGACCTTATTCTCAACGAGAATGATACTGTATTTGCATGGATAAGAGATGAAGAAGGTGTAATTGCGGCTGAGTATTTCATCGATAATACCGGATATGATGGTGAGGGCATACCCATGACCCTTGATAATCCCGGCGATACACTGGTTCTTGCAAAGGCGTACTTAGACATCTCCTCTCTCTCGGAAGGAAGGCATGCTATCTTTGTGCATGGAAAGGATACCACCGGTTCCTGGGGTGCGTATGGTGTCCTCTACTTTACCGTGGACAGGACGCCGCCCCTTATAGAAAATGTGAACGTTGTCTATCCCAGAGGTCAGTATGCTGCAAGAAAAGGACAGTATGTGACAATAGAAGCCACCATAAGAGATGAGGTTACATCTGTTGATGCATCTACCATCTTACTTGCTCCTGCTTTCTCGGATTCCGGTGGACTCATGTATGATGATGGAACACACGGGGATGAGGTTGCAGGAGACAATGTGTATACCCTTAAGATACCTGTCACAACCGATTCTACCGGGACTTTTGCCTTTACCATAAGCGCCTCGGATATTGTCCCCAACGAATACCAGGTGACGGGATGGGTGGAGATAGATAACGAGTCTCCCTATCTCTCCTTCACCTACTCACCTGTTCCAGAGGAAGGTTACAGGGTCTATCAGAAGGAGATTTACCTTAATGTAAGAGGGTATGACCTTCCGGATTCTGAAAATGTATCGGTGGTGATGATTGAGGTGAGAAATCTCAATGGAGATCTTCTCTATCATAAGGACATTACATCCACACCTGAAGAAGAATGGAAGGAGAAGATATCGCTTATACCAGAAGATAATGTAATAAGCGTCACCATAAAAGACTGGGTTGGGAATACTACGGTGCTTGTGGATACCATAGTCTATATAGTCCCTGAGGTTTCGGTTGAGATAGGACCTGAGGGAGGTGTGGTTGAGGCTCCAGATGGTGCGAAGGTTATAATACCTTCTGGTGCTTTGACAGATAGGGTTACCATAACCATAGAAAGGGTGTTTGATGCACCACCCGTACAGGAAGGCAAAGATATAAAACTCGTAGGAGTTCCTCACAGGTTTGGGCCCGAAGACCTGGTGTTCAGAAAGCCGGTAACCATTGTTTTCCCCTATACCGACTTTGACCTTGACAGAGACCAGGATGGGATAAAAGACATACCTGAGGAATCCCTCACTGTGTTCTATCATGATGGATTTGAGTGGCTGAAGGTCGGGGATGTGAGTGTGAATACGGACAGCAACAGGGTGAGATTCCTGGTGAATCACTTTACCCTCTTTGACCTGGGTGTGGATGAGAGGGAGATTTCCTTCCCTGAATTCCGCTCCTACTTCACACGAAATCCCATGAGACTTGGGGAAGGGACAAGCCTTGTCTTCTTTGCGCCCGAGGAAGGCAGGATAACGGTGAGGATATACGATCTTTATGGTGATCTTGTAGCAGTGCTGGTAAAGGATATGGAGGTTGAAAAGGGAGAGCATACGCTTAAATGGGATGGCAGGACACAGTTTGGCAGGTTCCTGGGAAGTGGTATATACATCTACAGGATAGATTATGAACATGGTCAGCAGGTTGAGGTTTATAGAGGAACCCTTGGTGTAATAAAATAAGGAGGTCAGCATGTTTCTCTTGCTTTTATCCTATCCCGTTTTTCATCCAGTAGATTCAAGAGCCACCGGAATGGGATGTGCCTTTACGGCAATAGCAGACGATATGTTTGCGTATTTCTGGAATCCGGGTGGAATGGCTTTTGGAGAGAATGGTCTTGGTTTCTACTATGAGAGATACATGGATGTTCCTGGATTGAGTGTGAACAGCATGACCTTTCTTTCCGGCAATAAAAACATGAAATTTGGTGGTGGATGGATAAGAACGGCAACCTCCTTCTATCAAGGCGGGTATGATATAGTGGATACAACTTCTGCCTCTGATAATATCTTTTCATTCGGTATGGGGACGAGGATAACACCAAACATGGGTGTCGGTATAGTGCTACATCGCTATCTTTTTACCTGTTTTGATGGAAGCAAGAGCGGTATGGGATTTGATTTCGGGATACGGTATCGCTTCTCTCCCGTATGGCTGGGATTTGTTGCAAGAAATCTCTTCTCTTCCAGTGGGGATGAGTATTATCCCACGATATACAGAGCGGGTATAGGCTTTCTGGGATTGCCAAAGGAAAGAATAAAAAGGGTGAAAAAGGGAGAAAAGATAGTGAGGGTGAGAGAGAGATATGGATACCGGGTGGCGGTTTCCCTGGATGTGGAGCGGAGAGCATATGCTGTGAGAGAGACGGACACCGGATGGAGTGAGGGTGTATGGCACTGGTTTTTGGGAATAGAATATTCTCCCTTGGATATCCTGGGTATAAGATGTGGATTTTCGGATGTTGAGAAATGGAGCGTGGGGCTTACCCTGGGTTACAGTAACTTCCTCTTTGAGTTTTCTTATGGAGGGAATCAGGAGACCATAGGAAGAAGAATGAGAATGAATTTTAAAGTAAAACAACCCTAAAAGGAGGTGTTCTATGAGGTTTTTAAAGGTTCTTCCTTTGTTTTTCTTCTTGCTTCTGGGCTGTAAGGGAGAGGAAGGCACCGAAGGCACCGTGAATGTGGGATTTACAGATGACGCATCTACCAAGCAGGGGACGGTTCTCAAACTCTCCATAGAGGGAATCTACCTTTCTGAGGACGGAACCAACTGGGTGACAGTGTGGGAAGGGAGCAAGGAGATTTCCTTAGATGTTGGAAGCGCAACAGAGGTTTACATAAGCGAGGAAGGAATAGATGTGAAGACCGGAACATACCTCTATCTCAAGATAGACCTTGGTGGAATAACCCTGAGTCTCCCCACAGGAGAACTTGAACTTCCTCAGACCGACATAGAACTCACTTTATCCATTTCCACCGGTGTTGAGGTGAATCCTGGAGAGAGTGTGAATCTTCTGGTGGATATGAACAGCGAGAAATGGCTTGATGTGGAGGGTGGCAACATCACGGGTGATATACAGAACAGCATAACGGTGAGCGTGGTGAATCCCTGAGCAGGGCTGAATAAGGAAGATTCAGGGATTGAGGGGGAGGTCCCATGGCCTCCCCCATTTTATTAGGTAAACACCCATGGAATTCGTGATTGAAAAACTTGTCTATGGAGGAGCAGGACTTGGAAGGAAGGAGGGGAAGGTATATTTCGTCCCCTTTGTCATTCCCGGGGAGAGGGTGGAGGTTGAGGTTCTCCGGGAGAAGAAGGAGTACGGGGAGGCTAAGGTTTTAAGAGTGATTGAACCTTCGGATAAGAGGATAGAGCCACGGTGTCCTCTCTTTACCCGATGTGGAGGCTGTGATTATCAGCACATGGAGTATTCCCTGGAGCTTGAATGGAAGAGGAAGATAGTGGAAGAGACGCTTTTGAGAATAGGTAAAATAGAGATTGAGGTTCCTCCGATAAATCCAGGGAAAGAATACGGGTACAGGAACAAGGTTGAGTGGGTGGTGGAGAATGGAAGAGTGGGGTATCATGAGAGAAGAGGGAGAAAGATAATTCCTGTTGAAAGGTGTGAGCTGCTTGAGGAGGAAATAAATAAGGTAATTCCTGAAGGTGTTCCGGAGGAGGTGAAAAGGATTACGATAAGAAGTTCCGGGAAGGAGATCTTGTTTATATGCGATGGATACATGAGTTCTAATTTTACGCGCTGGGCGGAGGAACTTCCGGGGAATGTTATTCTTCTTGAGCAGGGAAAGATGAGATACAGGAAGGGGAGTCCATTTCTTGAGATGGAATTGCTGGGTAAAAGATTTCAGGTTTCAATGAGTTCGTTTTTCCAGGTTAATAGGGAGAAGGCGGAGGAACTATTTAAGACTGCGATTGAATGGCTTGAGCCTGAGGAAGATGAGAGGATTGTTGATGCATACTGTGGTGTTGGGGTTTTATCGGTGCTCATTTCCGGAATGTGCGGGAGCGTTTACGGGATAGAAAAGGACAGGTTTGCGGTGGTGGATGCAAGGGAGAATGTAAGAAGGCACGGGGCGATGAATGTGATAGTAATGAGAGGGGATGCAGGGAGGGGAATGAGGGGCTTGAGGCAGGTTAAAAAGGTATTCCTTGACCCTCCCAGGGAGGGGCTTTCATCCGAAGTATTTGATGCAATTTCTTACCTTTCTCCTTCCGTGCTTGTTTACACCTCATGCAATCCATCCACCTTTGCAAGGGATGTGAAAAAACTTTATGAAACAGGATACAGACTTGATAAAATAAAGGCAATAGACATGTTCCCGAGAACCCATCACATTGAGGTTATCGGCAGGTTTGTGAGGCAGGATGTGGATAATCTTGACTTTTGATTATCCGGGATTTAATATTTCAACAGGATGGTGGAAAAACTTATTGAGGTTGAAAAAGTGGATGAGGGTTTGCTCAGGGAGATTGTGAGAAGGATTCTTTCGGTGATGAATCCTGAGAAAATAATTCTTTTTGGTTCTCATGCCTATGGAACCCCTGCACCGGGGAGTGACCTTGATATCCTTGTTATAGTTAAGGAAAGCAATCTTCCGAGGTATAAACGTTCGGTGCCTCTATACCGGGTCCTGAGCGGTATATTGATACCCAAGGATATTCTGGTTTATACTGAAAAAGAAGTGGAGGAATGGAAGAATGTCCCCTATGCGTTCATTACCACCATACTGAAAAAGGGAAAAGTGATATATGATCTCACTCAGGTTTCATGATTCTCCCCACAAACCATATCGTTCCGGTGTGGCTTTCGTATATAACAAAGACAAAGGGACGGTTGATTTCAAGAAAAGGATGTCCACCAGATGAACTCCCTTCTATCATTCCTACCACTGTAACTGCTGCAGCCTCTGTTCCTTCCTCATCCACCTTCACATAGGTTTTATGCAACACCTGATCTATGTATAAAGATGCGTCACTCATTCTTGAGAAGTCAGCGTAGGGTGAGAATGCTATTCCCATGCCCATCTGTATAAGAACTTCCGCCAGACTATCCTCATATTCCAGTTCAAACTTTGGCATCCTGACAACCCCTGAATCCTCTTCAAACTCTGAAAGCCATTCATTCCAGTTTTCAGGGGTTAACCGGGTAATGAAGGAGTCAATGTCCTGAGGGAGAAAGATAACCATCCTGAACCATCCATCCCCGTAGGGAAGTTCAACAGCAGAGAATTCGTCTTTAAAAAGCCACCTGAAAACTCCACCTCCCTCCATCATATCACACATTATTCGGGTTCCGTCCTCAAGATAAAATGTATCAGGTTCTGTTTTCTCCTCATCAAATTCATACTTCCATGTTCCCCTGAAATAAATTGCATTTATGAGATACATCACCACGTCTCCCGGAATTCCATCAATGATTTTTTCTATCTTTCCATGGGTCTTTTCCTTAACCCAGTTATTTATAATGTCAGGTGCATCCGGGGAGGAAAAATCAAGTGCATGAACCTCTGCATTGAAGTATTCTTCTGATTCGCTCAGGAAACTGTCCTTTACCGGGAAGCCTTCTCTGTACCATATGCTGTTTGCTATCTCGGATGCAACGTTATCATCAATTCCCGAAAGAATTTCCATCAATCCCTGGTAAGCATTAAGAATCTCGTTTCTTTCCATCTCTTCAAAACCCAGAATCTCTCTCATTGCCGAATCAGTTGCCCCTGCACTTCCGTTCCATGTCATACCCAGGGCAAGGTGGATGCTCAGGGGAGATATAATGAGGTTGCTATCGGGACGGAGGGAGGAAAGTTGCTGTATGATATTAAATGCAAAGTTCACGGATGCGTTGCTTAATTCTTTTTCCTCCTCTGTGAGTTCTCTTGGCTCGTGTTTAAAAATGCCACACCCTGCCATGAAGAGCAGAATAAACAATCCAAACCTTCTCATCATCCCCTCCTTTTTGATAAAATTTATTCTTTTTTCTTTCCCCTGTCAATTGTCCGGTAGATGATGTTCGGGACTTTCTATCAAAATCAAAAATCAAATGACTGACCCTGGTGAATTGTGAGTTTTGAGAAACCCCATTTTACAGGGAGTCTTCCTCTGAATAAAACCCCTATAATCTTCGCCTTTCCCTCCCAATCACCAGGATGGAATACACCATCCGGTGTTATCGTGCCAGCCTGGGATGGGATAACCTTCCACAGAACTCTTTCACTTTCAGAAACCCTGAACCTCACCTCCTCATCCCTTCCGATTTTCACAGAATCAGGGAATATCCTCAACTCAGGAGGGACATCAACCACGCATACCGCAATACCAGGACGGAGTTCTTTCTCTTCAGGATATGCAACCAGCGCATAAATTCCTTTTTTTTCAGGGATAAAAACTCCGTTTTTAAATGTAACTCCCTCCTCAGGAATAACCCTCCACCTGCATTTTACCCTGCTTCCCCCTGCCACAGCCATGAATTTCTTTGCCTCCCCCACCTTCAAAAATGCACCACCCGGTATAATTTTCACCCTCTCCTCCCTCACATGAACAAGTGCCTCACCCACTCCTTTTTTTCCATCCCTCTCCACCACCACCTGAACCAGACACCTTCCAGGGCACCTTGCCCTGAAAATTCCACCTGGAAGTATTTCTCCTCTTTTTTCAGGATAAACCCACCACTTCACCTTTTCTCCAAAAGGCTCTATTCTAAACCTCACCTCATCACCCACCATTATTCTTGAAATCTTTGGGAAAATCCTCACCCTGAAATCTATCCTCCCCACCTCAACCTTTGCCTGAGAAATTCCTTTTTCAGTAATTGCAACTATTCTCCCCTCCCCTTCCTCCTCTGCAAAAAACACACCATCCCTTACCTCACCGAGATACGGAGGTATAACCCTCCATCGTAAAACCTCCTCCTCCCTTGAAAGTTTCAATCTTACCCTTTCTCCTTTCCCCAGTCTAATAACCGGTGGAAGAATAAGAGGAGGGGCATTCTTATCCACCCTGACAAATATTATCTCTTCCTCTTCCCCTGAAATTCTTATAATTCCGGCTCCCTCCTTTAAACCTGCGTAAAATACACCATTTTTGACAGCGCCGAGCCACCCAGGCTCAACCTCACACCTCAACCCTTTTTCCAGAAAAAGCGGAATGGAATCACCGGGAGCAAGGTGGATTCTTCCGGGAAAGAGGGATAAAAGCAAGATCACCATAGAACCCCTCCCTCAACATATACCACCCTTTCTATCCTCTTTCTTCCCCGGAGGGATAGATTAACAGGACCTGTTACATCCAGCTCCGGCAACGGTATGGTTGCAATCCCGCGTTCAACCTTAAGGGTACGGGATATGCCATCTATTGTAAATTCAACCCTTCCTCCCTTCTCCACCCTCAGAACAACCTCACCGGATATCACATCTCCATCACCAGGATAAATCAGATGGAATTCTGCACCCTTTGGGAGAAGAAGAAAGAGAAGGACTGCAAGAGCAGGAACTACAGCAACTGCCCACTTCAGATAGTCTGGTCTCTCTTCCACCCA
Organism: bacterium; assembly: GCA_029258725.1. Lineage (GTDB taxonomy): Bacteria > Hydrothermota > UBA3072 > JAPDKE01 > JAPDKE01 > JAPDKE01. The sequence continues at coordinate 13,982 of JAPDKE010000030.1, read as the reverse complement.
CTCAGGAAGGGGTGGAGGAGCACTCACAGGCTCACGGGCAAGAGACCTCATGAGTTCCACCACTTTCTTTTCCCTCTCCACCTTCTCCCGAAGCACAGGGTTCCTTTTCAATTCCTCCTCAAACCTTTCTCTTTTTTTTCCCTGGAGTTCTCCTTCTATATATGCATCAATCAATCTACGCCTCATAAAACCTCCTTGTAAGTTCCTCCCTTGCCCTTGAAAGCCTTGACCTCACAGTTCCCACAGGAATCTTAAGAATCCTTGCTATCTCCTCATAGGAAAGTTCCTGAAAGTATCTCAGGACGAGTATCTCCTTATATCTTGGAGGAAGCGTATCCATTATTTCTCTAACTCTCTCTATTTCTTCATTCCTTGCAACCTCTCCCTCGGGGTCATCCGGGGCAGGTATCGTCTCCTCAAGAGGAAGGAGGGGGGAGCTCCTCCTGTGGTATCTTCTTATCTCGTTTATGGCTATTCTGTAAAGCCAGGTACCAAAGGAGGACTCCCCCCTGAATTTCGTGTATCCTGCAAAAGCACGCCTCATCACTTCCTGGAACACGTCTTCTCGGTCGTGGATGTCCTGTATCATCCTTTCAATGAGCGCCCATATTTTCGGTATCCAGTCCTTAACCCTTTCCTCAAAACTCATTCAACCCTGTAGGGAAGCAACCATGCATTTGAATCATAGGGATACTCATCATCCCATATTGTCTCATACCTTATCGCATCTATTGCAACATGATGGATTCCGGTATCCGGAGCTGTCACCCAGACTCCCTGGAAAACACCAGGCTCTATCTTATGGATGAGAAATCTCCTGTGGGTTCCGGGCTCAGGTCCGCGGGTATGGAGAAAGAGCATTGCCTCATCACTTGCATAGACAGTGAGAGTAACGGTATCAGAAGGAGAAAGGGTTAAGAGGTTATCTTTGTTCCACAGGAAAAGAGGGTCCTTTATTGTCGTGTCAAGGTTACTTGCCTCCACCCTGAAAGAGTCAACTCTTACGGTGAGCGTATCCTGAGATTTCACATCTATCCCTGAAAGTGCAAAAAGTTCCCAGCCCTTTCTGTGCTTTGGGTCTCCCGTGCGTTTGAAAATAGCATATCTTGTTGCCTTATCATGGAGGTCCTTTGGAACATCCTCAAGGGATTCACGCACAAATGGTATGGTATCCACAGGGAACCTGTGGAATGTGCCCCAGAGCTCTCTTGTTATAATCACAGACGCAGAATCCCCCTCAACATCGATGTCAAGATATCTCTCATGCCTTCCAGGGTCCGGCTCCCGGTACCAGAAGACCCATATGTAATCCTTCGTTTCAGGCATTACCGTATCTCCTTCCTCACCTGAAGGAAAATCAGGAAGCAAAATATGGGCAAGGTCCTCGGTTATGAGTGCCTCAAGTTCCTCCTCATCCGTGGTTCCTGGACATCCTGTAAGAATAAAGAGTAAAGGCAAAACCCAGAGAATCCGCCTCATACTGCACCTCCTTTTGGTTTTTCATTTAGACCCTCATTTTTCAAAAAAGTTCCTCAGAGGATGATTATCTTTCTGGAAATTCCATTAAGTTTCAGGAAATATACTCCGGAGGGAAGGGAGGGGGTCCAGTGAATTTCTTTTTCCCCAACCTCAATCGTCTCAACCTTTCTCCCATCATATGAATAAACCCCTATCTCCGTTGGCACATCAAAAACCCTTATAAGAAATGAACCTGATGAAATCGCCGGTAAAACCTCAAACCCTCTTCCCTCAGGATGGAAAACAACCCTGGTTGATGCAATTTTTTTCTTCTCGCTCGTTGTGATAACATGGAGAGAATACTCATGTTCTCCTATGGAGGGAATATCTGAAAAGGTATAGGTTACCGGCTTTGATGAATATCCTGCTGCTTCCAGCCTCCCTATTTCAATCCCATCCCTCTTCAGCACAAATTCCTTAACCCCTATTTCAGAAGAAGTCTCCCAGAGGAGCTCAACCTTTCCATCCTCCACCCTTCCGGTGAAGTAGGAAAGAAAGAGATTTATCGTCAGGACATTCACAACCTCCCTGAAGTTAACCTCCCCCCATCCGCTTATACTATCCCCATCCCCGGTTCCAAACCCATGAAGTATCTCCACCACCTCTCCTGCTGAAAGGGAAGGCTCCCTGGAAAGAAGCAGTGCAATACCTCCGGTGATGAATGCCGAGGAAAAACTTGTTCCCCAGTAAACCCGATGATATGGGTCGGTTATGTACGAAGAGGGTGCATCACCTGAAAGTGCGGTTATTATCATCTTTCCAGGTGCAACGACATCGGGCTTTATCCTTCCCGAAGTTAAAGGACCTGGTGAGGACCAGAATGGAATCTCCCCCTCATACCCTGAGACATAGTGAACCTCACCCTCCCAGTCGGTCCACGAAATCCTGGAAGTCACAGCACCACAGGTTATGGCATACTCACATCCCCCTGGAGGACCTACGAGATACGCATCTACAGGAGGAATAAACCTCCTCCATCCATACAGGTTTTCAACAAAATATCCATTCCCCTCAATCCATGCATGAACTTTAATTCCCACATCCCCGTAAAATCTGAGATAAAACTTATCCCCTTCCCCTCCATATATGCCAACCCACACCTCATTCCATCCATTTCCATAATCCGAGTGAAAGACAACGAGGGAATCGAATGGGAAATCGCCATCCTTCAATACCTTCTTTTCTCCCGGAGGAATCCATCCCGTTCCCGCTCCTCCATAAACCCCTGCATTCACGTACTCCACCGCATCCGAAGGATAGTATGCCACCATGTAAACATTTCCCGAGGCAGTGAATAACAGAAAGGATGTGGAATCAAGAACACAGGAGGAACTGTCCCCCGGCTCTATGGTCCCGGACGCATGTTTTCTTTCCCCTCCTTCATTTCCCGCAGGAACTGCAAGTGCTCTTCCCTCCTTTTCTGAAAGAAAGTGGTCTATTGCACGTTCAAACAGGGTTTTTCCATCATGGGGACCAAATGAATGAACATAACTCAGGTTTATGGAAAGGGGGAGTCCAAGGGAATCTGCCACATTCCCCATCCACCTCAAACCATCCAGTACAGATGCCTCATCCATTGGTCCTTTCACAAAAATCACCTTTCCATCCGGGACTGCAGAAAGAACACTCGCACATACCGCAGTCCCGTGCCCATCTTTCTCAAGGGAAGGGAGAAAAAGAATTTCTTCCCCTTCGTAAAAACTTCCATAGGAGAAACCAGAAGGAGGATTTCCGTATGGATTCTCCTGGTCCCAGAGTAAAAACAATTTTACATCTGGATGGGTTGGGTCTATTCCTCTTCCAAAAACTCCAACCAGAACATTCCCTCCGGTGTATCCAATATTATGGAGGTCCCTTATCCCGCATCTTTCTATTGCCCTTTCATTGCATTCCCTCAGATTCTTTGATGCCTCAATTCTCAAAACCCATGGCTTTGAACCCAGTTTTTCAAGATTTGCGTGATTGAAGAATACCGTTGCAATGTTACCAAACCGGGAACGCACGGTAATTCCATAAACCTCAAGAGAATCAATATAAGAAGGAGAGGAAACTTCTATTATCCCCCCTTCCCTTCCCTCGTATATTAAAGGATCAAGATAAAGAAATAGCCAGAGCATCGTTTAAAAATTATGCAAAGAGCGTGCCAGAACTAAGTAATTGACACTCAAGAAGATAATTTCTCCTGATGTAAATTTTACAGACCATACTCCTTTATCTTGTTGTAAAGTGTTTTTGTGCTTATACCCAGGAGCTCCGCCGCTTTCTTCTTGTTCCCTCCGGTTGACGCGAGTGCCTGGATTATCGCCTCTCGTTCAATTTCCCTCAGGGTTCTGGGTTTCTCTGTATGAATAACCTCTCCCGATATCTCCGGGGGCAGATGCTTCACATCTATCTTATCATCTCTGCACATCACCACTGCATAGGAAATTGTGTTTTCCAGTTCACGAACATTACCAGGCCAGTCATACTCCATAAGTGCCTCAAGGGCACGAGGGGTTATCTTCTTCTCACCCCCGGTGAAGAGCTCAAGGAAGTGTTCTACAAGAAGGGGAATGTCCTCTCTTCTTTCTCTTAAAGGGGGTATCCTTATCTTCACCACCTTCAACCTGTAATATAGGTCCTGTCTGAATCTACCCTCGGTTACCTCATGTTCCAGAATACGGTTGGTTGCAGAGATTATTCTAACATCAACCTGCCTTTCCTTTGTTTCTCCAAGCCTCCTGAATTTACCCTCCTCAAGTACCCTTAAAAGTTTTACCTGGACACCTGCAGGAATCTCCGATACCTCATCCAGGAAAAATGTTCCTCCATCTGCCTCTTCAAAAAGTCCTTTTTTGTCCTCAACCGCCCCTGTGAATGCACCTTTTTTGTAGCCAAAGAGTTCTGATTCAAGCAAAGTCTCGGGAAATGCACCGCAGTAAATTGGAACAAACGGCCCCTTCCTTCTTGGTCCTGTGAAGTGAATGTACCTTGCAATGAGTTCCTTCCCAACCCCACTTTCTCCCTCAAGGAGAACAGGAACATCGGTAAGTTTTACACGCTCCACCATCTCCATAACTTCCATGAGTGCCTTGCTCTTCCCGACAATGCTTGCCCTCCCAAACTTTTCCCCCAGAACACCCCTCAGACGTATATTTTCAAGTTCAAGTTTTTCTCTTGCCTCAGCATTCTCAATGGCAATTGCCGCAAGGTCCGCAAAGGAGGAAAGGAACAAAAGGTCGTGCTCGGTAAAGGTGCGCTTCTGGGTTCTTGAATCAAGATAAATCACACCAACGAGTCTGCCCTTCTTTATAAGAGGAACAGCAACTATGGAGAGAATGTTGTAAAGTAGAACACTCTGGGCACCGGAAAACCTTGGATCACTTTTTGCATTTGCGGTGAGAACTGGTTTTTTTGTTTTCACCACCTCCTTTAAAATCGTATAGGAAATCTCTTCCGGATTCTCAACATCCTCCTTATCCATTCCCCTGGCAACCCTCACGGAAATCTCGTCCCCTTCGAGCAGGACAAGAAATCCCCTCTCAGCCCCCACGGTCTCAATGGCAATATCCATAACCTCACTCAATAACTGTTTTAAATCCTCAATGGAGTTTATCTTCCTTGCAACCCGGTAAAGCTGAAGAAGCTCTTCCTTTGTAAGTGCTTCTATGGAACCCTGAACCATCCCACTCTCCCGCTTCTGTTTCCTCCTGAACTCACAGCAAAAACTGTCCACTCATAATATCCCGAGGGAAGGGAGGTTATCGTGTAGGTGGTCTCATTGGATGGAATCTCCGTTACATCCACCACGGGTTTTTCATAAAATCCCCTCTCCCATATCACAAGTTCGTAGTAGTACCCACCTATCTTCCTCCATATGAACTCAAAGGGGAAGTAAAGGTCCTCTCCGTCAGGAGGACTCACGGTTGATGGAACAGGAGGAATCTCATCATCTATTCTTTCGGTGAGTTCGACCCTCTCACCTTCTCCATCCTCCACTTTTATTCTCACCTCCTTCCCCAGGAGTGAGTCAGGAGGAATAAATGTTATATCCAATCCATATATGCCGGTGTAAGGGTTTTCGGGATAGAGAAGCTCCAATGTGAGTGAGGTATCAGGAAGAAAAACCCGTGCATCTTCCACATCCTCCGGAACCAGGTCGGAATCAACGACCGTTGCCCTTATTCTCACCTCCTTTATCTCCTCATCATACCATATAAGATTCTCCACCCAGGCACCGAAGGAAATCACCTGAGGAATGGCGTTGAGGATAAAATCCTTTTCCTGATAACTGAATGGCTCTATGTACACCAGGGCACTCTCGGAGGCGTATCCGCTCCTTACCGAGTAAAGCAGAATCCTTCCGCGAGGAAGACTGTCCAGCTGGAACCTGCCGGCACTGTCGGTGGTGGCTTCTTTTTTCTCAATCCCTTCCTTTATCTCCGCAATAACCCTTGCCCCTTTAAGAGGCTTTACCTTTGAAAACACGCTCCCCCTCACTCCTCCCCAGGCATCGGGGTTATAAGGGTCATAGGGATTGTCATGCGGGGCATCGGGGTAACAGGAAAAAAGGAAGAGGAGGGGGAGAATTCTGCGCATTATCTGATAAACATTCCCACTATTCCTGCTACGATGGTGAGGATACCTATGGGAACCTCAAGGACGAGCATGGAATTTTCCAGTTTCTTTATCGTCTCTTCTGTCTGGGGAATGAGTTTTATGAGGTCTATTATCAGCATGACCCCGCACACAAGTCCCATTATGCCCGGGAAGAGGGTCCTTGCACCCCTGGAAAGCGCAGATATTCCAACAAGAAACACTACTATTCCAATTGGAATCTTGAGACCCATAAGGGACTTTACTGCATCTTTCATGACCTTCACACCCTTGAAAATGTTCATGAGAAGAACCATTCCTCCAAGGATGAGAAATTCCATACCTTACCTCCTTTTTATTTAAATTTAAGTTCCATTTTAGAACCTGTCAAGTGCGCGGAAACCTGCGCTCCATCTCCTGTATTGCTTTCCTGGCAGGCTCGTAATAACGATGGGAAAGAAGGTCATGGATAAGGGCAAGATATCTTTCAAACTCGGGTTTTTCCTCCACCGCTGGTTCAGGCGCAGGAGGAGGGGTTTCTTCTTTCTCCACAGGAGGAGCCTCTCTCTCAGGGGGAAGCAGAGGCTCTTCCAAGGATTCAAGACTCCTCTCCTGAAATCTGTCAGGCGTTCCCTGAAACGAAAGAATGTCCACTTCTCCCCTCTCCTCCTTTTTCTCGGTTATGGAAAGAAGAGCCTCTTCCTCCTTCTTTTCCTCGGAAACCCCTTCTTTCTCCTCCTTCTCCTCTTTCTTTTCTTCCTCCACCAGGAAAAATGTCTCTTCCTCCTTCTCCTCTTTCTTCTTCTCTTCCTTTTCCTCCTCTGGGGGACCAAAAATTTCATCCCACGGAGATATTTCCTTATCAGGCATGGTCTATCCTCCCTTCCCTGTAAACGGAGAGGGCATCTCTAACATCCTCAAGGGTTTCATCCAGTTCAAGTGCCCTCTCCCATGCCTTTATTGCCTCATCCAGATTTCCCATTTCCTTAAGAACAAATCCCAGATTCCGGTATGCAAGGGCAAAGTTCTGCTTCTTCTCCACTGCCTTTCTAAAGTATTCCACTGCAGTGGATATCTCTCCCTCCTCATGGTAAAGGACACCGAGGGCGTTGTAGGCCTCGGCAAGGTCAGGAGAAAGTTCAAGGGCGTGTTTCATTGCCTCAATTGCCTTATCCTTTTCTCCCTTCCCTGAAAGAATTATGCCCTTATTGAGCCATGCCGAGGCGGAGGATGGGTTCAACTCAAGAGCCCGCTCTATCTCCTTCAACGCCCCATCTGGATTTCCCGCATAGTAAAGAAGAACTGCCCTATCATTGAGTTCCCTTGCCCTCCTCTCCCTTTCAGTTTCTTCGGTCCTTTTCATCCATTCGTTTATCCTTTCAAGCAGTTCTCCAACTTTCTTCTCTTCCTCTGCAAGCCCTGATAGCATTTCACTTATTTTCTCTCTCAACTCATCCATCCTCTCCTTCACCCATGCCTTCTCCTCCTCCATCACCTTTACAACCTCTTTAATTTCCTCCTTTATCTCCCTTCTTCCCTCACCCATTGCGCTGGAAATTCTGTAAACTGCGGTATCAAGGATGTCCCTCACCTTTTCCTTTACCTCGTCCATTTTTTCAGGAACCTTCCCTGCCTTTTCCTCAAGTCTTTCCAATCTCTCCCTCAAATCTCCAATGCCCGTGAAAACTGTCTCCTTTATACTCTTCACCTCCTCCATTCCCCTGGTCAATCCCATTTCAACCCTCTCTATCCCATCCCTCAATTCTCTCAATCTCTCTTCAATGCTCCCGAGTCTTCTCAGTTCTTTTGTTTCCGGGGAAGGCAAAAGCCCGCACCTTCCCGCCTCCCTGTCGTAAAGCATACATTCCTCTTTTCTGCATTCAACAGGTTCCCAAGATGGTATCTCTTTTTCCTCAATTATCTTACCTTCTGCATCATATTTTATTTCTTTTTTTATCACTTTTTTTGAAAAGAAAGGACATATCATTCCCTTACCTCCTTCCATATTATCTTTTGTGCTGCAGGTGGAGGAAATCCCTTTCCTTTGTTTATGGAAAGTGCAAGTGCGAAGGCTGAAAGCCCCATCTTCCCTGTAACCCTGAGCAAGGTATCCTCATCCCCACAGGCAAGAGAGAGATAGAAGGCAGGAAGCAGTTCTCCCTTACGTTCGTAAAGACAGGGAAGAAGCCTCTTCTTCTCTTTTGCAATCTCCTCTGCCCGGGCATAGTCTCCCTTTTTTATCAGCATGAAGAACCTTCGTTCAGGTTCTTCCTCAAGTTCAATCTTGTCCTCCAGTATTTTCTTTCTTACCCTCTCTATCTCCTCAAGGGAAGGTCTCTCTCCGGCACCAAGAGACCACAGTAGAACCCTTTTTAATTCACTGTCTTCCTTTAAAACACGCAGGTTTTCCTTTGCCTTTTCCTTTTCTCCCTCAAGGAAAAGTATGTAGGAGAGTTCCAGCCTTCCCTCCTCCATTCCGGGGTCTTTTTCAAGCAGTTTTTCAAGGTATTCCTTTCTCTCCTTCAGAGGAAGTGCTTTTATGGTCCCAATTGCACGGGTATATTCTCCAAGTTCAAGATAAAGTGCTGAAAGAAGAAGGGAATCGCCTATCTCCTCAGCCCAGGGACGGAGTTTTTCTGCATCCTGAGGATGGAGTTCGAGAAACCTCCAGGATAATTTCAGAGCCTCTTCCTTTCTTCCCAGCAGAAGAACCGAGTGAATTCTCACCAGCATAATACTTTTATCCTCATCCTCATCCAGCCATGAGTAAATCCTTTCTGCATACCCAGGTTCCTTTTCAAGCAGTTTTTCAAGGAACTCTGCTGTCCATTCGTTCTTTCCATCCTTTCTGAATAGCTCGCATATCTTCATCAATTTTTCAGGAGGGAGTTCAAGTTTTTCACCAAGTTCTTTCAGGACCGGTGTAAATTCTGAAAGGTGTTCGGGGAATTTTTCTGCAAGTTGAAGGGTAACCTCAAGGGCATCCTCATCTTTTCCCTTCTTTTTGAGCAGTTCAAGCAGGACCCTCCCGCACAGGAGATTCCTGATATCCTTAAGGAGTGAAATTGCACTATCTCCGAGTTCCGGTGAGAATTTCAGTCCCTTTTTTATCTCCTCCTCACCCTCTCCTTCCCCATCCTCAAGCATGAGAACCCCTCTGTAAAGCCTCACGGTTCCGTTGACCGGCGACTCGTCCACAAGTTCTTCCATTTCCTTCTTCACATCCTGTCTCATCTCGGGTTTTATATGCGCAAGTTCGTAAAGAAGCTCGGCACACCTTTCATAATTTTTCTTCATCCTGTGAAGATGGGAAAGGGCATGAACAACCGATGGTTCTTTGCCCGAGGTGGTGTAAAACTCCTCCAGGTACTCTATTCCCTTATCAAGAACCTCCTCCTCAACTCCCTTCTCAATCAGTTCAGCAGAAGAACGGTAGTTTCCGGTTTTCCCGTATGCTACACCCAGGTAGAAGTATATCCTCTTCCTCTCCTCCTCAGGAACATGTTCCAGTGCCTTTCTTCCATACTCAATAACCTCCTCGTAGTATCCTCCATCGGAAAGAAGCTCAAGAACTGCCTCATAGAACTCCTTTACATCCTCCTTTCTCTTTATTATTCCCGTGAAATAGGTTATCGCACGCTGCCTGAGATTTTCATCCTTTGACACCGCAGAAAGAACCTCCCTTTTTACCGAGGGATACTCTCCAAAGAAAAGGTGTATATCCGCAAGGATGAAGTGAACCTCAGGACTTTCCTCAAGGTATTTTGAAACCTGCTTGAGAATAAAGTCTTTTCTATCCCTTTCTCTTTTAAGTCCTTTTATATAGTAAAGGGATGCCCGCTCCCAGTTTTTTGCAAGACAGTATGCCTCTGCAAGAGCAAAGTTGTAGGCAAAGGGAGGAAGATTCAGATCCTCAAGAGCCTCATAAACCTTTACTCCATGGGGAGCCCATTCCTGCTTTTTCCTCAAAACATAATCCATCTCCCTGAAGAATAGGGGAATAAGTTTCGGATTTTCTCTCAATGCCTCCCTTATGAGTTCCTGTGCCTTTTCAGGCTCCTCCATCCAGAGAATCCCGTAGAGAAGTTTCCCCTGATGGAAGTCAGGGAAGTTCTCTTTTATGAGTTCTGCAAGTCTCCTTGCCTTTTCAGTATGCCCTGAAAAGAGAAGTTTTTCTGCAACCTCAACACTTTCCTTCTTCTCTCCCTTTTTCACATGTATCTCCCCCTGAAGGAACAAGAGTTCGGGCTCTTCAGGGAATTTTTTCAGGAATGAATTTACCTTTTCCCTTATCTCCCCTTCATACTGGGGAAAGTTTCTCCACGCCCTCCTCAGAAGCTCTGCAGAGCGGTCAGGATGCCCTGTTTTTCCATAAATTTCTGAAAGCCTGTAAATTATGTCATAGGTCTGGACCCCACTCTTTTCAATTCTCTCAAGCATCACCTCTGTAAATTCTTTCTCCTCCTCAACCTCGGAGATGTGCTCAAGTTCTGTTAAGGCATCCTCATATCTCTCCATTGAAATATAGAGGTCACAAAGTCTCTTTCTTGCCTCAATATTTGCCGGGTCCTTCCTTATTATCTCCCGGTATTTATTGAGTGCATCATCCCTCTCAAGAACCGATGCAAGTTCAAATGCCTTATCCTGATGCCCGGTTTTGAGGTAAAAGTCTGCAAGAACAGTTGCTATTTCCTTCCCTTTATCTTTAAATTTCTCCAGCACCTCTATTGCATCGTTTATAACCTCTGGATTTCTCTCAACCGCCCTCTTCAAACTGTAAAGTCCTGCCTCAATGTTTCCCTCAGAAAGCTCCATCTCTCCAATACCTATGGAAATAAACGGATTTCCATAATACTCCCTCTCCACCCTGCGGTACTCCATGCTTATCACTCCCTTCTCCTCAGGATTCCTTTCAAGTATCAAATTGAGGTACTCTCTCGCCTTTTTGAAGTCCTCCATTTCGTAGAAAAGAATGAGGAAATAAAGATGGACGAGGTCCCTTGGCCCCCATCTTTCCTTCTTCATGACCGTGTTCTCAACTATCTCCTTTTCCCTCACCCTGAGTTTCTTTTTATCCTCATCCGGAAGTTCATTCAGAATCTTTGCAGCATTTTCCAGGTCTCTTTCCTCAATGTACTTCTCTATGAGATACTCTCCTATTCGGGAGGGGGAACCGTGCTGGTAATACAGATCCAGGGTGAACTTTATAACATTTTCCCTTTTGACGAGCCTTTCAAGTTTCCTCAACCAGGTTACTGCTTCTGCAAATCTCTGGTTTTCAATGTATATTCTCACTATCTCTTCCATTACGGGAACATCCTCTGAGTCCCCGCGCAAAAGCCCTTCCAGGAGACCCACCGCCTTTTCCCAGTTACCTGTAGCAGAAAGCCTCCTTGCCTTTTCTATTACCTTATCCTTACCCCCAAATGCTATCATCACTAAGGAGGATAGGTGAAAGTAAAAGAAATGTCAAGGTTACAAAACCAGGTAATGGGTAAATACCGGGTTATCACATCGGTTTTTCCAGGATTTTGGGTCTTTTAAGAGGAGCCGGGGTCTCAGGTGGTATCATCTTAATTAAAATGCTTGACAGGGAAATCAATATGTGCTATAAACATTGAAGAATGAAGGATGTTTTCAAACCTGAATTTGTAAAACTGGAACTTGAGGCAACCACCCGGGAGGAGGTTTTAAGGGAACTGGTGGACCTTCTTCCGGTGGGGGATGATAAGAAGGAACTGATTTATCAGCGTCTGCTGGAAAGGGAAAATCTCGGCACAACAGGCATTGGGAAGGGAATTGCAATTCCACATTCAAGAACCCTTGCACTTAAAGATGTTTTTGTGATTGTCGGAAGGTCAAAAAAAGGCGTTGATTTCAATGCCCTTGATGGAAAACCTGTTCATCTTTTCTTTTTGATAGTGGCTCCTCCATACGACCCGAAAAACCGGTATCTCATAACCCTTGGAAAGATAGCGGAAATTTCCCGTGAGCTCACCAGGAAGAAAGAATGGATGGAAATTGAGAAAAAAGAGGAGTTTGTAAAATTCCTAAACGGGCTCCTCAGGGAAAAGAAATGAACAAACAGCTCCTTTTCCTTATTTCCCTTCAGGAACTTGACATACTCATAAAGGAAAAGGAGAAAGAAGAGGAGATGGGTTTTCCCATCAAGCCATGTGAGGAATTGAAAAAGGCAAGGGAAAAAATTATTGAAAAGATTGATGCACATTTGATGAGAAGGTATGAAAGGCTTTCAGAGAGATATGGAAACCCTGTTGTTCCTGTGGTGGATGGAATATGTCAGGGATGTTATATGCTTCTTCCCACCTCCCTTATTTCACAGAAGGCAAAGAACGAAAGAATTCATACATGTCCGAATTGTGGAAGGTTTCTCTACTGGGTTGACGACTGAAGGCAGGTAAGATCAGAAGACCCGTAAGAGAAAATAACCCATCCTTTAAATCCCATATCTTTTGTAATCTTTATTTCTTTCTTTACTATGGAACAATCCGTTAAGTATCCTCCAATCCCTGGAAGAACCTTATCCCGTGGATATTTTTTTATTCTCTTTCTGAACCATTCCGGGCTTGCGGTATAGGTCATGGGAACTGCGTAATCAATAAGGCCTTCCTTCAACCATCCCACCCAGTCCTGTCCAAGTCTCTCTGCCTCTTCTGGATCAGGGAGGCATGCAACCGAAAGTATTTTTCCTCGCGAGAGTTTTCTTATTTCCCTCACAAGCTCTGTTATTCTTTTTTTCTTCTCCTCCATGTGCATTTTTTCAAGTGCCCGGTGGTTAAAAAAGGAGATAAGAGGGTCCTGAAAGAAATCAACCCCATATCTGGAATAGAAGTAATTCCTTGCAGGCAACTCATACCCGAAGTAAGGAGCAGGATAGCGAACGTAATCAAGGTGGATTCCATCCACGGGATAGGAGAGAACTTCCTTAACCATTTTTAAAAGATACTCATAAATATCCGAAAATGGAGAGGTGAAGTATCCCGGCAATCCCTTCTTTTTCAATTCATCAATTGAATATGTAAAAATACTCCTTCCAGTCCTGTCAGCAACAAACCATTGAGGATATTTTCTTGTTATGTGGTGGGAATGAGGGGGAAAAGGGGCCTGGGACCAGGTGTAGAATAGATTGAGCCATGCATGAACCCTTATTCCCCTCTTATGTGCCTCTTCAAGAACAAGGGAAAGAAGGTCCTCACGGGTTCTTAACTCTTCAAATCTGGGAATGAAGGAAGAAGGATACAGAACCTCTCCCCTTGCATAGACCTGGAGGAAGATGTCGGTTATTCCACAGCGGGCTGCATCTTCAACCATTTTGAGTGCAGAGGGAACATCCGGTATTTCCCATCTCACAACCCACATGCCCTGAATTAATGAGAGAAGAAAAATCATGGATTGGGTGCGCCAAGCCTGTAAACTTTTGGACTTTTTATTCCTTTCGTTGCGTTTCTCGTATCAAAAATGATATTCGCATGCTCAACTATCCAGTGATAATCGTATGCAGAATGGGCTGCAGTTATAACAGTGATTGCAGCCTCCTTCAGGACCTTCTCGGTAAGTGGAACCGAACGAACCCTCTCGCCCCATATCTTTACCTCAGGGACATGGGGGTCGTTGTAAATTATCCTGCCCACCCTTCCATTGAGAATCTCTATTATCTTCAGTGCCGGGGAATTCCGTGTATCTCCAACATTTTTCTTGAATGCAACGCCCAGGAAAAGTATGGTTGAATCCTTGAGTCTTATATTGTGCAGATGGGAGATTTCAAAGAGGCGGGAAACAACATGATATGGCATATTTTCATTTACCTGTGCAGCAAGTGCAATGAAGTTTGAATGAAAATCGTATTCTCTCGCCTTCCAGGAAAGATA
>JAPDKE010000032.1 GCA_029258725.1 bacterium | reverse complement strand
ATACCACCGGGGGTAAGTAAATCCACGGACTTTCCCAGAAGTTTTTCCAGAAAATCTATCAGTTCTACAAAATCTTTCATTCCCCCTCTGTCTTTTTCAAATTCCACGACAAGGTCTATATCACTTTTATCCGTGGCTTCATTTCGTGCAAAGGAACCAAAAATTCCTATCCTTTTTACTCCAAATTTTTCCAGTTCTTTCCGATGATTCCTTAAAAGTTTTTTCAATTCTCTTTTTTCCATACATTTACCTCCTGCGTTTATTCATTTTCTATATTAATCAGTGATATAGAAAAGTCAAGTTGATGAAACAGAGATGAGTTATTTTTGAAGTTTTGATAAACTTTTTTGTTTCGGGGTTTCCTTACTTCTTCCTCCTCCCTGTGTAATACCGATAAAGCGCCTGGATTTCCTCCTCACCCAGGGCGCGGTTGTAAATACGGACTTCGTCAAAGCGAATATTATATAATTTTATGGTCTTCCTACATTTACATGAATACGCACACTTCTGGTGTTTCCATAGTTGTCATACGCAGTGACTTCTATTGAATGACCCACCTGAATATAAGGACCTTTCCGTTCTGGAGTTTTCCATACATATTCATAAGGAGGGTCATAATCTGCATAAGTAATGGTTCGTGCACCGGATATCTTAAATACCACCTTTCTAATTCCACTTTCATCCCAAGCATGCACTTTGATGGTAACATAGCTTCCAGGTGGTACAGTAGCCATATTCTGAGGGTAAATTATCTCTACCTTTGGTGGGGTAGTCTCTAGCTTTTCGGGTGTTCGGTATCGATGTTGAAGTTCATTAGCTTCCATTTCTTCCATCAATTCCATACATTCTGCTCCTATAAGAAAGACACATACAAAGGTCCATACAACCAATCTCTTCATTCAGCACCTCCTTTTTAAGTTTTTTAAATATTATACAGTCTATATCCATCTTTGTCAAGTAAAAAATGCAGTCTATCTCCTCTTTATGTTTTCAAAATCGGGGTTTATTTTCTACAAAAAGGAGTGAAAAATGAAGGATAAAGGCATGGAAGAATTTTTGCAGGTGCTCGGGACCAGAATAAGGGATTTAAGAAACAGGAAGGGGTATTCCATTGAGAAACTTGCACATGAGGCGGGTCTTCATCCCACCTATCTTGGAGAGATTGAGAGGGCGGTTGTAAACCCTTCCATTATCTCCCTTAAAAAGATTGCCGATGCCCTTAAAATCCCACTTTCTCAAATTTTTGAGTTTGATAAGGATGAAAAAGAGAAAATCATTGAATCCCTCCAGATGGAATTGAGGGGAATGGATGAGAAGAAGATTGATGTAGTTAAAGCGGTGATTAAGGGATTGAAGGAGTTGTAGTTGACATTTTATATCCTTTTGATTAAATTCATTAAAAAGGAGAAAAATCATGGAGAAGAGAGAAGAAATACTCAAAAGAGCAAAACAGGCTATTTTAAAGACCCTGGAAAAAGAGAATGTAAGAGTAAAAAAAATTGTGCTTTTTGGCTCAAGAGCAAGGGGAATGGAGGATGTAAAAAGCGACTGGGATTTTCTCATCGTGACTGAAAACGCCATTCCCATACAGATAAAAATGAAACTTACGGGAAAACTCCTGAAAGCCCTTGCAAAGGAACGCATTCCTGCAGATGTGATTCTGAAATCAGAGGAAGAGGTGGAATATTATAAAAATTATACCATGTCGGTGGTAAAAGAGGCAATTAAAACTGGCACCCCCATTTGACTTTTCCTTAAAATTTTCTTAAATTTCTTCCATGAAGTACGATATCATTGTGGTTGGAGGAGGGCATGCGGGAATTGAGGCTGCACTTGTTGGTGCGAGAAGGGGATTCCGGGTCCTCCTTCTCACAATAAACCTGGATACCATCGGGCAGATGTCATGCAACCCATCGGTTGGAGGACTTGCAAAAAGCCAGCTTGTTTTTGAGGTGGATGCACTTGGAGGGGAGATAGGATTCAATACCGACAAGACCGGAATACAGTTCAAAATGCTCAACAGGAGAAAGGGACCAGCAGTCTGGTCCCTCAGGGCACAGGCAGACAGGAAAAAATACAGGGAGGAGATGAGAAAGACCCTTGAAAACCAGGAGAATCTCACCCTAAAACAGGCGGTGGTTGAAGAACTGCTGGTTGAAGGGAAAAAGGTAATTGGAGTGAAAACCCAGACGGGTTTTGAATACTATGCGGATGCAGTGGTCTTAACAACAGGAACATTCCTGAGAGGTCTCATACACATAGGATTGAAAAACTTCCCCGCAGGCCGACTTGGGGAATTTCCCGCGTATGGACTTTCCGCCTCCCTTGAAAAACTCGGATTCAAACTTGGAAGACTCAAAACAGGAACATCACCCAGGGTGGATGGAAAGACCATAGATTTTTCAAAAATGCAACTTGACCCCGGTGATGAAGACCCCGAGCACTTCTCCCACCGAACCGAAGACTTCAATCCCCCGCAGATTCCCTGCCACCTCACCTACACAAACCCGAAAACCCATGAAATAATCCTTTCCTCCCTTGACCGCTCCCCCCTTTACCAGGGTGTTATTGTTGGAATAGGTCCAAGATACTGCCCTTCCATAGAGGACAAGGTTGTGAGGTTCAGGGATAAGGATAAGCATCCTGTTTTTGTTGAACCCGAAGGGCTTGACACAAACGAGTATTACCTCAATGGTGTTGCAACCTCCCTTCCAGAGGATGTCCAGATAAAGTTCCTGAAAACCATTCCAGGACTTGAGGAGGTTGAAGTTCTAAGACCGGGATATGCAATAGAATACGACTTTGTCTATCCGACCCAGTTATACCACACCCTTGAGACAAAACTCATAGAAAACCTATTCCTTGCAGGACAGATAAATGGAACATCTGGATACGAGGAGGCAGCAGCCCAGGGGATAATAGCAGGGATAAACGCAACACTCAAACTTGAGGGAAGGAAAGGGCTTGTTCTTAAAAGATACGAGGCATACACCGGGGTCCTCATTGACGACCTTGTGACTAAAGGAACGAAAGAGCCATATCGCATGTTCACATCCCGGGCTGAATACAGATTGCTTTTGAGACAGGACAACGCGGATGAAAGACTCATGCACTATGGATACGAACTTGGACTTGTATCAAAAGAGGCATACGAAAGGCTTAAGGATAGAATGAAGAAGGTTGAGGAGACAATTAAAAAATTGCAAAAAAGAGTAAAACCTGTCCTCATAAATAAAGTCCTTGAGAAAAAGGGGGAAAGCCCGGTTAAGGATGCGGTTCCCCTCTGGATTGTTCTCAAAAGACCCAGGATAGAACTCAGGGACCTTTTTGAATTCATCGGTGAGGTCCCACCTGAGGTTGCCTTAAGGGTTGAAATAAGAGCAAAGTATGAGGGATACATAGAAAGAGAAAAGAGGAAGGCAAAGGAACTTGAAAAACTTGAAAAGATTGAAATTCCCGACTGGGTTGACTATAATGATGTGAAACTCATGAAGATAGAGGCAAGACAGAAACTTGCACAGGCAAAACCCAGGACACTCGGTGAGGCGATGAGGATACCCGGAGTGACGCCATCAGATGTTATGGGATTGTGGATTTACATAAGGAGGGGAAATGTATCTGGTGTGGGTTCCGGAAAGGGTGGAGAGGAGGTTCGGGAAGGAAGGGAAGGAAAGGCTACTTAAGGAGATGGAGCGTGTGGGATGGGAGATAATTGAACCGGATGGGATAAAAAAGCATGCAAAACCCGGGGATACGGTCGTTCTTGTTGGAGGGGATGAACTCTTTCCTTTTAAAAAGGTTGAAAATCCAACCTACGACCCTGACCTGTATGTTTACACCGACAATCTCTATGCATCCCTTGACGATGACTATCTCATTCCAGAACTTGCACTCTCAAGACTTCCGGATGGTGGAAGCCTTGATTTGCTCATTGCCCTTTTGAGGTCCATTGGCAAGAAAGAGGTGGGGGCAGAAAGCCTCGGAGTTACCGCTGCGGTATGGAAGGAGGCTGCACTGGAGGTGTATAAAGAAGTGGGAAAGGAGGAAATGGTTGTCTCCCCTCCATCCGAAGAAAAGGACCTCCCTTCCTTAAAAAAAGAAATCCTTTACTTCAACGTCCACGGGTCTGATACGTCTCCTTACTGGTATGGTGAGGGAAAAGGGAAATATCCTGTAATTCTCTCCCCACATTCAATCCCCGATTTTTCGGGAGTGGTTGCATCCGAGGCATGTTATGGTGCTTATATTCTTGATAAGAAGTGTGATGAATCCATTGCGTTGACATTCCTCAAGAAAGGTGCGGTCTCTTTCCTGGGTTCAACCACCATTGCCTACGGTCCCTATTATCCACCATCAACCGAGGCAGACCTTCTCGTAAAACTCTACTTCCAGGAACTCAAAAATGGAAAAACATGCGGTGAGGCATTGCTTGAGGCAAAGCGCAAGTTTTTCAGAAAGACTGTGCAGGAGCAGGGATATCTTGATAAGGACGACGAGAAGACCCTTTTGCAGTTTGTTCTGTATGGTAATCCACTCGGGAGGTTAAAATGGACCCTGTCATAAAGAAGATAGTTGAGCAATTTCCTGAATTTGAGGGGGTGGAACCTGAGATAAGGGAGGAGGAAGTATCCCATCCTTCCTCTCTTTTTGCAAAGGCGGGGATGCTGCCCGTTCCACCCAGGAAGATAAAGACGTATACCTTCAGGAAAAAGATAACCCTTCCAGATGGAACCGAGCATGAGAAAATCCTGAGGGCAACCGTGGATGATGAGGGAGAAATCAAAAAGATAACCGTATCAAAATGACGATTGCATTTTACATTTCCATCATAGTTCTTCTTCTGGTTATCATCCTTCTTCTGGTGAGAAGGGAAAGAATGAGGGTTGAGGATGTGGAACCTGCGATAAGCGGAGCATGGATGAAACTTGGGCTTTCGGAAAAACTCGGGACCCTTGCAACCCATGTGGAGGAGATAAAGAACCTTTACCAGTCGCTTGAGAAGATGTTCGCAGTATCACAGGAAAGGGGAAAGTTCGGGGAATTCACCCTTGAATTCATCCTTTCAGATGTTCTTCCCGGGGAGATGTTCAGAATAAGAAAAGAGGTTCCCTGGGGAAAAAAGCCCGATGCGTCAATCTATACATCAGAGGGTATTCTCTGTATAGATTCGAAATTTCCCCTAACAAAGTATATGAAGATGCTTGAGGCAGAAGGAATGGAAAGGGAGAAGCTGAAGAAGGAGTTTGTAAACGATGTTAGAAAGCACCTGGAGAAGATAGCAGGCGATTACGTCCGTCCTGACCAGGGCTCCTTGCCCTTTGCATTTGCCTATATTCCATCCGAAGGAGTTTTTTACTTCCTGCTTCAGGAGGCGCATGATGTTTTGAGGGACTATGCAAAAAGAGGGGTTCAGGTTGTTTCCCCCACAACCCTTCTTCAGAACCTTCAGTTAATCCGTGCCGGGGTTCATGCAAAGAAACTTTCAGAGAAGGCGGAGAAGGTGGCAAATAGCCTCAGGGAAATTGCGAGAGCCATGGATGATGTGGAAAAAGCATGGAAGATCTTTTACGGACACCTCACCAACGCATACAACAGGGCATCTGATGTAAACGATACGTATCGGAGATTGAGAGATGCATTTGAAAAAATAAGGAGGATGGAATGATAGTGCTTTTTTCCCTTTTTCTTTCTTCTCCTTTAATCCATGAAAAGGATGGATACACGGTGATTGAAGTAAAAGAAGGATATCTCTACGGCAAACCAGGTGCTCCCTTGCTTCCAGAGATTCCACTCCTGGTTAAGGGAAATCCTGAATTTAAGATTCTCATGGCAGAAACCATCAATCTCTCCTTACCCGTTTATCCTGCACAGCGTTCCGTCCCCCTCTCACATCCCGAAAAATTCACATTCACCCCTCCTGATGAAAAATACTACTCCCTTCCTGTTTACCCTGGAAAATGGGTTGAGTTTAAGGGATATGGATGGATGAGGGGGGAAAGGGTGAAGAAGTTTATACTCCATCCTGTTATATATCTTCCCTGCGAGCAAAAACTCATTGTGATCAGGGAGTATGAGATTGAAGGAGGGAAACCGGTAAAATTCCTTTTACCTGGAGAGGGAGCATTTGACTGCGTTATTATCACGGATTCATTGCTTGTTCCTTATTTTACTTCCCTTGTTGAGTGGCACAAGAGAAAGGGAATACTCACAGAGGTAAGAACGGTCCAGTGGATTGAGGGAAGATACACCGGAAGGGACAGGCAGGAAAAGATAAGAAACTATCTTAAAACCCTCCCTGACTCCGGGGTTGTTTATGCCATTCTTGGTGGCGATGTTTCCATAATTCCTGAAAGAGAGGCGTTTGCGATGCCGAGTGATGCGGGCTACTACCCTGATGAGGACTCAATTCCCTGTGACCTCTACTATGCAGACCTTGATGGAACCTGGGATGAGGATGGGGATAATGTATTTGGTGAAATTGAAGACTCCTGCGACCTTGTCCCTGACGTGGTTGTTGGAAGGGCACCGGTTACATTTCCTCAGGATGTTGAGATTTTCGTAAACAAGGTTATCACCTACGAGCGCGCAGTGAGGCAGGATTACCAGGAAAATGTGCTCTTCCTGGGAAATTCCCTTGATGGAGAAACATACAGCGGGCTTGCAAAGGAAATGATAGTGCCTTACATTCCCTATCCTGTCAAAAGACTTTACGCCCTTCTTTACTCCTATAACTCCTCATGGGTGGTTGACTCCATAAACAGGGGAATGAATATAATAAACCACGATGGGCATGGAAATATTTCCGTGATTCAGACAGGTACGGATTACCTTTTTTCCGATGCGCTTGATACGCTGAAAAATCGAGATAGGATCACGGGTATTTTTTATTCCGTAGGATGCTGGACATGTGCATTTGATTACGCCTCCTTTGGGGAGGCATTTGTTCTGGCAGATTCGGGTGGAGGATTCTACATAGGAAACTCCCGATACGGATGGTACATTCCCGGATTCCCTGGATACGGGGTTTCCGATGTTTTCGACAGAAAGTTTTTTGAGTTGCTTTATGGAGAAGAAAAATCCCTTGGGGAGGTATTCAATGAACTCAAACTATACTTCGTCCCTCGTGCAGGAGAGGAAAACGATTACCGATGGATGGAATACACCCTGACACTCCTTGCCGATCCCACGATGTATGTCTATACACGAATTCCTGAATCTTTAAGAGTTACTGTTGAGGTTGAACCTGCTGGAATTTATGTTTTTGCAGGGGTGGAGAATGCACGCGTTTCGGTTTTGTGGCACGATAGCCTCCTTGCAAGGGGAAACACGGACGCAACAGGAAATATATTCCTTTCACTTGCACCACCTGATACCTTTGAACTCTGTGTTTTCGCCTTCAACCACATTCCATTTATTGATACCCTTTTCTACACCCCCTCAATTTCCCTTGATTCCCTTATACTCCAGGATGAGGATGGGGATGGGATTCCAGAACCAGGAGAGACAATTGGATTTGAGGTCTGCCTCACAAACAACCTTTCGGATACGGTAAAGTCCATCACAGTTTCCTCAAACCCGCCCCTTCAGGCTGATACAACCCTTTCTCTCCTTATTCCTCCAGGGGATAAAGACACGGTTTTCTTTTCAGGAAGAATAGACTCCACTGCATCTGATGGAGATGTATGCGTATTGATTATGAAATTCGTATCCCAGGATACAACCAGAAGAACCCTTACCTTTGAGGTTAAAAACTGGAATATTGTTCTCAAAAATTACTCCTTTGAAAAAATCCTGCCCGGTGGAAGTGGGAATGTTTATTCTGTTTTTACAAATACCGGAGGTGCTGCATCTCCTTCCTGTGCTATTCATCTTTCTTCTCCTGATACCCTTGCGGTTTTTCCAGAAACCCTTTGTATCTCCTCGCTCTCTCCTGGCGATTCCCTCGTTGTTTCCTTCCTCTTTCAGGACCTTTCAGGAGAGAAGAGAATGGTGGAGATTTATGCTGGAAAGGATACCATGTATATCCCCGTGGGATATTCTTCTTATCACTGGGACTGTTCAGACCTTACCGGGTGGACTTGCGGAGATTACTGGGATACGACTTCTTACAGGTACTTCCTTTCCGGTTATGCCTTCTACTGCGGTATAGACTCCCTCCATACCTATCCTTCCGGGTTTACTTCATCTCTCATCACCCCACCCCTTGAGGTTCTTCCCGGCGCCTATCTTGAGTTCTGGACGTGGTATCATACCGAGGGGGGATGGGACTTCTGCATGGTGGACTACGAGAAGGGAGGATGGAAGTTCCTGGATGTCCTTGCTGGACCTTCTCAGGGATGGGAGCATTACAGGTACAAGATACCTCTCAGTCCCGGAGATACAACCAGGATAAGATTCACATTTTACAGTGAGGAGGATGAGATTCAGTTTGAGGGATGGTATCTTGATGAGATAACCTTCGGGTCTGAATGCATGATGGAAGGGATTGAGAAAAAGGGTAAAAAAGGGAGAGGCATCATTACCACAGGGATTCTGTATCTTCCACTTGAAAGAGGAGAAAAATATGCTATCTTTGATATAGCGGGAAGAAAAAGGGAAAAAGGGGTATATAAAGGAAGAATGGATGTCAGGTGTTTACCTGCAGGAGTTTACTTTATAAGAACAGGCGAGGGGAACTTCAGGATTCTGAAACTTGAATAAAAGGGGGTGAGGTATGCTTCTTTTGCTTGCCTTCAATTATGGTATTTCATGGGTTGCCACCCATGAGAGTTTTAATTGCATCTTTCTTGACATGGTGTTGACACGGGGTGGGGTGGTGGTCACGGGTTGCACCGGAACCGCTACCGGGATGTATGCTCTTGTGGAAAAATTTGATTACGATGGAAATCCGGTATGGGTGGATAGTTTTACCCCACAACCTTTCTCTTTGTCCACCTATGGCGAATTTATCTCCCTGGATTCAACCGGTGTCCTTCATATTCTTGGGACCTACCAGAGTGATTGGGGAGTTTTCAAACACTTCCTTGCAGAATATGATACACTTGGTAACAGGCTTTCACTGGATACATTCCCACGGGATGTGAAGTATTCTGGTATGATGTGCGATTCTTCAGGCAATCTTTTCCTGGTGGGAACTACCCTGGACTCAAACGATGTTATAATTGAGAAAAGAACCCCTGACTGGACACTCATCTGGAGAGATACCATCTGTAAAGGAGAAGGAGGAGGTCTTGCCCTAACATCTACCTATTCCTGTTATGCAGGTGGGAAATTCGGGGATGGGGAAGGATACTTTATCACCAAATATTCCCCTGACGGAATCTCTCTCTGGATGGATACTGTGGCGGTTACGGTGAGCAATCCGCCGGATGTTGCCATCTATCCAGGAGAGTCTGTCCTGGAACTTGGGGAAGCCGGGCTCGGAGTATGGACAAGCACGGGAACACGGCTTTATTTCTATCCTTCCATTACCGGTGAAGAGGTTGCCTCACTGGAGAATTCCATACTCTGTGGAAGAGATGGAGTGTATGTGGATGTTTATTCCCTTGCAGGGATTTATCTTGGAAGAGGCGTATATTATGAAGGTGAGGTTGATATACCACTTCACGAGGTCCTTTCTTATGAGGATGGATTTTTCATCTGCGGAGATGGATTGGGTAATGGTTACCTTGTATATTTTGTTCCATTTGATGCTGCAGTAGATTCAATTCTGTCACCGCCCGATACCCTTTACAATCCTGACACGATTACCCCTATTGTGTCCCTTTCTTCAAATGTGCTTTCGTTTGATACTCTTTCCCTTTCCTGCACCATCGCTCCATCTTCTATGGATACGCTCCTTTACTGCTGCGATACCTTTGTTGTATTTGATACCACCTTCATCCTTTTCACCTTCCCGGACTGGCCTGTTACCTTTGCCGATTCTCTTTACACTCTAACGGTGAACCTGGTAAGTAATGATACGGTTATTTCAAACAACCTTCTGAGCAAGGATTTTGTGATCGTGGATACCATCCCTCCCCATGCAGACTCTGCCGTTGCATCCGATGGAAGTGTGGTTCAATCAGGGGTTGACACTGACGACATCGTCGCGATTTACTTCTCTGAGAGCATGTCAGGGGATATTTCACCCGAAAGCCTTGATTATGCACTCACTCCTTCTGGAGGACATACCTGGGGGACGGTTGATTCGGTAAAGTGGAATGACGAGAAAACGGTTCTCTATATATTCCTTGAGGATTCAAGCACAACCATAGTCCCCGGAGACACGATATATCCGGATGGGACACTCAAAGACATTTTCGGTAATCCGTGGACAACCCCGGTTGTTCTTGGAGGCTCCTTTGGACCCGAGGGAGTGGGGAGGACATTTGTGAATGGGCTTTACTATACAAGGAAGAGCGCAGGATACACCTGCATTTCTGTGTATGATGTTACCGGAAGGAAGGTTTTTGAAGAGACACGGTTTGAGGGACCGGGAAGATATAAACTTACCCTTCCCTTACCTCCGGGAGTGTATTACGCGGTAATTGAGGGAGAAAGAAAAGAAAAAACCAGGATTCTTATCCTGAGATAGAGTGATATAAAGAGATAAGTTTCTTTGCCACCGCCTCCCAGGAGAAGTTTTCCTCAACCCATCTTTTCCCCTCCCTGGCGAGGCGGGAGGCAAGTTTTTTATTTTCAAGCAGGGTTAAAATTGCATCTGCAAGGGCATCGGGATTTTTTTCAGGAACAAGAATTCCCGTGCGCATGTGTTTCACTATATCAACAATTCCTCCCACTGCACATGCAACAACTGGAATTTCCCTTGATAATGCCTCAATCAAAACGACCCCCAGCCCCTCCGTATCCCCTTTACTGTCAACACATGCAGGAAGGACGAACAGATCAGAACTCCGGTACATTCGGTCAAGTTCCTCATTGGTTATGTATCCCGTGAAGGTAACGCTGTCGTCTATTCCGAGTTCCTCTGCCTCGCGTTCAAGTTCTTTTCTCAAAGGACCATCACCCACAATGAAAAGATGTGCATGTTTCCTTTCCCTTACCTTTCTCCATGCCTTCAAGAGGTATGTCACCCCCTTTCTCTCAACAAGCCTTCCAACAAAAAGCACCGATGGGATTTTTCTTTTTATTTTCTTTTTCTCCTTCACCTCTATCCCGCTCCCGAAGGGAATTATTTTTACTTCTTTACTTTTTTCCACCCCGAGTAAAAGCGAGCGTGTATAGGAAGAGTTGCAGGTTACAGCGTGGGAAATCCTTATTGAGAATTTTATGAAAGGTAAAAGATACGGCATCTTCTTTTTTATCCACATGATCTCAACCCCGTGGAAGGTTGAAATAACAGGGACTTTTTTCAGTTTCCAGGGAAGTGCAAAGAGAATATGGGGGAATGGCCAGTGAACATGGATTATATCATACTTCTTTCTCCTTGAATGCAGGAATGCATGGATTATCCCTGATCCAAGATAAAAGGGGATTAAGAAAAGGAAAATCTTTTTTCTTCTTATTCTCTCCGGAACCGCCTCCTCGTGTGTCAGGGTTTCAAGGTTTTTTAAAAAATACCTGAACCTGTAAACCGGTATCCCGCAAACAGTCTGGTTCCCGAGACCCTTATACGAAGAGGTGAAGACCTCAACCTCCACCCCTTTCCTTCTCAAAACCTTTATTGTCTCGGTTAGCCATGGTGTTATGTGGTCCCTTTCATGCCTTGCAAACGCAGTCGTGATGTAAAGAACCCTCATGAGGAGAGATTATACCTGAGAGCCTTTCCTGTCAACTCAGAAGTTAATGGTACCGTTTTTCAGGCAGCCAGCGCAGATTCAGCGAATCCTTGACCCCACACAGGAAGATATGTAAAATGGAAGAGAAAAGATTTGATGCAAATAAGAGGCAGGAGTTAGGAATCATCTCTCCCTGTTATATGAGGGAGAAGGTATATAGTGAAGAAACAGCATCACATGAAAGGAGGTCTTCATGTATCTTTACATGACTTTCTTTTTATTTTCCATGGGGGGCTCTTACTACTTTTCCTATGATGATAGTCTTGTGGCGGAGGTGAAGAAGGGAAATTACAATTTCAGGGATTTAAGGAAGGCTTTTTCTCGTATGACAAGCAATGCTTTAAGGATAACCATTCTCGAACAGATTAGCATGAACGCAAGAAAGGGGACGAAAGACTTTCTTCTTGAAGTAGGTTTGAATAAGAGAGAGGATATGAAAGTTCGAAGATATGCAATACAGAGTCTTTTGATGGATGCTGAACGATTGGGACTAAGGCTTTCTCAGGTAAAAATGATACTCAGGGATACCCTGTTGTGCAATGATATTATTCTGGTACGGGCTGCTAAGGTGTTACAGAAGATGGATGTGGACAGGGAGGTTGTGGAGTTGATGGTGTCTTATATGGAGAAGGAGGAAAATGTGGAGAAGGGAGTAACCACTTTTATAGGTTATGAAGTGATAAAGATGGTAAATGAGAGGTATCGTGTTTCGTGTGCTGAGAAGGCTCATGTGTTTATAAGGTGCATGAGGGTTCTTAAGTCACGGCATCTTATAGAATATCTTCGGAGGATGGGAGAGTGTGCTTTGCGGGTTCTTGAGGAGGAGTATTTCAATCTTGATTCTGCTACTCAGAAGTGGGCGATGGTTGCGATGGGGGCGATAGATTACAGGAGATATGGAAGGTATCTTATAGAATATGCGAGGGATGTGAATGAACCCTGGAGGCTCCGTGCAGATGCTATTGAATTTCTCGGGTATAGTGGAGATACTACACTCATTCCCTTTCTTGAAGGGTTTTTATTAAATGATACTTTAAAGATAATTCTACACACTGATGTGCTGCTTCCTGGTGAAGAACATGGATATAGGGTTCACTATCCTTTAAAAGAGGCGGCTTATGTTGCTCTTTTGAAACTGGGTGTTCGGGTGAGACGGCAGGGTGAGAATTACTGGATAGAAAAAGAAGGGGTAAGGATAAAAGGCAATAAAATATTGTTTTATTTTATCCATTGATTGCAGTTGAGACCGTTTCACTCTCACACAAATCCCAAAAAACCCACTTCGGGAAGATTATTTTTGAGGAAAATCGCAAGGTTGACAGAGTTTAAATTTTTCATTATTCTCACCCAAAAAGATAAAAGAGGAGGTGAGGATGGAAAAAGGATTCACGGTATGGTTCACCGGTCTTCCCTGCTCGGGGAAGTCAACCCTTGCGCAGATGCTCAAAGATGAACTTGTAAAAAGAGGATTCAAGGTTGAGGTCCTTGACGGGGATGTTGTGCGTCAGCACATATCCCGTGGACTTGGTTATTCAAAAGAGGACAGGGATGAGAACATAAGAAGAATATACCATGTTGCATATCTTTTGCAGAGGAACGGGATAGTGGTTATAACCGCTGCAATATCCCCATATCGGGAGATAAGGCAGGAAGCAAGGGAGCTTTTGAAGGACTTTGTTGAGGTTTACGTTAAGTGTCCGGTTGAGGTATGCATGAAGAGGGATGTTAAGGGAATGTACAAAAAGGCACTCAAAGGGGAGATAAAGAACTTTACAGGAATAGATGACCCGTATGAGGAGCCTCTGAATCCTGAGGTTGTATGCGAGACCGACAAAGAGACACCCGAGGAGAGCCTCCAGAAAATACTGAGGAAACTTGAGGAACTTGGATACATAGAGCCTCAGGTTTACAGTGAGGAAGAGGAAGAGATAATAAAAAAGAGGCTTGAGGACCTTGGGTATATTTAAGAGAAGAAAAAGGGTTCTTGTAATAAGCTGGGATGGGGTTCCCTTCTCCTTCCTTAAAAAGGGAATGGAGGAGGGGCGTTTTCCCCTTTTCTCAAAACTCATAACCGGGGGAGCCTTTGGCAGAATGACCTCGGTTCTTCCAACCATATCATCGGTTGCATGGACCTCCTACATGTCAGGAAAAAATCCGGGAGGGCACGGGATATTTGGATTCATAGACCGGAAGCCCTCCCCTCTTTCCTTCTTCATTCCCACGGGAAAGGACAGAAAGGCAGAGTTTATCCAGGAGGTTCTGTCACGGGAAAAGAAAAGGGTTATATCCATAAACATTCCCATGACCACCCCTCCGTTTGAGGTGAACGGGATTCTTGTATCAGGATTCCTCTCCACGAAAATAGAAAAGGCAACCTATCCTCCTGAGTTCAGCAGGGTTCTTAAAGAAATGGGATACATAATAGATGCAAATCCGGTAAAGGCAAAGGACAGAAAGGATGAATATCTTGAAGACCTCTTTCTTGCACTCAGGAAGAGGTTTGAACTTGCGGAGAGACTAATAAGGGAGAGGTGGGACTACTTCCATCTCCACGTGATGGAGACCGACCGGATAAATCACTTCTTCTGGAAGAAAAAAGATGAAAGGTTCTGGAAGTTTTACAGTGAGGTTGAGGAACTCAGCATTTCCCTTGCGGAAAAGGCAAAGGATGCATTGCTTATCTTACTTTCAGACCACGGATTCTGCACCCTGAAAAAAGAGGTTTTTGTCAACAAGTACCTTGAGGATGGAGGGTATCTCTTTTTTGATAAGGAGCCTCCAGAGGACATAAGGGACATATCGGAAAAAACCGTTGCGTATTCACTTATTCCGGGGAGGATATATATAAACCTGAAGGGAAGAGAGGAGAAGGGGAGTGTTGAACCCGGTGACTATGAAAGGGTGAGAGAGGAGGTTGCGTCTTATCTTGAAAAACTAACGGTGGATGGGGAAAGGGTTATAAAGAAGGTGTGGAGGAGGGAGGAGGTTTACTCAGGTCCATATACGGACCTGGGTCCCGATTTGATACTTGAACCCGTTGATGGATTTGACCTCAAGGGAAATTTGAAGAAAGAGACTCTTTCAGGTGAAACACATATAGAGGGAATGCATACACGTGATGATGCGTTCTTATTTGTAAAAGAAAGAGAATTCACAAAGGATAACCTTTCCATCTACGACCTTTTCCCTTCCATTCTTTCTGAATTCTCCATAAAGGTTTCGTCGGATGGGGAGGTATGCTGGAGAGGATAAAAAAGGCAATTTTATGTCTCGGTGTTCTTCTTTTTATTTTTTTTCTCACATCTCCCATCCATGAAATATCCACCCCTGCAAATCGTTCCCTCGGGCTTTTCTTTCTCACATTTTCCCTCTGGCTCACCCGATACCTCCCCCTTTCCGTTACAGGACTCCTTGTCTTTGCCTTAATCCCCCTCCTGGGAATTCTTCCGCTTTCAGAGTCCTATTCTCTCTTTGGGAACAGAGCCATATTCTTCATTCTTGGAAGTTTCATCCTTGCAGGGGGATTGATGAAGACAGGGCTCTCAAGAAGGATAGCCTTCCACATAATCTCAAAATTTGCAAGTTCAGGAAGAAACCTTATTCTTGGAGTGTTCTGGACAGGGGCGGTCCTCTCATTTTTCATGCCGGAACATGCCGCTGCTGCAATACTTTTTCCGATAGTGATTGAGATGGCGGGGATACTGAAACTCAGACCAAAGGAATCCCTCTTTTCAAGGTTTCTCTTCCTGTCCCTTGCCTGGGGATGTGTGATAGGGGGAATAGGAACACTGCTTGGAGGAGCAAGGGCTCCTCTTGCGATTGGAATGCTTGAGGAAAATTTCGGGATAAGAATTTCCTTTCTGAGATGGTCCATGTATGCAATGCCGGTATCCATTGGAGGGCTGCTTGCAGGAACACTCATCCTTACGCTTGCCCTTCGAGACACTCCTGAGGTTTCTTCTTTTAAGGAAAAGGCAAAAGAAGAATTAAAGGGAATGGGAAGATTAAAAAGGGACGAGAGGGTTGTCCTTTTCGTTTACATTCTCACCCTCACAGGCTGGATATTCTTCAATCGCTGGATTGACATCTCTCTTATTGCAATACTTTCCTCTTCACTTCTCTTTTTATTCCGCGGTATAACCTGGAAGGATGTTGAGAGATGGGTCAACTGGGGGATTATACTCATGTATGCAGGGGCAATGGCACTTGGTGTTTCCTTGGTTCGTTCCGGTGCTGCAGCATATATCTCACAGAGATACTTCTTCTCCCTTGCAAAAACTCCGTTTACAACCCTCGCAGTTTTTTCTCTTCTTTCTCTTGTTCTCACCGAGGGAATGAGCAATGTTGCAACTGTTGCCCTTTTGCTTCCTGTGGTTTATGGACTTCCCTTTGACCCTGTTCTCTTAACTCTCTGCATAACCATTCCAGGAGGACTTGCATTATGCTTGCCCATGGGAACACCACCCAATGCAATAGCCTTCTCATCGGGATACTACGAACTCAGGTTCTCCATAAAGTTCGGGGTTATGCTCACCTTCATTCTCTATCTCATCCTTCTCCTCGTTGGAAGGTTTTACTGGCCTTTACTGGGGGTTGAGGTATGGTGATACTGGTTCTTACTCCTGAAAGGGATACAGATGAGGCAGTGGAAAGGGTTAAGGGGGAAAAAGACCTGCTTGTTCTTTATGTGATAGAGGAGGAACTGCCCGAAAGCGTTGGCTCATGGCTCATGTATGCGGGATTTCTGGGGGAGAATCCCTCCCTTGAGGTGAAGCGCATAATAGTGGATGAACTTGAAAGAAGGGCACATGAAAGGCTTGAGGAGATAAAAAAGAAACTTGGTGATGTTGAAGCCGTGATTGAGAAAGGCGTCTTACAGGAAATAATGGAGAAATACTGCAGGGAGAAGAGGCCTGAAAGGTTTGTTATACCAAAGGGAGAAAAGATAAAAACAGAATGCAAGATTGAGGAGGTGTGAATGAAGGTTGAGATACCCGATTCCCTTTACAGGATGCTGGAGGAAAGGGCACAGCGTGAAGGGATGGAGGTTGAAAAGTTCATAATAAAGCTTCTCTCCTCCTCCCTTGAAAACACTCTTGAGATAGACCCCGAGGAGAAAGAGGAGATAAAGAAAAGGCTCAGGGAACTGGGTTATCTCTGAGGATTTTATACTCCCCAGAAAATCCTTCTTTTAGAACATGTGGGGTCTTCCCGCATAGAAAAGCCCTGCAACTGCCCCTGTCATCAGGGTTGTTAAGATTGCGGAAATCAATGCCCTGAAACCAACCCTTGCAAGGTCCTTTCTTCTTTCAGGGACAAGGGCGGATATTCCTCCAACGAATATTGCCATGGATGCAAAGTGGGCAAATCCGCAGAGGGCGTATGCGGTTATTACTGCAGTTCTCATGGAGATAAGCCCATCTGAGAGAGCAGTTGCAAGGTCCTGGTATCCCACAACCTCCGTAACTATCATCCTTTCTCCTATTATTCCCGCAACAACCCCCGCCTCTCCTGGAGGAACACCCAGAATTAAAGTCAGGGGATAATAGAGGAACTTCAGGATGGTTTTGAGGCTAAGGTTCGGGAGATGGAGAAGTCCTCCAATCCAGCCAAGCAGCATGTCCACGAGCGCCACAAGACCCAGGACCGATATAAGAAGCGCCACAATTCCCACTATGAGTTTCACCCCCTCCATGGATGAGGTGATGATTGTCTCAAATATACTGCTTTCGCGCTCATAATGGGGCTCAACGTGCATACCCAGGGTTTCAGGTTTTTCCTTTTCAGGATAAACGAGTTTTGAGATAACAAGGGCTGCCGGGGCGGAGAGAAGAGATGCGGAGATGAGGTGCCCTGCAATACCCGGGAACAGGTCCTTTAATGTAAACACATAGATAGCGAGGACATTTGATGCAACGGTTGCCATTCCGGCGGTCAAGATGGTGTGAAGTTCCGATGTGGTCATGTTCCTTAAAAAAGGCTTTATCGTGAGGACCGATTCAATCCCGACGAATATGTTGCTTGCCGTACACAGGGATTCTGCCCCGGATACCCCCATGAGTTTTGTGAAAACCCTTGCAAATGCCTTTATTATCCACTGCATTATCCCCAGAAAGTAAAGGATTCCCATAAGTGCGGAGAAGAAGATTATGGCGGGGAGTGCCTGAAAGGCAAGAATGAATCCAAGGGAGTTTTCATTTCCCGGAGGGAGTGCGAGCCTTCCAAATACAAACTCTGTCCCCTTTGATGCTGCCTCAAGCAGTTTTATAACCCCGGTGTTTAACCACATGAAGAATCTGGTTCCGGCGGGAAAAAGAAAAACAAAACCTGCTATGAAGAACTGAAGCCCCACTCCCCAGAAAATGAGCCTGAGGTTTATTGTTTTTCTGTCCGAAGATATGAGCCATGCAAGGAACATGATTATAAATACACCAAGGAAACTTATAAGATTAAGCATTCTTGCCCCTTTCCTTTATGGAAATTCCCCATTCTCCTATCTTTTCACCAATCCTGTGGTAGGTTCTTCCAGAAAGGGATGCAATTATCGGGTTAAGTTTTGCAAGGTCAAGGTTTCCATTCTCATCAAGCACGGATGGGTCAATCTCGGCATGAATCACCTCTCCTGTGATTAGGTCATGGTCAGGAAATTCCTTTATCTCAAGCAATTTACATTCAAGTCTAACCGGGCATTCCTTTATCATTGGAGCGTTTATTTTCTTTGCTGGAACCGGGGTGAAGGATGTTTCACGGAATTTATCAACAGAACTCCCGGATGTGTATCCGCAGAAATCAGCATCAACGAGGTTCTTTGCCGATGGTATGTTTATTCCAAATTCTCTGTACTTTTTAATAAGCCCGTATGAATACCTTTTCTTCTTGAGGGCAACCCCCAGGATGAATGGGGCCTGCGAGAAGGTTCCCACCCATATCACGGTGGTTATGTTCCCCTCCTTCTTTTCATCCTTAACCGTAAGGAGAGCAACCGTGTAGGGTATAGGGGGAATAACGCTCATCTTCACCTCCTTCTTTTTGTTAATGGATTTTATAAGGAAGTTCAATAAAAAGTCAACGTTCTGAAATTACTTTCTGCCCATTTCTCTTGACTTTTTCTTTTCTGCGTGTTTTAACTTAGATGTGAAGGTCTTTTTGAGAAAGGAGATATTCCATATAAGTGGAAACTTTATCACGAGAATAATTATATCCTTTGTGGACCTTGCAGCGGGAATAATAATTGCAAGGAGTCTTGGTCCCGAAGGGAAAGGAAATCTTTATGCATTGAGATTCTGGCCAGCCATACTTGTATGGCTTGGAGGATTGAGTATAGGGGGAAGCAATACTTACTTTTCTGCAAGGGAAAGGGAGAAAATCCCATCCCTTCTGGCAAATTCCTTAATATTTTCCATAGTGCTCGGAGGGATAATACTTTTATTTTCCGAGGCATTTGTGTATTACCTCTTTCATGATAAGAGATATATATTTCTTGCCCGCATTGTTCTTTTGACAATACCTTTTTCTCTTTTCAGCGATTATGCGATATGGATTTTTAACGGAATAAAGAACTATATGGTTTTTAATCTTCTCAGGTTTCTTCCCCGTTTTTTCTATTTTGCATTTGTTATGTTTTTTTTCCTGAAAGGAAAACTGGAAATACAGCCTGTAATTCTTTCTTTTACAGGGGTTCAGATATTTATGGGATTTCTTACCTTCGTTCTTGTTGCAGGGTTGGTGTGTCCCCCCTCCCGGTGGAAGAAAGACAGCTTCCTGATGAAGGAGCAACTTAGTATGGGATTGAAAATGCACTTAGGAGTTTTTACACAGATTGGAAATAAAAGGGCAGATCAGGCTCTTCTCATTTCCTTCTTTGACCCGAAAGAGATAGGTCTTTATTCAGTTGCTGTGAATATAAGTGAGTTTCTTCTTTTCCTTTCGCACTCCATAGGTCTTACTATCGTTCCCTCAACCGCTCCTCTTGAGAGAGAAAGGGCTGTAAGGAGGATAAAAAAATATGCTTTGGGGTCTTTATTCTTTCTTATTATATTCTCACTTTTCCTTTATTTCATCTCTCCATGGGTGATAAAATTTCTTTACGGAGAGGCGTTTCTTCCCGCCCTTCTTCCTCTCAGAATACTTCTTCTCGCCCATATAGGATGGTCCATAGGAAATATTTTTGATCAGGGATTAAAATCTCTGAAGTTGCCCCTCTACGGTTCCATAGCGGGTCTTATATCTTTTGTTTTCAATCTCGCATTTCTCCTGTTACTTCTTCCACCTCTTAAGATCACCGGGGCTGCGATCGCTTCTCTTATTGGTTATTTTGTGTATTTTCTTGCAAACTATGTATTTTTTATACGGACTGCAATCCGTTCCAATTCATAGAAGAAGGAATATTTCCTTGACAAAACAGAGAGAGACTGATTAAATATTTTCATGAAAGATATGAATGTTCTTCTTATTATTACAGATACCTTAAGAAGAGACTTTGTGGGGGTGTTCAATAAAAGAATGGATACCACTCCCTTCCTTGATGATTTTTCCAGAGAATGTCTGGTATTTAATAACGCATGGGCATCCTCCTGCTGGACCATACCCACACATTTTTCCATGCTCACAGGACTCTCTCCACTCGTCCATGGAGTTACAAAGAGAAATCTCAGATACAGCGGAAAATATCCCACTCTACCGGAAATACTCAGAAAGAATGGTTATACCACGATTTTTCTTGCCTATCATCCATATCTCAATCCAGAATATGGTTTTGAGAAGGGATTTGAGCATTTTTACAATCTGGGTTTTATGTCCTGGCACCGGTTGAAGTATCGTATTAAAAGGAAAATATATGGAAGGTTAAAGAAAATGCCTTTTGTAAAGCGCCTTTCTTTTTTAAAACCTGCTTTTAAAATCAAGGCAGAAGAACTCAATTCGTATCTATTTCGTATACTTCGCTCTCAACAGAGAAACAGGTGGTTTATTATGGTAAATTATCTGGATACCCATTGGATATATTACTATTATAAAAACAAATTCACTCCTTCCCGGTGGATTTCTGATGAAAAAATGTGGGAGATAAGGAATAGGGTTCTCCTGAAAGGTAAGCCACTCACGGCGGAAGAAGAGGGTTTTTTTAAGGCATTGTATGCCAATGCTGTATATTATCTGGACAGTCAGCTTCAAAGAGTAATAGAATATATGCAGAAAAATAAAATTTATGAAGATACCATGATCATAATAATTTCTGACCATGGAGAGATGCTGGGAGAAAAGGGATTGATGGATCATATTCTCCTTTATAATCCGGTAATAAGAATACCATTTCTGGTAAAGTTTCCTGGCAGTGAAAGGAAGGGTGGAGAGGAAAGGCCTGTCCAGGAAAAGGAGGTGTTTTACATTGTTTTAAAAAAACTCGGTGTGGATATTCCACAGTATGAAGATGATCAAGGCATAATTTTCTCATATTTCTTCCCCGATGAAAAGGAAGTAAAGGTTTATGGGAAAAGATGTCAGGGAGAATTTGTGGCATGTGTGGAGGGGGACTGGAAATACATCTATTCTTCAAGGTTTAAAGACGAACTTTATAATCTGAAAGAAGATCCTTGGGAAGAGCACAATCTTATTGATGAAAAAAGGTATGAGGAGGTGGCAAAAAAAATGAAAGAGAGAATAATGAAAAAAAAGAAATATTTTCCCCGGGGCACAAGAGAAGAGGAGATGGATGAGGATTTAAAAACGCACCTCAGGGGGCTGGGATATATCTGAAATATTGACAATTATTTCAATATAGATTATTTTAGATTTGATGATATGGTTTCTCTTTTCCTATCTTATCAATCTGCGTGCCTATCCTGATACCATCGGAAGTGATTATATTCTTATCCGATGGGAAAAGCCCGAATCCATGGATTATGAGGTTGATTCCATCAAGATAAAGAGCAGTCATATCACGTATGTTACCGATCCGAGTGGATGGAGCCCCAGGCTCTATTCTCCATTTCCAGATTCCTTTCTTCACAAAGCCAGCTTCTACAATGGTTTTTATTATCACTATACCTTCTTCATTTTTACAGGAAATGAAACAATTCTTGATACATGCAAATGTGTATCTCCCACTCCCCCATGGACATTGAGTTATTATCCCCCAACCGGGACAGTTGTTTCAGATACCTTTATATCGGCTGTGTTTAAATACAGCAGAATGTCGTTTCCTGAAGAGGGAGTGAGGGTTTTTTCCTATCATAAAGGGGATACGTTTCATTACCAGGTAAAATTGGGTAAGTATGAAATAGAGTATACCCCCGGGAGACTTGATACAACGCATCACTTCTATTTCTACACCATACCGCTCTTCCGGTCCATGGATACGGTTGTAATAAGGTTTATTTCGGACTCAATAAGGAGTGTAAGGGGTAACTGGCCACTTGATGGTAATCAGAATGAAATAAAAGAAGGTTCTCCCGATGACGATTTAGTGATAAAATGTTACGCTTCTCTCAAAGGAGATTATACCCTTGATGGAGCTGTGGATATTGAAGATTTCGCCATTTTTGCAAGTTTATGGAAAAAAGAAAGGATGCCTTTCAAGGAACTTGCTCCCTTTACCGGGACCATTCCTTATATTTCGGTTTACCCTGATTCCATTATTGATTTTGACGATTTCTGTGCCTTTGTGCTTTTATGGAGATGGTCTCTTCAGAATGGGAGAAGAGGAAAAGATGGTAACGTGACGGAGGATTTTTATCTCATGAAGGGGAGGGTATATGCTGATATTGAGGGAGTAAGAGGAATTGAGGTAATAACCGATGGTGAACTGGAATGGGAGATAGATGGATTGAACATGAAGGGAGAAATGGAGGGGAAAAGAGTCTATGCAATTGCCTTCACAGCTCCCCGTAATCTTCACGGTTCTGTATTTGTGCTGAAGGATGCATCCTTCACAGAAATAAAATATGTTGATGCAGGATTCCATTCCCATAGAAGCCTGCTCAGTTCTTCTGCGGTTACATTAAGTGGAGGCAGAGTACCGGTCCCTTATCATGAAGGTGAGATACTTCTCTTTGGAATGGACGGGAGGAAGAGGAAGACATTGAAAATTGTTGATGGATATGTGAATCTGAATGTTCCACCTGGAATTTATATCCTTAAAGGGAAGGGATTTTCTGCAAAGATAGCAGTGATAAAATGAAATATCTTTTTGTGTTCCCCGAATATCCACCGCATGTATATGGAATTCCTTATGGAGGCATTACCAATTATTTGATAAATATGGTAAATGGACTGAAAAAAAAGGGAGTGAATGTGTTTGTACTGGCTCCCGCCCTGAATCCCCGGAAGATGAAGGAGAAAGAGGGAATAGTGGTGGAGAGAATACCCCTCTTCAAAAGGGAAAGGAATTTATTTACGAAGGTATACAATCATTTTATCTATGATGTTCTTGTGATGATGAAGATTCACAGAATCATTAAAAAATACGAAATCCAGATTATAGAGGGATGTGATTGGCACACTTCTCTTTTTTTCTATTCCTTCTTTAAAAAGACACCATTTCTTATAAAACTCCATGGTCCTTCCTTCTTTACCAGGGAGATATCTGGGGGAAAGAAGGGGTCGCTGTTTCAACGATGGATTGAGTTCAAGGAGAAAACAGTCATAAAAAGGGCAGATTTTCTGCTTGCTGCAAGTGTGGCTATAAAGGAGAAGATTGCAGAAATGTTGAAGATAGATAAAGACAGGATAACTGTAATACCTGATCCCGTGGAAAGGAGTGAATTTCATAAAAAAGAAATAGAAAAAAAGACAAAAATATGTCTTTTTGTGAGCAAGCTTGAAAAGAGAAAAGGAGCGGATGTTGTGGTAAAGGCTGCAAAGAGGGTGATAAAAAAGAAGAAAGACGTTCACTTTATTATGGTGGGGCATGATACTCCTTACCAGGGAACCACCTTTAAAAATTATCTGGAAAGCCTTCTCACGCCGGAGGAAAAAAGAAAAATACATTTTGTGGGACCCAAGCCAAAGCACTATCTCTCTTATTACTATGCCATTGCTGATATAGTTGTAAATCACGCTCTTGATGGGGCTTATGGATATACAACCCTTGAAGCAATGGAACATGGATGCTGTGTGGTGAGTACACGAGGGTTTGGAAAAGAAGAAAACATAATTGAGGATGGAAAGGATGGGATTCTTGTGAATCCAGGTGATGATGAAGGGCTTGCTGAAAAAATTATTTATCTTCTTGATCATCCAGAGCAAATAAAAACTCTGGGAAAAAAGGCGAGGGAGAAAATTCATGCCCTGTTTTCACCGGAGAGAATAGCAGAACTTACGGTTGCTTATTTAGAAAAAAATCTTTCATGTGCATGATTACAAATTCTATTTCTTCCTCTTTAAGAAAAGGATGCATGGGAAGAGAAAGAATCTCTCCAACAATTTTCTCTGTTTTCTCCAGACGGGAGGAGGTAAATTCACGAAAGGATTCCTGCAAATGAACAGGAACTGGATAGTGAATGAGGGTTGAGATGCCTTTCTTTTTAAGATACTCCATAAGTTCATCCCTTTTCCCGGTTCTTATCACATACAGATGATAAACATGCTTTCTTCCTGGTAACTCCAGCGGGGTTTTCACCACATCCTTCAACCCTTCATCGTATATTCCTGCAATTTTCCTTCTTTTCTCGTTCCATTCATCAAGATACTTCAGTTTCACCCTGAGAATTGCAGCCTGTATCTCATCAAGCCTTGAATTTATCCCCATTATTTTATGATGATACCTCGTCTCCTGACCATAGTTCCTTATGAGTTTTGCCTTTTTGTAAATTTCCTCATTGTTTGTCACTATTGCCCCACCATCCCCGTATGCCCCGAGGTTCTTACTTGGATAGAAACTGTAACACGCAACATCACCATAAACACCTGCCTTTTTACCCTTATACTCCGCTCCATGTGCCTGTGCTGCATCCTCCACGACATAGAGATTGTGTTTCTTTGCAATTTCACAGATTCTTTCCATATCCGCCATCTGTCCGTAAAGGTGAACGGGAAGTATTGCCTTTGTTTTCTCTGTAATTTTTTCCTCAATCTTCTCCGGGTCCATCAGCATTCCTTCTTCCTCAATATCCACAAAAACAGGGGTTGCTCCTGTCATCCATATTCCAACTGCGGTTGGAACCGCTGTGTGTGATACGGTTATAACCTCATCCCCCGGACCTATTCCAAGTGCCATGAGTGCAACTGCTATTGCCTCTGTTCCTGAGGCAACACCCACAGCATATCCTGCCCCGCAGTATTGAGCAAATTCCTCTTCAAATCTTTCCACCTCCTCTCCCAGTATAAACCATCCTTTCTCAAGAACCTTCTTTATTGCTCTATCTATCTCCTCCTTTATCTCCCGATACTCCCTTGAAAGGTCACCGAATTTTATCTCCATTTCCACCTCCTGTAAAAGTGGTAAAAGTTAAGTATGGCAGAAGGAATTCCCTTTATAAGAGAAAATTTCCATGTTTTTATTGCGTGAAGTAAAAGATGAAGAGGACCTGCGAAAAGATAGAGAATAAATTTTAAGATATTTCTCTGATAAACACCGTATATTTTCAGCATTTCATACACTCTGTTTCTCTCGAGCATCCAGTGATATTTTTCTCTTCCTGCAGGAGAACGAAGATGAATGTTTATAATGGAAGGGCAGAATATGATGCGGTATCCGTGATAAAGGGCCTGATATACAAGGTCAACCTCATCCAGCCCATAGTCAAGAACCGGATCAAAATAAACCCTGTCAAGAAATTCTTTTGGGAAAAGAGTACTGCATATTACAATTGCCTTCGCATTTTCTCTATCCTCAATCTCTTTTGCCTGATACCCCAGAAAGGTGAGTTCTCCCGGTGTGACTTCCACTCCATCTCTTATTTCCTTTCCGGTAATGATTATCCTTTCACCGTATTTTTCAGCATATTCAAGATAGTTCTTTTCCATCTCCTCAAAATATTCTGGGGTTACCTGGTTATCGTCTCCAAAGAACACAATGAAGTTTCCTTTCGCATTTTTCACAAGATTTTTTTCATTCATTGCAAGTCCCTTGCGGGGACCGGGTAGATATCTCGCTCCGTATTTTTTACAGATTTCCTTAATCTTTTCCCTTACCTCCTCCTTACTGTCATCGGATACAATTACCTCCCAGGGTTTCTTTTTTGCCTTTTTCACCGATATAAGGCATCTTTCAAGTTCTCCGGGTCTGTTATATGCAGGAATACAGAGGGAAATTTTTATTTCTTTTCCATGTGCTTCAGCCATTCTTCAGGAACATCCTTTATTATCCTTACCGGAACGCCTGCTGCCACTTTCCTGGGAGGAATGTCCTTATTCACCACTGAGCCAGCCCCAATTACTGCATACTCTCCTATCTCTATCCAGGCAAGAAGGGTGACATTTGTTCCTATAAGGGCTCCTCTTCTTATAATCGCCCCCCTTCTTTCTCTATCCGGGAATATCCCCATGTAATTGTCATTGGCACTGCATACATGGGGAGAAATAAAAACATCCTCCTCTATGAGCATATCTCCTCCAAAATGGCATGTATCCATAATCCTCACCCTGTCCTTGATAATAATGTTGTAATTCAGAACCGAACACCTTCCTATTACCACCCGATTTCCTATCTCGCATTCTTCCCTTATTGCAGCCAGGTCTCCTATGAGAACCTCATTCCCTATTTTTGTTCCAGTATAAATCACACATCCTGCGCCTATCACACATTCCCTTCCGATTTCAAGGGGAGGATATTCCTTTTTAAGTTTTCTTGCAATATTGCCCGTGGCAAGTGGGGGTCTTCCGAGAACCGCATTGTCAAATATTCTTGTGTTTTCTCCTATTTTCACTCCGGGATAGATCACCACATTGTTTCCAACAGTTACTCCTTCTTCAATAACCACATCCTTATCTATTACTACATTTTTACCAAGAGACACACCCTCTTCTATTCTTGCTTCAGGATGAATCACCAGTAATACCTCCTGTATTTCCTGTAATACTCCACTGTTCTTTTTATCCCCTCCTCAAGGGAAATTTCAGGTTCCCATCCAATCCTGGTTCTTATCTTGGTTATATCCGAGTAAAAGTCTCCTGGTTCCTGAGCAGCCCTTTCAGGAGAGAAGGGGGCAAACTCCCACCTTCCAGTCCCTGCTATTTCAATCACCTTTTTTACATACTCAAGAATTGTTACGGGCTTATCAACTCCAACGTTGAATATCTCTCCATAGGCCTTTTCGCTCACGGCACACATTAACATTGCTCGGACGCAGTCATCAACATAAAGAAAATCCCTTTTTAAACTCCCATCTCCAAAGACCTTTATTGTTTCATTATCCAGTGCAAGCCTTATAAACCAGTTTGCAACGCAGTATTTTGGATGCTTCATCTGTGCCCTTGGACCGTATATGTTGGTGAGTCTTAAAAGGACCGACCTTATCCCGTGTATATCATTGTAGACCTTTATTATCTGCTCTGCTGCAAGGTTTGATATTTCATAAATGCCCTTGGGCCTCAGTGGAGCATCTTCAGAAACAGGTAATTTTGTGGCAGGACCATACTGTCCTCTTGTTCCTGAATAAACAAGCACTGCATCTTTATTTCTCTTCTTCAATGCCTCCATCACCACAGCAGTTCCCTTTATGTTTATGTCAATATCAGGGAAAGGGTCAGAAAGACTCATCACATGAGAAACCTGCCCTGCAAGATGGAATACGAAGTCCTTATCCTGAACAAGATACTCCATTGCGTATCTATCCCTTATATCCGCAAAGTTAACGTGAACCTTATCCTTTATGGGCTCAATATTGAAGAGATTACCTCCATACTCAGGAATCATTGCATCCACAAGGGTAACCTCCGCCCCGAGTTCAACAAGGCGGATTGCAAGGTTGCTTCCAATAAATCCCAGTCCTCCTGTAATCAGAACCTTT
The DNA here is from genome assembly GCA_029258725.1 of bacterium. GTDB lineage: Bacteria > Hydrothermota > UBA3072 > JAPDKE01 > JAPDKE01 > JAPDKE01. The sequence continues at coordinate 26,408 of JAPDKE010000032.1, read as the reverse complement.
TTGCCTTTGAACTTTTCCTGCAATTCCATCATGAAAAGGATTATAGAGGAAAAGAAAGACTTGTCAAGTAAAGGATTTTGTCGGGAATGATTGCTTTTTTAAGGTTATCTTTTCCAGAAAAGAGATATCCACCTCAACCCCTATTCCCTCTTTTTCAGGAACCATGAGGGTTCCGCGGGAAGTTATCTCAAAAAGTGGATAGGTTATATCCCTTTCGTAATATCGCTTATTTTCTGATATATCGTTTGGAAGAACGAATGAGGAAAGGGTTGCAAGATGGAGGTTGTGTGCCCTTCCTACTCCACTCTCAAGCATTCCACCACACCATAAGGGTATTTTTTCTTCAAGGGCAAACTCGTGCATTTTCAGAACCTCACATGCCCCTCCCACCCTTCCAGGTTTTACATTGAGTATGCGCATTGCCTTCATCTTCCATGCCCTTTTCATGTCCTTCAAAGAGCATACGCTTTCATCAAGGCATATCGGGGTTTCAATCTCCTCCTGGAGCCTTCTGTGGAGTTCAAGTTCATCGGCAGGAAATGGCTGCTCTATCATGAGGAGGTTGAATCTGTCAAGCAGTTTCAGGTGCTCAATATCATTTTCCTTATAAGCCTGATTTGCATCCACAGAGAGGGCAATATCCGGGAATTTCTCTCTTACCTTTTCAATCACCTCCACATCCCATCCGGGTTTTATCTTAAGTTTTATCCTCCGGTAGTTCTTTTCCAGAAAATAAGAAATCCTTTCAAATAAAATCTCAATATCCTTCTCTATCCCCAGACTCACCCCTGCCTCAACCTCCTTTTTTGTCCCTCCATAGATTTCCCGCAGAGGCTTTTTATTCTTCTTTGCGTAAAGGTCAAAAAGGGCAAGTTCAAGGGATGCCTTTGCCATGGGATGCCCGCGGAATTTTTTTATTTTTTCATGGAATTCATAAGGGTTTTCTATTTTTTCCTTAAAAAGAAAAGGAATAAAACTTTTCTCAAGAACACTCCATGCAGTTCCTGCTGTTTCATAACTGTAAAGGGGATGAAGTGAAACAGGAGCCTCTCCCCATCCTGATATTCCATCCTCAACCACCTCAACCAGAACAAACCTCTTTTTCTTTTCCACCCCGAAACTTGTTTCAAACGGGAAAACAAGTTCCATTTCAACCAGGTATAAGGTAACCTTTTCAATCATGGGTCAGAAGATAGAATACTCTTCCTTCTTTTCTTTCAACATCAAAGATGTAGTATCCCCGTGAGAAAAGTTCTGTGAGTTCTTTCCTTATCCTTTCCTGCCATCTTTCTGCCTCTTTTATATTCTCGCTTTTGAGTTTCTGAATATCTGCTGGAATCTCAACCCTTGCAAGAACTTCTTTCTTTTTCCTTTCCTCCTTTATAAACCACTCGGCAAGCAGTCTATCCGTGGGAAGTCCACTGTATAACGTGGATGAGATTTCTCCATAATAATTGGGGAGGTATTCTCTCACGATAACTCCGAGTTTATGGAGGTTGAAGTATGCATTTTTTGCCTGAAGAACATCAAATGTCCACTGTATCTTGCGGTATCCCATTTCAATTGCGATTTCACGCTGCTTCATTTTCAGTTCATATCCTATCCCCCTTCCCTGATATTCAGGAAGGACAGCAAGCATGTGGGAGTGCTGGACCCATTCTCCTTTGTAGAGGGGGAAGGAGTATGCAAATCCCACGATTTTCCCGTCTATTTCCTTTCCTATAACAATTCCTCCTCCATCCCTTGCAAGAACAAAAAGGGGAATGGGAACCATGTCAATATCCTGGAAACCCCAGGCCTCTCTCTGAATTCTTATGCATTGTTTAAAATCATCAATGGTTGTTAGATGACGTATCATTTCTCGAATTTTCACTATATCGAAAATGCTCTCGAAAGTCAATAATTAAAGGGGAGGGATTCCCCTCCCCTTTTTCATTCAATCACCACCTCAACCCTTTCATCCTCGTCCTCAACCTCCACGAGTTTATAGGGGATGTTGTCACCGATGGCATCAAGCAATTCCTCAAAATCTTCAACAGATGAAAGATTTACTCCATGCTCCTTTAACCTTTCCCCCACCTCCCTGGGCACAAAATCAAATCTTCCTCCCAGTCTGAGAGCAGCCTTTACGAGAGAAATGGGGACATTCACCTTCACCACCTCCTTTCCCTTCTCCCACACCCTCACCTTCAGCCACCCTGCCTTTGTCCCACTCACCTGGGGTTTTTCAAGAGCGGCAAGCAGTCTTTCAGCCTCCTCCGCCGTTATTTTCCCCTCCTCCACCATCTTCAGAATTCTTAATTTTTCCTCCTTCATTTCTTACCTCCTTTTTCTATCCTTTTCAGTGCCTCCTGCGCATCTATCTTCCCCTCCTCAAGTTCCTTCAAAACCGACCTTACATCTACCGGTCTTTTCCTTTTTTCCCTTCTTATATGGGTTACAAGTTCATAAATCCCAAAAAGGGCTATGAGAAGAGGCCAGTCCCGGCTCCATCTGAATCCATATCCGGTTAAATTGAGTGTCCATAAGACAAGACCAACAACAAGTGCAACAACTCCTCCTGCCATTTTTACCTCCTTTTTATTTCAAGGTTTCCCATGTTAACACTTCCCTCTATTTTTCCCTTACCATCCCCGATAACTCCCCGGATCCTGTGAATTTTTTCCTCAAGTTCCCACTCGGAGGATACCTCACCCATGGATAAGAACACATCCACCTCATATCCTGCATCTTCAGGAAGTTTGAAGATAACATCACCCATGCTGTTCTCCACATACACCTCTGATGCCCTTCCAAGCGAGAGATTACAATCACCCATGGATATGAGGAGGTTGAGTCTGCCATCAAACTCCCCTTTAACATCTCCCATTGAGACCTCAAGGTCAAGAGAACTTCCAGGGGGAAGTTCAAGGGTTGCGTCGCCAAACCGCAGGATAATTCTCTCACCCCTTTTTCTCACCCATCCCGAGTATACTATCCTGGGAACCTCCCCTTTCTTTATCTCCAGGTCTCCCATGCTCACCAGAAGAGAAACAGAGGAACTCTCAAGTTCCATTTCTCCTGTCCATGCTCCGAAGTTGAGGAGGTGCATGAGGGACTCCGTTATTCTGCTTTTTATGCTTTTTCTATCCAGTGCATGGAGCAACCTTTCCGCCTCATCGGCATTTATCCTCCCCTCTTCAAGCATCTTCAAAACCCTTAGTTTTTCATTCATCTCCCACCTCCATCAGAAGTAAACAAGGTATCTTACCTTGAGAACCCCAAAACTATCCCAGTGTTCGGGGTCCCTCCATGGTAATTCATCTCCTGAACCATAGAGTGAGTAAACCACGTAAAACCAGCTCTTTGGCGAGAACATCCAGGAAAGAACAGGATTTATTCTTGTTTCAACGCATTTTCCTTCAAGCCAGGTCCTGCTCAATCTCACGGCAAGGGAGAGGGTTGGGGAGAAATACCAGCAAAGGTTTCCACTCCAGGAGATGTAATCACTCCATTCGGTTGTATCCGGATTCTCCCATGAGGTTAAGGATAAGCCGGTATCAAGCAGCAGTTGAGGCAATATCCTCCATGCCACATTCGGACGCACCCACGTTTGATATCCAACGGATGATGTATGGTAATTGAGGGAGTAGGCTCCACCTGCACTTATCCTTACGTGGACCCTTGAAGCCCAGTTATTCCAGAAACTCAGGTGTATGTTTTTTGTGATAAAATGATAGGTTGAGTCCATGTAGTTTTCATACACCTCTCCAATGTGTGCATTCATGTTGAAACCCCACAGATTTCTCAGGGTGAAGTTGTGGTATATTCCTATGCTTTTTGAAAACTCAGGTGTATTTTCCCTGTTTATTCCCCCAAACACCCCGTACCACAGAGAACGGAAGGGACCGATGGAGAAGTGCATTCTTCCTATCCCTCCTCCAAGTATTTCCCCGTGATAGGGGACATATCCAATGGAGGAGATGGGGAATAGGGAGTCCACGTTTTTATAACCCACTCCAAACCATATTCCCCTTCCCACCCAGTTGTAGGTTGCATAAAGCCCATTTCCCTTTACCCCCGATGAATCACAGAAGGCATACTGGAAGAGAGCCTTTCCTCTCCCCATGGAAAGAACCACATCTCCGGATAATACCGCAAGGGTTTCCTGGGATGAAAGTTTCCCCTCCACAAATGCTCCTATTCCAGAACCTCTTCCAAAAAGAAACCTGGGACGCAGGACGAGGAAGTGTGCTTCAGGAATAGAATTCTTTTCTCCTGTCCATGCGTAGATAATCCCTCCTTCAAAGAGCCTTTCCTGAAGTGTTGCCTTAACTCCAATCCTTATGGGAATATAGTCGTTTGCAGCGGGCATTCCTATTTTTCTGGAGTAGAAAAGTTCCAGTGGACCACCGCCGAGGGAGAAGGACCCCCTGACATCAAACATTTCCTGCCCTTCAAGGAAAAAGGGTCTTTTTTCTGCAAGATAGACCGGATACTTTCCAAGGGTGAAGGAATAGGGGTCTGCCTCTATCTCGGCATAGTCCGGATTGACCGTTATATTAAGGGTGAATCTGGTTGTGGGGCTCCATGAAAGGTCAAGCCCTGCCCTTGCAATAATGTCCTCCCGGGTGGGTACAGAGTCAAGCCATGCTCCAGCAACCCCCACAGGATAAACCTCAAAGAACCTTCCTTTAACCTCCGGCGTTATTCCTGCAAATTCCGGTATTTCAGAAATTCTGAACTGTTCATCCTGTTTCCATGGCTTGAGGTATACCACTTCGTCCCTTGGAGGAATATACCTTCTTATCTCAATCCCCCATGGAGGATTCCCGAACCTTATGGATTTGTAGGGAATCTTCACCTCACATGTCCATCTATCTTCGTAAACCTTAACCCTTGCAAACCACACTCCATTCCAGGAATAACACCAGTTGCTCCCACCCGCTGAAACTATCCCATCGCACTGCGCACCACCCGCAGAGACCTTGAAGACATATGCGGTATTTCCATCCCGGAAGGTATCAAGAATGAAGGTTATGAGGTCTCCTGTTACATTATCCCATTCCGTAACCCTTGCATCAGGATGCCTTCCAGGGGTATGGCATATCACACCAAAGTAGAGTGCCTCCCGGTCCGTGAGAATGTAAACCTCGGTCGACTCGGTTGCAGGTTCTCCATTATCCGGCTCCTGCTGAAAAAAGGCAGTTACCGGTTCTGCACGCTTCCATACATCCTCAATCCTTCCATCAATTACAGGGGGAGTGTCAGTGAAGGTGGCATGGATGGTTAAGGAAAAAATAAAAAACATCCTCACCTCCTTATGTTTCCTTCAGTTTTTCAAGCGCCTCCTCAACAGATATCTCCCCGCGTTCAAGCATCTCAAGTATTTCCTCTCTTTTTGTTTTTGGCTGCGGAGAAAGCCCCAGTTTCTTTCTTATCTCATCAAGCCTTGCCCTCACCGTGGGGTAAGAAATACCAAGAATCTTTGCAAGTTCCGAAAGATTTCCCCTCACCTCAAGGAAAAGTTTCACAAACTCCCATTCCTGCTCATCCAGCTCAAAAGAAGGAGGAAGGGAAAACCTTCCCTTTACCTCAACCCCACAGGAGGAACACCTCCATCCAGTAACCTCAAGTTTGCCTTTGCAGAAAGGACACCGGTCTGGCATGCGCATCACAAAAATTATAATAAGATTTTTAAATTTGTCAAGAGCAAATTTCAAAATTTTTAAAATTTTGTCTTAGAATTTTGAGAATATAATAAGAAGCTTTTAAATTTTTGAAGTCATGAAATTTTGTTGACATGCTGGTTTCTTCCGGGTATATTCCCGGAAAAAGGAGGTTTTATGATGGAGGAGGTATTTTTGAGTTTTGTCCCCCGAAGGGTGAGGGGGAGAGAGGGATATGAAATATTTTCAGGAAGTCTTCTCTATCTTGACATTTCAGGATTCACCCCGATGAGTGAAAAACTCATGGAGCTTGGAAGAGAGGGCAGTGAGGAGTTGACAAGGATAATAAATGGATTCTTTTCCCCTCTTATTGAGATAATTTCAGAAAATGGAGGCGATATCTACCGGTTTGGAGGGGATGCAATCATTGCAATGTTTGAGGAGCCTGAAAGTGCGGTGCAATCTGCGAAGGATTCCCTTGATTTTGTAAAAAAACACAGAAAGGTGGAGACGGATGTTGGAAGATTCACCATAAGAATTCATGCCGGTGTATCAACAGGCAGGATATTCTGGGCGGACCTGGGGAGTGACTATTTCCTGGGAGGGAAGACTGCCGAAAGGGTTATGAAACTTGTTGAAAGGGCAGGTCCGGGAGAAATAGTTGTTGATTCAGGAACAAGAAGCAGGGTGGAGGGAAGCTATGAGCAGGTGGGGAGAGGGGAGTGGAAAATAAAGAAGGTTAAGAGAAAGGGAAAGAGGGGGATAATTCCGGAGGAGAAAATAGAAGGGGTGGAGCAGTACATCCCGGGATGGTTGATGAAAAGAATAAAGGCAAGACCGGTTTTTGACGAAAAGGACGGCGAGCATAGAAAAGCGACAGCCGGCTTTATTCACTTCTACGGGGTTCCATTTGATAAGTCGCCTGAGAAGGCATACGAAATCCTCCGAACATTTTATTCGGTCCTTGTGGAAACCCTTGGAAAATACGATGGATGGCTCAACAAGCTTGACCTCTATCACAATGCATCAAGGGCACTTGTTGTTTTTGGATTTCCGAAAATGCACGAGGATGACGAGAGAAGAGCAGTTTTATTTGCTCATGAACTGTTTTCCCATCCTGAGATTAAAAAACTCAAAATAAAGGCGGGATTGAACGCGGGAAGGGTATTTGCCGCCCCTGTTGGTTCTGGAACAAGAAGGGAATATACAGTTATGGGGGATGCGGTAAACACTGCCGCAAGGCTTGCCTCTCTTGCTCCTGAGAATGGGGTACTTGTGAGTGAGAGCATATTCAACCGCACGTTTACCTGGTTTGAGTATGAGGGAATTGGTGAGAGGGAATTCAAGGGAAAAAGGGAAAAGATGCTTGCTTATCTTTTAAGGAGAAAAAAAGAAGAAAGGGTATCGCTCACACGCTGGATTTCCGAAACAGAACAGATGGTGGGAAGAGAGAAGGAGATGGAGATTTTCAGAAAGATTGTGGAGAAGGTGCTGGAGGGAAAGGGGCAGGTCCTTGGAATTACCGGAGACCCGGGGATAGGGAAATCCAGATTCACAAGGGAGTGCGTGAAGGAACTGAAAAAGAAGGGATTTGAGGTTTATGAGGGCGACTGTCTTTCTTATGGAAGGACGTTTTCTTACTATCCCTGGAGAGATATTCTCTCCTCCTTCCTTTCCCTTTCTTCTGATGCTCCACCAAAGGAGAAGGCGAAAAGGTTGAAGGAGAGCCTGCCCGGAAAACTGAAGAAATGGGCTCCCCTGCTCGGGGAGATGATGGGAATTCCGGTAAAGGAAACAAATCTTACACGTTACCTTGCCCCGAAACTCAGAAAACAGAAACTATTTGAAGCCGTTTTTTCTCTTCTCTCATCCAGAAAGAATCCCGTATGCCTGGTGATTGAGGATATCCACTGGATAGACTCTCTTTCCCTTGAACTCATAAACTTCATTGCCGGGAACCTTTCTGACAAAAAGATACTCCTCATGCCGGTTTTCAGACCCATTGAGGATGAGGAATTCAAACGCCTTCCTTACTACACCGAGATATATCTTAAAGAACTTTCAAGAAGGGAGACAGTCAAACTTGTTTCTTCCCTTCTCAATATAAAGGCAATCCCGCCAGGTTTTAAAAAACTCATATTTGAAAAGTCTCAGGGAAATCCCTTTTATACGGAAGAGATAGTGAAATCAATGATAGAGCAGGGGTTTGTTGTGGAGGATGAAAAGGGAGGATGGAAGATAGCGGGGGATGTGAAGAATCTTTTGCTTCCTGATACTGTTGAGGGTGTGATTTTAAGCAGAATTGACCGCCTTGAGTTCTATGAAAAGGATGTTCTTCAGATGGCTTCGGTCCTTGGAAGGGAGTTTGAGTTTCCCCTCCTTGAGGGTCTTTATCCCAGAAAAGAAGTCCTGGACAGTGCGCTTGAGAGTCTTGAGAGGCTTGACCTCATAAAGAGGGAGAAGGAGAAGGGAAAGATAAAACTCTTCTTCAAGCACATTCTCACACAGGAGGTTGCCTACGGCACGCTTTCATATGCCAGAAGAAGAGAACTCCACCGGAGGGTGGGAATATTTATAGAAGAAAAAATGAAGGACAGGAAGGAGGAATTCCTGGGACTTTTATCCTATCACTTTTACAAGGGAAGGGATTACGAGAAGGCTCTTGTTTACTCGGTTGAGGCCGGTGAGAGGGCAAAGAGCGTTTATGCAAATGAGGAGGCAATTGAGTATTTCACAAGGGCAATAGAGGCATACGAAAAACTTGAAGGAAAGAAATGACGCATGAGAAAATAAGAGAGTATGCAGTAAGAGCACTCCTGGCAAGGGAAGGGGTTTTTGCATTGAAGGGAAGATACGATGATGCGGTGAAGGACTGTGAGTATGTCCTGAGAATTACGGATGATAAAGTTGCAAGAGGTTATGCGTATGTGAGAATATCCCACGCACTTGAGAGAAAAGGGAAACTTCCTGAGGCTCTGGAATATGCGGAAAAGGGAGAAAAGGAGGTGAAAGGGATTCCATTTGAGAGGGCAAGGGTGATGAACTGGAAGGCAAATGTTCTTTACCGGATGGGGAGGTATAAAAGCACCATAGAGACGGTGAATCAGGTTCTCGAAATACTCAGAACTCTGGAGGAAGGCGAGGATGTGCTGATAGAAAAATCCATTGCCTACAATACCCTGGGTTCTGTTTACTATGGAATGAGAAAATTGAAAAAGGCTGCAGAACACTACAACCTGACCTACAGAATGAGGGAAAAGATAAGGGACCTCATGGGGATTGGAATGGCACTCAACAATCTTGGTGTTGTTTATACTGAAATGCAGGAATATGAAAAGGCACTTGAGTGTCTGAAAAAGTCTCTTGAAATAAGAAAAAAACTGGAACACAAACATGGGATTGGTTCGGCATGGATAAACATTGCGATTGTTTATGATGGAATGGGAAGGTACCGGGAGGCACTTCGGGCTGCGAAAAAGGCAGAGGAATATCTGAAGGAGATAGGAGATATCTATGGGCTTGGGATAGTTTATTTTGAGATAGGTTCCATATATGAACTCTTTTACAGGTACCTGGATGCAGAGAGGAGGTATCTTCTCTCTTATGAATTGAGAGAAAAGGCACATGACCTCTATGGTATGTTTGAGGTTGCCATAAGACTTGGAGAGCTTAACCTCTCAATGAGAAAAAAGGAAGGGGTGGAGAGATGGATGGGCGTTGCAAAAAAGATGCTTGAAAACATGGAGTGGAAAAGCCCGGAGGTGGACCTCCGGATTCTTGAAGGCAAGTATTCTCTTGTTTATGGGGATGCAAATGAGGGACTTGGGATTTTGAAAGAAGTGATTGATGACCTGGATAAGGATGATACGGAAGACATGGTGAGGATTATAAACGTTTTTATATTTTTGCTTTCATGTGGTTATTTTATTCCCGAAATGGAAAGAATAAAAGAAATGGAGAAAGAAGAAATAAAAAATGCAGAGGTGAGAAGGAAGATGTACATTCTTCTTTATCTATTTTATCGTGAAAGAGATGGTAAAAAGGCAAAAAAATACCGGGAGGAGGCAAAAAGACTTTCTGAGAATGCCGGAGTTCCTTTCCAATTAACCGGTTGACATACACAGGAAAATAATTTATAAAAGGGTTAAGAAAAGGAGGAGAAATGGAGGAGAGGAAACTCATACCCATATACGTTCTCGGTAAAAAATACATGGTGCCTGAGGGCTCAACCATAATAACCGCCCTGGAGTATGCGGGGTTTAAGTTAAAAAAAGGTGTGGGATGCAGGGAGGGGTTCTGTGGGGCATGTGCATCCCTTTACCGGCTTCCTGGAGACTACAGGCTCCATGGAGGTCTTGGATGCCAGACGGTAGTGGTAGAAAACATGCACATAGTCCAGATTCCCTACACCCCTGCACCAAAGGCTGTTTATGATATTGAGGAACTTGAACCGGATGTTTCTGTCTTTAATCGCTACTATCCCGAACTCTTCAGATGCGTTTCCTGCAATACGTGCACCAAGATATGCCCGCAGGAACTCAATGTCATGGACTATGTCAATGCGATGATGAGGGGAGACTTTGAGACTGCGGCAGAACTTTCCTTTGACTGTCTCATGTGCGGTTTGTGTTCTGCAAGGTGTCCTGCGGAGATAAGCCAGTTCCTGTGTGCAATCCTTGCAAGAAGGCTTTACGGGAAGTATCTCTCAAAGAAGGGAGAGTTTATACTCCAGAGGATAAAGGAGATAGAGGAAGGGAAGTATGAGGAGGAGTTCAGGAGATTGATGAGCCTTCCCCTTGAGGAATTGAAAAAGATTTACTATGAAAGGGACCTCAATCTTGAAATCACATAGGAGGAAAAGATGGGATATCCTGAATACATGAGAGAATCACTTAAAATGGTTGAACGCACGAGACCCCAGAGGCTTGAGATGGCGAAGAAGGGGCTGCGAAATTTTGTGAAGCCCATGAGTGAGGAGGAGAGAGAAGAGGTTTTGAGAAAGTATCATCCAGATTACCAGCCCGATGCAAGGAGGGAGGTAAGGGTTGGACCCAATAAAGGAGAACTCTTAACTGCAAAAGTTGCTGAGGTTCTTGAATCCCATTCCAGGATAGACCCTGATAACTTTGTAATAGAGCCCCCCGATTACGAGACCGATGTTCTCATAATAGGTGGGGGTGGTGCAGGATGCATGGCGGCAATATGGGCAAGGAAGGAGGGGGCAAAGGTTATTCTCTGTACGAAGTTGAGGCTTGGGGATGCAAACTCCATGATGTCCCAGGGAGGAATGCAGGCAGCGGTCAATCCCCACGATTCTCCTGTTATTCACTACATAGATGCACTTGGAGGAGGTCATTTTGATAACAAGCCCGAACTTTTAAAGGTTCTCACAACCGAGGGACCCAAGATAGCGAAGTTCCTTGAGGACCTGGGCGTTATGTGGGACAAGCTCCCGGATGGTCATTACCAGACAAAGCCTGGAGGAGGAACATCAAGGAGAAGGATGCTTTCATGCAAGGACTACACGGGTGCTGAGATAATGAGGGTTTTGAGGGATGAGGTGAGAAACCATCCCGAGGATATACTCGTTCTTGAGTACAACCCTGCGGTTGAACTTGTGCTGGATGAGGAAGGAAAGTGTGCGGGTGCAATTCTCATGAACATGGAGACCGGTGAATACACGGTGGTCAAGGCGAAGGCAACGATAATAGCAACGGGAGGATTTGGAAGGCTCCACATAAAGGGATTCCCGACCACAAATCACTATGGTGCAACGATGGATGGGGTTGTGATGGCGTATCGTGCGGGGGCAAAGCTGCTTTACATGGACTCCGTGCAGTACCATCCAACGGGTGCAGTTTATCCTCCTCAGATACTTGGATTTTTGATAACGGAGAAGATAAGGGGATTTGGTGGTCAGCCCGTGAATAAGTATGGGGAACTCTTTGTCTATCCTCTTGAACCAAGGGATGTTGAGGCATCTGCGATAATAAGGGAGTGTGCAGAGGGTAGGGGTATAAAGACACCTGATGGGCATGTTGGTGTATGGCTTGATTCTCCGATAATAGACCTTTTGAATGGTCCCGGAACCATAGAGAAAAACTTCCCTGCAATGGTAAGACAATATAGAAGATTTGGCATAGACATAACAAAGGAGCCCATGCTCATATATCCAACCCTTCACTACCAGAATGGTGGTATAGAGATAAATGAGTGGTGCGAGACTACCATACCAAACTTACTTGCAGCAGGAGAGGTTACCGGAGGGGTTCATGGAAGAAACAGGCTCATGGGAAATTCTGTTCTTGACTACAACGTCTTTGGAAGGAGAGCAGGAATAAAAGCAGCAGAACTTGCAAAGAAGACAACGGTTGGGAAACTTACCATAGAGCATATAAAGAAATATGAAGAGGAACTGAGGGAGGCGGGAATAGAGACAAAACTTGTAACCCCGATACTCCTTCCAGAGTACAGGAACCTGGAACTTTTGAAAAAACACAGGAAGGAATTTGACCCCTTCCTTCCTGCAGGGATATGATAGAGAGGATAGAGAGGCTTGCTTCTTTTGTTGAGGAAGAGGTTGCTTTTATCAATGGCGTGGACGAGAAAGTGTATAAAATTAAAACTATGAAACGCGCCGTGGAGAAAGCGGTAGAAAATGTTGTACAGGGAGTGCTGGATATAGCAGGGATAGTGCTGGTAAATAGGGAAAAGCCTGTGCCTGAAAGATATAAGGGAAGGTTTTTCTTATTGAAACAGGAGAAAATCATTCCTTCCCGCATGGCGTGTGAACTGGAGAGCTTGAGCATGAAAAGAACGCTGCCTTATTTTTGTGAATGGGAGGAGATAGAGGAAATGAAAAGCAGGATACCTGTGATTAGGAAATTTTTGCATCTCGTCCGCGAAAAGATAAAAAAGGAGGAATAGATGTTTGAGCCAAAGATAGTTGGATTTTTCTGTAACTGGTGCACATCTGCAGCAGCAGACCTTGCGGGGACATCAAGGATACAGTATCCTGTAAATGTCCGTCCCATCAGGGTATGGTGTTCCGGGACGGTTGACCCTGCATACATCATAAGGGCTTTTATTGAGGGGGCGGATGCGGTTGTGGTTGGAGGATGCCATCCCGGAGACTGCCATTACATCTCGGGAAACTACAAGGCGAGAAGGAGGATAAAACTCCTGAAGGAGGTATTCAAATCCCTTGGACTTCCCGAGGACAGGGTATATCTCAGGTGGATATCCGCATCCGAAGGAAAGAAATTTGCGGATACGATGCACGAGATAACGGAGGAGACCAGGAAGAAGGGTCCGGGACCATTTGCAGGAAAAAGGGAATGGTAGGAGGTGAAGATGAAGGAATTGCTGAAAGGACTGCTTGAGAAAAATATTGTGGCTGCTGTTCTCGTTCCTGCAAAGACTACCTACGGGAAGGTTCCTTTCCCGCTGTTTATAAAAAATCCTGAACTCGTGGAGGATGCAGACCCGTTTGCTCCTGTTATGCCCGTTTCCATGGCAACCCAAGTTTCAAAACTCACAAGGCTTGCCTCACCTGATGAACCCGTTGCTGTTGTGATGAAGCCATGTGAACTCAGGGCACTTGTGGAACTTGTGAAATTCAGGCAGGCAGGTCTTGAAAATCTTTTGATTATAAGTTTTGAGTGTCCGGGCGTGTTCACAATTGAGGATTACATAAACGTGGTTGAAAAGGGAGAAAATCCCATTGAGCTTGCAAAGGCGAAGGATGGTATAAGAAGGGCATGCAGGGGATGTCTCTATCCCTATCCTTATGCCCACTTTGACATAGCCTATTCCTTTGCACAGGATGGATTTTATGCAGGTACTGAAAAGGGAAGGAATGCGCTTGAAAGTCTTGGAATTGAGGTGAAGGAGAGGGATGAGGAGGCGATAAGGAAGGAAACAGAGGAAAGGAGAAAGTTCTGGGAGGAGGTTAGGAAGAAGACCCGGGAAGAGGTTTACGGGCTTGAAAATCTCATGAGTTTTCTTTCCAGGTGTGTTGGATGTCATAACTGCAAGGACCTCTGTCCAATATGCTACTGCAAGGAGTGTTTCTGGGAATCTCCTGTTTTTGATTACCGCCCTGATAGTTTCTTTGACTGGGGGAATAAGAAGGGCGGTGTGAGAATGCCCACAGATATCTTCTTCTATCATGTTGGAAGGCTCACTCACATGAGCCTTTCCTGTGTGGGGTGTGGACTCTGTGAGGATGCATGTCCCCAGGATATAGAATTGCAGCGTCTATTCCTGCATGTTGCCCTCAATACCCAGGCTGCCTTTGAATACACTCCCGGTCTTTCCCTTGAGGACGTCCCACCCCTCACAACCTTTAAGGAAGAAGAAATACCCGAACTCGGATGAACCTTAAACCCTTACTTTCTTCCCGTTGAGGGAGGAGAAAGGAGGAATTGATGCTATGGATTTCTCTCCTTTTGGGAAGTATTTCATCCCAAGCAACCGAGCCATTCAGGACTCAGGTAGGATTTGATTCCCTGAATGTTAACTTTCTTGGAAACTGGCCTTTTGGTTACTCCTACGCTGTTACCGTGGATACCTTAAGAAATTTGGTGTTTCTTGGCTCCGGTGGAGGAGTTTACCTACTCGATATCACGACTCCTGATAGTCCTTCCTATACCGGTAAAATTCATACAAGAGGAATGGTAAATGCGCTTTTCTATGATGGAAATACTCAGATTCTGTACATTGCTGATGACATAGGAGGTCTTGAGATATGGGATGTTTCAAATCCGGTTTCTCCTCAGAGACTCTCGGTGTATTTTACAACCAGTGATGTGCTCGATGTTTGGGTTGCTGGTAACTACGCATATGTGGCGGATGGGATTTTGAGAATTCTCGAGGTTTCAGATCCAGTTTCTCCTTCAGAAGTAGGTTCTTATGATACCGATGGATATGCATATGCAGTCTTTATTCGTGATACTCTTGCCTACATTGCAGATGGTTATTCTGGGCTGAGGATAATAAATGTTTCCAATCCATCTTCTCCTTCCGAGGTGGGTTACTACGACCCCGGAACATGGGATGTTGCAGATGAAATTTGGATTGCTGGGAACTACGCATATCTTGCCTATGGAGATGTGAGAATAATTGATGTATCAGACCCCACATCTCCAGTTCTTGTATGCGAATATAGTACTTCTGGAAATGCTAAACATGTTTGGGTGGTTGATACCCTTATGTATATTGCCGATGGAGATGGTGGGCTTGGTATCGTTAACATTTCTGATCCCTCTTCTCCTGCGGTTTTAGGTTATTGCGATACTCCGGAATCAGCAGAGGAACTTTATCTTTATGGAAACCGTGCGTATGTTGCGGATGAAGAAGGTGGTTTACGTATAATAGATGTTTCAGTTCCTGCATCTCCTGTTGAGACTTCCTATTGTGAAGTTCCCGGATATACTCGAAATGTCTTTGTTGCAGGAACATATGCGTATGTTGCAAATGGATTTAGAGGGTTGAGAATCCTGGATTTATCAGATTCTACTTCCATTGATGAGATCGGACATTACGATACCCCAGGATATGCATATGATGTGTTTGTAATCGATACCCTTGCATATGTTGTAGATGGATATGCTGGATTAAGGATAGTAAATGTTTCTTCTCCTTCCTCACCATTCGAGATTGGTTATTATGATACTCCAGGGTACGCAAATAAGATCTTTGTTGTGGATACATTTGCATATATTGCTGATGCTGATAGTGGGTTGAGGATAGTAAACGTCGTCAATCCTACAAATCCATCTGAAATAGGAAGTTTTCCATCAGAATATGCCATAGATGTGGTGGTTGATAGCATTTATCTCTATCTTGGAGACTTGGATAGTGGTGTGATAATTATAGATGTTTCTGATCCATCTTCACCGGTAAAGATTGGAGAGTACAAACCTCCATCTTATCTTTCTCATGTAAGTGGTATTTCTCTTTTAGATTCCTGTCTCTATGTAGCGTATGGAGCAGATAGTCTGGCAATTCTGGATGTATCCGATCCCTCATCTCCTGCGGTGATCAGTTATTATACTGATAATAACACTTTCTTGATCAACGATGTTTTCGCATACCAGAATTATGCATATCTCCTTGTTTTTACCTGGAGTTTCAATGAGGCGGTTAAGGTGATAGATATCTCGGATCCTTCCTCACCCTTGCTTGCCGGATATTATGAAGGGCTTCCATACGGTGGAGCGAATGTATTTGTTTATGATTATCGAGCATACGTTGCATGTGGAGAGGCAGGATTCCAAACTTATGGTGAGTATCTGGAGGTGGTGGGGAGAAAGAGAAAAGCAGAGAGATTTTGCATTTTCGGTGTGGGAAGTGTTATATCCCTCAGTTTTTCGCTTTCTCATGCCACACGTGTGGTGGTTGAACTTTACGATGTTGCTGGAAGAAAAGCGGAGACGCTTCTTGATAAATATATGGAAGCGGGAAAGCATAGGATGGAATGGAACCTTTCTATTCCTTCAGGTATTTACTTTGTCAAACTTTCCTTAGGAGGTGTTACAAGCACGAAGAAGGTGATAATGATTAAATAAGAAAAACAGCCACTCCTTAGGTTTAAGGCTTTTGAATTAAAAGGAGGGAGGTGTGGAATGATATGGTTAATTTTTGTAACACCCTATATTTGGGAGGTTTCAGGGGGTAGAGGTTTTAGGTTTGTTGAAGAGAATACATCTTGGGTTAAGAGATCTTTTGTTTCTCTTTCTGGATTTGATTCACTTAATGTTACTTTTGTGGGCAACTGGCCCTTTGGTCCTGCTTATGCCGTTACAGTGGACACGACAAGAAACCTTATTTTTCTTGGTTCAGGAGGAGGGGTATATGTTCTTGATGGAGATAATCCTGAAAGCCTTTTATACGTCGGCGAGATGCGCACAAGGGGTATGGTAAGTGCTCTTTTTTACGATGAGAACACCGAGAGGCTTTACATTGCCGATGGTCCAGGAGGACTTGAGATATGGGATGTATCCAATCCTGCCGCTCCTGAGAAGATGGGAAGATATTTTATCCAGGGCTATCCAAATAATGTTTTTGTCTCGGGTAACTATGCATATGTGACGGATGCCTATTCAGGTTTGAGGATAATAGACATATCCAATCCATCTTCTCCCTATGAGGTGGGTTATTATCATACCCCAGGCTATGCAATGGATGTTTTTATTTGGGGAAATTATGCCTGTGTGGTTGTGGGAGACGATTTTGATAACGATGGGGTATACGAAGGAAGAGTTTATATCATAAACGTTTCCACTCCCTCTTCTCCTCAAGAGGAAGGTTATTGTGATACCCCGAACTGGGCATATGGTGTTTTTGTTTCCGGTAACTATGCCTATGTGGCGGATGGAAGTTCAGGTTTAAGGATTATAGACATTTCCACTCCTTCCTCCCCTTATGAGGTGGGTTATTGCGACACCCTGGTCTGGGCTTTGGGTGTTTATGTTTCTGGTAACTATGCCTTTGTGGTAGATTATTTCGGTGGTTTAAGTGTAATAGATATATCAGAGCCCTCTTCCCCCTTTATGGTGGGTGATTTCGATACACCAGGCTATGCATTGGATGTTTTTGTTTTTGGAAATTATGCCTTTGTGGCGGATTATCATTCATTAAGGGTAATAGATATATCCACTCCTTCCTCTCCTTATGAAGCAGGTTATTATAATACCCCGGACTGTGCATGGGGTGTTTTTGTCTTCGGCAACTATGCCTATGTGGCGGATAGGAAGGCAGGTTTGATGATAATAGACATATCTGATCCGTCTTCTCCTCAGAAAGTTAGTTGTTGTGACACTCCTGACAACGCATATGACGTTGTTGTGTCTGGTACTTATGCTTATATTGCGGACGGGAATTCGGGTATAAGAATTATAGATATTTCTGATCCTTCCTCTCCAGCCGAAGTAGGTTATTATGATACTCCGGATATGGCATACGGTGTCTTTGTTTCGGGTGATTACGCTTATGTAGCTGATAGCTGGGGAGGTTTGAGGATAATAGACATATCTGATGTTTCCTCTCCTTCCGAGAGTGGCTATTACAATACCTTGGGTTCTGCAGAAGGTGTCTTTGTGTCCGGCAACTATGCCTATGTAGCTGATGGTTGGGGAGGTTTGAGGATAATAGATATCTCCGATCCTTCCTCTCCCTATGAGGTTGGTTATTATGATAGCTTGGGTTATGCATACGATGTTTTTGTCTCAGGTAATTATGCCTATGTTGCGGATAGAGATTCAGAATTAAGTGTCATAGATATTACGGACCCTTCTTTTCCTTATCAGACAGGCTTTTGCAATACACCGGGCTCTGCATATGCGGTGTTTGTTTCCGATAACTATGCCTATGTGGTGGATGGAAGTCCTGGTGTGAGGGTGATAGATGTCTCCGACCCTTTTTCTCCTTATGAAGTTGGTTATTATGAGAGGCATGCCACAGCGTATGATGTTTTTGTTCAGGACAATTATATCTATGTGGCAAATAGTGGTGCAGGTCTTCAAATTTATCTATTCACCCTTCAGGGGCTTCCTCCTTCTGAAAAAGAAAAAGAATATACCCTTTCTCTTTCTTCTCACTTTTTCACGAAGACCCTGAATATAGAGTTTTTCCTTCCAGAAGATACTCATGTTACCCTTGAGATTTATGATATTCTTGGGAGGTGCGTGGAGAGAATACTGGATAGAGACATGAAGCATGGCAGGCATGGTATAGATTATGATTTCCATCTTCCTTCCGGTGTTTACTTTGTAAGATTCACCGCAGGCAGATTTGAACGAACCGAAAAGGTGGTATTGATGAAATGAAGAGGTTACAACCTGCTCCGGAAATGGTCTATAAGAGGTTTGAAATAAAGGAGAAGCTCGGGGAGGGGAGCCAGGTTTCGGTATACTATGCGTATGATAAATGGGCAGGGGGAGATGTTGTACTCAAACTCCCCAGGGGCAGGCGGTTTACTGAAAAAGTCCTTGCATTCCGGAAGGATGTTTCCCATCCCCTTTTACTCTCTCCCCTTGAAATAACTCCTGAGTTCATCACTTATGAGCCATTCAAGGGGGTGCCTCTCTCCCGCTGTCTCTTATCCCTTTCTTTGCCTGAACGCATGAGGATTTTCCGTCAGTTATTGCTTTTTCTTGGTCATCTTCATGAAAAGGGATGGGTGCATGGGGACCTTTCTCCTGAGAATATACTTCTTAAGAGTAACGAGATTAAGATAACCGATGTGGGAATGGCGGTGAAGGTTGGGGAAAAACCTGAAGGAGTGGGGCATCTTTTCTATGCCTCTCCCGAGGCCTTAAAGGGAGAACCCTTAACTCCCCACTCGGACATTTATTCCCTTGGATGTATTTTATACCATTTCCTCACCGACCGTCCTCCATTTTATGCCAGGAAAATAGAGGATTCATTGAGGATGAGGAAGAAGCCTGTTATAGAGATTTCTCCAAAGACTTACCAGGAAATTCTCAGGGAGATGCTTTCCTGGAACAGAGAAGAAAGACCTTTCCCCGCACGGGAAATAATAAAAAAACTGGAAGAGGAAGAGAAAGTGAAAATTTTTGGAAGGGAAAGTGAAATCAGGATTTTCCATGAGTTTATTTGTAAAAAGAAAGGGGGCATCCTCTGGATTGAGGGAGAGGCAGGCATAGGGAAGACCACGCTTTTAAGATATTTTGTAAACCTTGCAAGGAAAGAAGGATGGCTTTCTATTTATGCGAGGACCGTAAGGGAGGTGGAGAGGGAGATAAAAAGAAGGAAAAAAATATGGGGTGTTGAAGGAGATGTACCAGAGGTTGTGAGGATTTTTCCGGTATTCATTGCACTGGATGATATTCATGAAGATTTTGCCAAACTTGACTTCATAAAAAGGCTTTTTCCCATCACTTTATCTTCCCCACTTCTCATAGCAGGAGCCTTTCGCCCCTTCTCCGGGGATTTACCTCCGGGGGAGAAATTAAAACTGCAGGGATTGGATAAGAAAGCATTTTTTGAGTATCTTGAATATCTCCAGCCCTCCATAGAGAAGAAACATAAAGAATTTATCTATGCATTAAGCAACGCCAATCCATTCTATGGTAAGGCATTTTTGAAAGGGAAGGGAGAAAATGTAACGATTATGAGAGAACTTTTCCTCCATCTTTCAAAGGACGAGGAAATTCTCCTTCTCTTCCTCGCCTATTTCCCGGGTTATCCTGTAAGGGAACTTCCTGTGGAGAAAAAGGCTTTGAATTCCTTGAAAAAGAAAGGTCTGGTTTATACTGAAAAAGGAAGGGCATTTATTTCGCATGAGATAATAAGAGAAGAGGTGAAAAAGATTTTGTGGTATATGTACCGGGAGGTTGGGCTTTTTGTGCAGGATGCGATAATGGAAGAATACAGTGAGGAAGCAGGGGACTTCTTCCTGGATATAGGCATGGAAGACTTTGCCCTCATGTATTATGAGGATGCGCTTGAAGAATACGAAAACAAAGGGAGACTGGATGATGTCCTCCGGGTGTGTGAGAAAATGCTGAAAGAATGCGGGATTCAAGGAAGGGAATTCACGGAGATATGGTGGAAGGCGGCAAAAATCTTGAAGATGAAAGGAGATGCTAAAAAACTGGAAGAGCATATTAAAAAGTATAAGAGCAGGATCCCCAGAAAGTTGAGGGAGTATTACGAGGGTATGGTGGCATTTTTAAAAGGAGATTTTGAGACTACATACAGGATTTTTGGAAGGCTGATAGAGGGCAGAAGACATTATATGTATCTTCCTTCAATTGTAACTTATCTTTCAGCGCTGGTGGTTCTTGGAAGAATGGAGGAAGCGGAAAAAGTGGCAGAAATAGGAAAGAAGGAAATAAAGAGGGGAGATTCTCTATATCCTGCACTTTGTAATACTGTGGGCTTCATGGAATATGAAAAGGGAAACCTGGAGGAATCAATAAAATGGCATAAAAGGGCGATAAAATATGGTGGAAGAGAAGAACAGGATGTGGTTGCAGCGTCCTATGGAAACATGGGAGTTTCTCTTGCGTCTCTTGGAAGGTGGGAAGAGGCATATGAATTATTTGTGAAAGAAAGAGAACTTTCTTTAAAGCATGGTTTATGGGAATCTCTCTATTACTCCACCGTGCATGTGGTGGCTGCCCTTGTGGTTCTTGGAAGGATGAGGGAGGCAGAAAAATATGTGAAGGAAGTTCTGGCATATCTTCCCCATATTACATCTCAGAGGGACAGGGTTTATCTTGTAAACAGGATCGCCAGGTTTCTGGAAAAAAGTGGGGAGATAGATAAAGCACTTTCCCTTCTATCCGAACTCTCCCTTGAAAACTGCTCTCCTCCTACTCTTTCACGTATTTATCAATCTCTTGCATGGTTGAATTTCCTTAAGGGAAGGTTAAAGAAGGCGATGGAGTTTGCAGAAAGAAGGAAGAAACTTTCGGAGGAGATAAAGGATATAAGAGGGGGTGGTATAATTGATATTCTTCGTGCAAAAATTTACTATGCATGGGGAGAAGAGGAAGAAGCAGAAAAAATTATCAGGAAAGTGCAGGAAATTGGCGAAAAGCACGGATTTTCTTTTCAGAAAGAATCTGCTTTGCTATTGCTTACGCAGTTAAAGATTTACAGAGAAGAGAATGTGGAATTTCCCAGAGTTGAGCCTGATAATAAAAATGAAATTTACGGATTATGGAACGGGGTAAAGGCTCTTTACCACCTTTCTCGTGGAGAAACAGAACAGGCAAAAGACATACTTCAAAAAGCAGTCTCTTACTTTCTCTATGCAGGACGGAATACAGAATGTGCGTTAATAGGATGTGATCTTATAAAACTTCTTTCGGGTGAAGAAAAAAGATATCTTCAGGAGATGCTCTTTCCTTATGCTTCCAGAATACCAATCGTTCACTGGAAATATCTTGACCTTGCAGGAAAAAGAGAGGAGAGTGAAAAATTGCTTGAAGAATTGAGCGGGGAGGCACCCGACCCCCAAAGGTTTATTGAGGTGCAAAAAAGGAGGTGGAATTTTGAGAAGCGTCTGGCAGGAATACAGGAAAGTGCTTGAAAGGTTTGGAAGAGAACTCAGGGGAGAGAAGAGAGAAATCTTCATGGAGATTCTCTCCCGCATGGAGAAGGACCTGGGAGAGAAGATAGAGAAATATGAGAAAGAGAGAAAAATAAAAGACCTCCTTTACAGGGTTTTTGAAATGATGGTGCGTTCACTGGAAAGGCATACCTGTCCGGATGGTTTTCTTACCTATGTGCTTAAATTCCTGGGAGAGGCATTTGGAGCGGAAAGGGGATTTTACTTGCTTCATCCCAAATATGTGGGGAAAAATCTGCGGTTTATATACTTCACCACCGGGAGAATAAAAAAGGCAACGATTAATGAAATCGAATGTTCTTTCTCCATCATTTCTCATATCCTTTCAACGGGAGAGCCGGTATGTATTATGAATGCGGTGAAGGATGAAAGGTTTAAGGAAAGTGAATCAATAAAAAAATTGAACATCCTTTCGGTGCTTGCCTTCCCGATGAAGGATAAATACGGGGATATTAAGGGAATTCTCTACTTTGATAGCAGGAATGTGGAGAATCTTTTTAGTGATGAACATGTGGAGATAGGAAAGAAAGTCATTGAGGTTGCTGAGAGATTTCTTGAGCATTTTTATCCCGAGGCTCTCCGTCCGGTACCTTTTATTTACAGGGGGGTGGTAATAGGAAGAAGTGAAAGAATGGGGAGGGTATTTTCACGGATAAGAAAACTTGCAAAGGGAGATTTTACGGTTCTCTTTACCGGAGAAAGCGGAGTGGGAAAAGAGGTTTTTGCGAAACTGCTCCATGAGATGAGTCCAAGGAGAGAAAAGCCATTTGTTCCCATTCACTGTGCTGCCATACCCGAAAATCTCATAGAGAGTGAATTGTTTGGATATGCCAAAGGTGCATTTACTGGAGCGGTGAGACCCAAGCGGGGAAAGGTGGAGACTGCGGAAGGTGGAACTGTTTTTCTTGATGAGATAGGGGACCTTTCTCCTAGCATTCAGGTAAAACTTTTGAGATTTATTGAGTATAAAGAATTTACAAGACTTGGAGAAAATGTTTTGAGGAAGGCAGATATAAGGTTTATATGTGCAACCCATCACAACCTTGAAAAACTTGTGGAGGAGGGGAAGTTCAGAAAAGACCTTTATTACAGGATAAATACCGCGGTTGTGGAGATACCTCCTTTGAGAAAGAGAAAGGAGGACATTCCTGTGTTTGTGAATTATTTTGCATCGCGGTATAAAAAGAAGGTGTCGCCAGAGGTTATGAGAATACTGCTTGAATACAACTATCCGGGAAATGTGAGAGAACTTGAGAATATAATAAAGTATGCATCCACCATGTCGGAGGGAAATGTAATCAGGGAAGAACACCTTCCGCTTTCTCTCCGTGAGAGAAAAGAAAAGGAGGTAAATGAGAGGTCACTCGACGAGATAGAGAAAATTTATATTCTTGAAATCCTCAGGGATAACAATTGGAACATCTCAAAAACCGCCCGCGAACTTGGTATAAGCCGCACAACCCTTTACACAAAGATGAAGAGATACGGGATAGAGAGGGAATGAACTGTTAAATTTTGCTTTACATTGTTCAATAACTGGACAAAAAGGCAGGCTTTAAATAAAGGTGGAAAAGAAAAAAACGTGCATTTTTTCAATAATGTTCAATTCTTAAACAATCATTTGCAATAATTTCTTTACATTCAACCACTTCCCCTGGCACATCTTTTGTAAAAATTTTTTACAAAAAGGCGGCACCGAGCCTGGAACGGTAAGAAACCCCCTCTTGGTGCCGGAGGGGAAAAAGAAAGGAGGTAAGGAATGAGTAATGCTCAGAAAGCTGCGGTACTAAGAATGAAAGCAGCAAAGTTGAGAATGCAAGCAGAGGCTTATCGGAGAAGAGGTAACGAATTAGCAGCTAGAAAGTTAGAAATGCAAGCGGCAAAACTAGAAGCCCAGGCGGCCTATTTAGAGAGAAGATGAAAAATTTTTCGAAGATTTTCTAATTTTTATCCAAAGGTTAAAGTAAATCCCCTCCCCCCTGTGAGGGGGAGGGGGGAAATATACAAAGAGAGTGAATAAATAAAATAACGATAATGATTTTGATAGTGCTCCTGGTGTTTACTTTGTAAGGTTTACTGCCGGTTCCTATGAACACACGGAGAAGGTGATGGTGGTGAGGTGAAAGAGGAAATATTGCTAATATCTCCTCATTTGACTTTTCTCAAAAATTTCTTAAATTAAAAACAAAAACCCGGAGGTGAAGGATGAAAGGATTTGGAACACGCGCAGTTCACGGGAAGGGAGAGAAGAGAAAGAGCATAAACATTCCTGTTTACCTTTCATCCACCTACGCATTGACTGATGAGGATTACGAAAAAATACTTGAGGGAAAAACAAGAGAGGTACTTGTTTACTCCCGCCATTCAAATCCCACACGGAGAGAACTTGAGGAAAAACTCGCAATGCTTGAAGGAGCAGAAGATGCGGTTGCCTTCTCTTCAGGACTTTCCGCAATATTCTGCACAATCCTGGCATTTGTGAAAAAGGGAGAACACATAATAACCACCCACGACCTTTACGGAGGAACCCTTTCGCTTTTCAAAAACATTGTGTCTGAAATAGGAATAGAAATAAGTTTCGTGGACATGAGAGACCCCGATGAAGTAAAAAAGGAGATAAGAGAAAACACAAAACTCTTCTTCTTTGAAACCCTTTCAAACCCCATGCTCAAATTGCTTCCCCTTGAGGAAATATCTGAAATAGCGAAAGAACACGGAATAAAACTTGTGGTTGACAACACATTCTTGACCCCCTACAACCTCAACCCACTTTCCCATGGGGCGGACGTGGTGGTTCACTCTGCAAGCAAGTACTTAAACGGACACTCCGATGTGATTGCGGGATTCAGTGCGGGAAAGAAGGAGGATATGGAACTCGTGTGGGAGAAGATGGTGAGAACGGGTGCCCAGCTGGACCCATTTTCTTCATATCTCGTTGAAAGGGGAATGAGAACACTTGAGATAAGAATGGAAAGACACAATGAAAATGCAATGAGAATTGCAAGGATGCTTGAGGCACATCCAAAAATAAGAAGGGTGATATATCCCGGACTTGAGAGTTATGAGCAGTTTGACCTTGCAACAAGGATGTTAACACGGGGATTTGGCGGGATGGTGAGTTTTGAAATACGGGGAGATGATGAGGATGGATTGAGATTCATGAGAAATTTAAAAATTATAAAAGAGGCAACGAGCCTTGGAGGTGTGGAAAGCCTCATATCCATGCCATTCAACACATCCCATGCATCTTTGACACCTGAGGAAAGAGAAAAAATGGGAATGGGTCCAGGATTTCTGAGACTCTCGTGCGGAATTGAAAATGTGGAAGACCTGATAGAGGACCTGGAACAGGCTTTATCTTCTCTTTAATACCCCTTCCACCCCACATTCAAGATGGGTATTACGGGAAGATAGCCCTTTATTCCCGGATAGAAAAATCCAAGTTTGAGAAAAAGACCTCCCTTTCTCAATTCAATACCTGCTCCAAGCAATAGACCTTCCTGTGTGCTGAACCCTCCTTCCATCAAAATCCAGTCCTTACGAAGACCTCCAATCAGGGAAAAGTCATTGAATTCAGGAAAGCGCCTGATTCTTCCTTCAATTACCCGGTTATTCCCGTCAAAAGAAAAGGCACAGCAAAAACCCCCATCCCTTTTTAGATTTAAAACCGGAGAATATGCAGGGAAAACGCAGGAGGCTCTTATGGAAAATGGAGGAATACATACCTTAATCCCGAGGTCGGGAAGGAGGAGGAAATCTGCCACAGGGGTTGTTCTTATGTATACCTTATTTCCCAGAGATATTTTAAGCAGGGAAATTTCATTCCCCGTTATTCCCTCTGCCGTTATCAACCTTCCCGTGAAGGCGAAAAGCAAAAGCATCAGTAAAGAAGGTTCGTGAGGGTTGAAAATAGACCCGTTTTACCATGCACCCTGACGTGGAAGGATACAACAAGAGAGTCCTTTTCCTGAAGAGAGAAGGTCTCAGCAACATTCTTCACCACTATGCTCATCTTTTCCTGATTGATGGATGTAAGAAGCACGGGGTATTCAAGAGAAGAATAATGAAAATCAATCTTCTCTCCTGCCTTTATTTCACCTGAGAAAAGCACAGGAGCAGA
Source organism: bacterium (assembly GCA_029258725.1). GTDB lineage: Bacteria > Hydrothermota > UBA3072 > JAPDKE01 > JAPDKE01 > JAPDKE01. Next base: position 535 of record JAPDKE010000032.1, on the reverse strand, counting down.
GGATATATACGAGGGTTCCGTTCCCTCAAGATAGACCTCACTCTCTCCACAGTCAAGAACTGTTGTCTCCGGAATCCTTATCTCAAGGTCCATATCCGTGGATGTGGGGTTCTCTATCGACCCGTATATCTCCACCGTGTCAAGTTCAACATCTTCAGGAATATCAAAGCATACACATCCCTCTCCATAGAGGACCAGGGTAAATCCTGGAGTGCTCCATCCCGTCTGGGGGATGGAGTATCTCATTTCCTCGGTTTCGTAGGTGAAATAACTGTAACATCCTGAAAGAAAAAGAAGAAAGAAAAGATACCTTGTTTTCATGATTTACTTATATCACGAAGCGAGAAAAAAGTCAAATTGAAAAGGGGAGGGTTGCCCCTCCCCCGGGTTTCACCATGCCGATACCAGGGACAGACCCGCAGTGTAGTATATCTTCCAGCCCTCGCCCGGGAAGAATATCCACCTCTCCTCCCCCATGAGCACCAGGGATTTTCCAAGCCCCAGCCTCAGACCAGCATAGAAGGAGGTCCCTGTT
>JAPDKE010000006.1 GCA_029258725.1 bacterium | reverse complement strand
TTTCAAGTATTCCCTTAAGTACATTTATTCCTTTCTTTTCGCCAATCTTACCAATAGCCAAGACAACAGACTTAGCAACAAAAGGGTCAGACATATACTCTTCAAGTATTCCCTCAAGCACCTCTATCCCCTCCTTTTCACCAATCCTACCAAGAGTCGAGGCAACAGTATCGGCAACCAAAGTATTCTTTCTATGTTTTTCAAATATTCCCTTAAGCACCTCTATCCCCTCCTTTTCACCAATCTCACCAAGAGCCAAGGCAACAGCATAGGCAACATCAGGGTTATGCATATACTCTTCAAGTATTCCCTCAAGCTCCTTTATTCCACCAATCTTATCAAGAGCCCAGGCAACAACCCATACAACACCAGGGTCATCTCCATGTTTTTTAAGTATTTTCTCAAGCACCTCTATCCCCTCCTTTTCACCAATCTTACCAAGAGCCCAGGCAACAGCGACGGAAACATCAGGTTTATCCTTATGTTCTTCAAATATTTTCTTAAGCACCTCTATTCCTTCCTTTTCACCAATCTCACCAAGAGCCAAGGCAACATCCCAGCCAACAAAAGACTCATGCATATGCTTTTCAAGTATTCCCTTAAGCACCTCTATCCCCTCCTTTTCACCAATCCTACCAAGAGCCCAGGCAACATCCCTGGCAGCAAAAGACTCATGCATATGCTTTTCAAGTATTCCCTTAAGTACATTTATTCCTTTCTTTTCGCCAATCTTACCAATAGCCAAGACAACAGACTTAGCAACAAAAGGGTCAGACATATACTCTTCAAGTATTCCCTCAAGCACCTCTATTCCTTCCTTTTTACCAATCTCACCAATAGCCCAGGTAACAGCCTCGGCAACATCAGGGTTAGGCATATACTCTTCAAGTATTCCCTCAAGCACCTCTATTCCTTTCTTTTCGCCAATCTTACCAATAGCCAAGACAACATCCCAGACAACATTAGGATTATGTATATGCTCTTTAAGTATTCTCTTAAGCACATTTATTCCTTCCTTTTTACCAATCTCACCAATAGCCCAGGTAACAGCCTCGGCAACATCAGGGTTATCTCCATGTTTTTCAAATACTCCCTTAAGCACATTTAATCCCTCCTTTTCACCAATCTCACCAAGAGCCCGGGCAACATCTTTTGCAACACAAGCTTTGTCTCTATGTTCTTCAAATATCTTCTGTAGTCCATCCAGCGAGGAAATATATTCGGCAATCCTCAGTTTTAGGCCTAAATCCCAGTCATCTTTTACCTTAACATGCTCCCTCACCGCAAACACTGCATCACGAAGCCAGGGAAGATTATCCTCGCATTTTATCTCCATCCTCACAAGTTCCATAAGGTCATTAACAACTTTATCAATAACCTCTTTTTTAACCTTTCCCTCCCTTACACAATATGCCGCAAGTTCAACCGCTCCATTCTCTTCAAGGAACTCCACCATCTCTGTCGCATCCTCAAGCAAACCAGAAAGAAAAATAAACACATTTCGGTATTCGGGACGATAATAATTTTCCTTAAGAAACTCCAAATATCCATTTTCCTTTAAATATAGGGCACAAAACCATTCAAGAAAGGCATCGTGAATGAAAGAGTAATAAACCCTTACCCTGTACTCTTCCATTTTCCGCAAAGGAACAAGTATCCCCCTTATATAATCCTTAAACTCTTTAACGCCCTTTTCTTCCATCCTTTGCATTAAATCCTCTTCAGGCAATATTTTTTCATTAAAATACTCAAAAGAAACCTCGGAAAGCACTTTAATGAGTTTTTTATATCCGATATCATCAATTTTATCTCTCCCTTTCTCCTCAGGCCAATCCCTGATAGATGATTCAACATATACCCTTATCAACTCTGTCCATGTGGAAGGTAACCACCCATTTTTTTCATAAACTATGCACAAAATAGCAAGAAAAAGAGGGGTTTCAAACAAAGAAACATAATGCTTTTTTCGTTTTTCAATCTCTTCAATAAAATTCTTTCTTTTTTCTTCATCCTTTATATACTTCTCCACTCCCTCTTTCCAGTTTTTGAGAGGACGCATTTTCAAAATCCTGAAGTCTTTCTTTAACTCTCCTTCATACTCGGGTCTTGTAGCAATCACGAGAGGGCGAATTTTTAATGCCTCATTTCTTACCAGCATCTCATTGAGTTTTCGTCTTTCCTCTTTTCCAAGTTCATCATAACCATCAAGAAGAAATATCCCCTTTTTCAGTATCACTTCTTCCCATAAAATCTCCTTTTCCTTTTTCTTAGAAAGATGCTCCTTCACATATATCTCAACAGCATTCATAAAGTCTGAAGATTTTAAGTCAAGAGATGGAAGGGAAATATAAATGGGAACCGCTTCAGAATCTGAGGACAGCCTTAAAGCCAGATATTTTAAAAGCATCGTCTTTCCGGAGCCCATTGCACCAGAAATCACAAACCTACCCCTGCTCTTTTTCAATTCCCCTATCAATTTTTCATCTGCGATTACCTCAGAAGGGGCTTCGGGTATTTTCCCTGGAAATGCTTTATCTCTTTCTCTAACCTCAAGCCTTCCTTTCCCTTCTCTTTTTTCCTCCAGTTCTCTTTTAATGTACACATCCTCCAGCCTCCCTGAATACAACTTAGTCTCCATTTTCAATGGAGATACATAATCTCTCATCATTTCCCTGAATTTCTTCTCCACCCTCTCCTCGGGCCAGAGGAAGAGTTTGAGGGCACGGGGGGAGAGATAAACGGTATAAATATCTCCTTTTAAAGTTTTTCTCAATGCATCATAAAGTGCTTGAGGATGTGAAGAAGTAAGCAAGTTACTATAAAAGACTCCAGCATCTTTCGCAATCATACGCCCATCCACAATTCCCTTAACCCCTATGGCACAACCACAGAACCTGGAGGCATAAAAGGCAGGTATGTGCCCATGACAGCAGGAAAAGAAAACTATTGAAATACCCTCACAAATCTCGGCCCACTCCTTGGGAGCCATATTTCCTATCCTTCCGTTTCCTTCACCATGAGAAATCACATGAAGCACATGGGGTTTGCTATCCTCAATGACCTGTCTTACAGCCTCAGATGTGGAAAACAAGATTTCCTTTTCTTCAATCTTCTCAATCCTCTCCTCCACCGCCTGCTCAATGTTCTTGAAAATCCCTATTTCCCTTGCATCATAAGGAACTCCTTCCGAGGACCGAAGAATAAGAATCCGCAACTTTTCAACTTCCACCAGGTTTACATCCCGATTATGACTCCTGCGGGCAAATACCATGGAGGTATCACACGAAAGAGACCGGTCTGGAAAGGATCTGTATCTTTTCTTCTCAATGGGTATCCCGGGATAAACTCCATAAAAGGCGTTAGGGTATAACTCCTCCTCCAGATTATCAATATTGAGAGAGCCCCATCCTGCAAGTTCATAGGGAATTTTTATCAAAAGTTCATTTTCTTCCTCAATATCCACCAGGAAAAGAAAATTACCAGAACCACAGTCATTGAAATAATCCATAAATAACCTGTGAAGCGCAGGGAGAGGGAATAAAAGTTTATAAATGAGAACACCGAGTTTATCCGTCGCAGGTGTATTTCCCTTTTTGAGAGCCTCGTAATAATCGTCAATATCTTTTTCTATCTCTTCTTTTTCCCATAAACTATCACTGAAAACAAACTTCTCCTCCTCCCCCAGAAAATACCTTCTCGTTAACTTCCCATCTTTTTCAATCCTTAACTTCACCTCAAATACCCACATGGTAAAATAATAAAAAATTAAGAAATTTCTGTCAAGAGAGAGGCTTGGAGATTTTTTCGAGGTATTCTCTCAGGTCTTTTTCTATCCCTTCCAGGATTTCTTTGTTATCCTTCAAATCTTTGTCAACAAATATAAAAATTCTCCAGGGGCACGAAACAATTTGTGTCTCCTCTAACTTAAATCCAAGATACTCTGCAAGCGGTTTTTCATTACCATTTTCTTCAACTATTATTTCCTTCTGGACCTCCTTTTCAAATACAGGAGGTATAGGGATTCTATCTACAAGGAAAATAATCTTATCCTTCACCCTGGAAGAAAGGGAGTCTTTCCAGAAGAGAAGGTCTCTTTTTACCTGTGTTACCGTCTCTTTTATGAGCAGTTCAGGAAATTCAATCAAATTAATCTCAAAACCTCTTTTATAAAGTTCCCTTTTTCTCAATCGTTCAACCTTTCTTCTGGTTCTACGGTCTCCAGCCTCCATGAGTGCATTCAGAAATGTATGTTCGGTCCAGCCAAGAAATTTCTCCTTTTTTCTGTAATCAGGAATTATTAATGGAAGACATTCTTCCTTTATTCCACAGAGTATATCAATAAGCATGGCATCTATTATATTTCGTGTATGATGCTGATAAACACCCGTTCCCAGTCTATACCGTGCTATTCTCAATGCCCATGCCTCTACCGCTCCTTTTGGATGCACTCCAAGCTGGTTGTCTTTGGTAATTATAATATTTCTCCACAATCTATCTCTGTCATAAAGGCCATAGGTGGTTCCACAATGATAACTATCCCTTAAAAGATAATCCCCTTTGTCAACATCAATAGGCCCGTCTATAAGGGTAAGCAGGAGATTTTCAACGGGAGAGAGCTTAATCTTCTCCTTTGACTTTTTATTCTTTAAAACACTCAATGCCTTTTCTCCCCATGGTGTGGTCTTCACTTTCTTCTGTCTCAATAATATCCGTGCATAATAATACGAAACTATCTCATGGTTATAAAAATGCTTCTCATCCTCAAATATGTACTCACATGCTTCTTCCAGAGCATGACTGAATGGAGGATGCCCAAGGTCGTGAAGTAACCCAATAGCCCCGGCTGAGAGAATAAATTGCCGTTCTCTTTCCTTTGGAGATAAACTTCTAAATGCATCATCTTCCTTGAGTATTGCCTCCAGCCTTGCTGGGGAGTTTCTGATAAGGCTTACGGCGGCAGTCATCGCAAGATACATGGTTCCCAGACTATGTTCAAACCTGGAATGAGCCACCGACGGATACACAAGTTGTTCCAGTGGAGTTTGAGAAATCCATCTTAACCTCTGAAATATTTCAGAGTCAATAAGAGAGATAAATTCCCGCGGTATTTCAATGAAATTGTAAATAGGGTCTCTAACTGGAAGAGTCTCTATTTCCCATCCTTCCAGAAGATGCACCCTTTAACTCCTTCTCCAGTTCGCGAGCGTATTTGAGATATCTCAAAATCACATTTTTGGTCTTCCTGGAAAGGTCTGTCCATCCAAGAAATTTGCTTCTTTTTTTAATATAGTTTACCAGTTCCTCCTCTTTTTTGTCTTTTAGTTCATCAAAAAACATGAAAACCCGGGAGAATTCTGCGAGTTTGTCATGCTGAAGGAGATGATGCTTTTTCAAAAACTCAACGGTTACTTTCTCTCTTCTATCAGGAGTACCATTTGTCTCGGCCTTAAATCCATTCTCATATCGGAGCGATTTTTTATAAAGAAGACCCTGGATTAGAAGGTCAACATCTTCACTGTAAGGACCTTCCAGGCCTGCTGTGTAATATTTTTTTCGCGCATGGGAAGGAAGGGAAAGATACACAATTTCATGGATAATCTCCCGATTTGCTTTTATGTTTTCCTGAGTAAGAAGAGAAACCGTATTTAAAACTTTCTTCACGGTAAGAGACAATCTCTTTTTCATCCTTTCCTCCTTTTTTTCCCTATTTATTCTTACAGAACGAGAACAAGATGTCAAGCATCTACTCAACAGGAGGTTGACCGATTTCCTCACATTCCAGTTTTTCTCATTTCTTCAATGACATCGTCCAGGATTATAGGTGGAGAGAAAGGGATTTCAAGGAGATAGGTAGCTACTGGATGATCTCTCCAGGACTTTTATCTCCCAGAACACTGAATGTAAAATAATCAGGCCTTTTGATAAGGAGCAAAATATCATAACAATCTTTATATGGAGTTATTCACCAAATCGGTAGGGGAAAGGACACTGCGAAGCCATGCCAGTGCCGGGAATACCAAACCCATCATCCATAAACTATGGGAATCTGTTCCAAGATAAAATTTTACTCCCATTCTTTTTCCCATCCGGATATATTCCAGCGGGGGTTCAAACCGGTTAAAATCACAATTAATCTCAACCCATTTGTTGCGCTGAACAGCCGCCTTAAAGATTTTCTCAACCTCATTAAATGTGATTCCCACATGATTGAAGAAGAGGTCTCGATTTACAGGGTGTGCAATTCCATGCACAAATGGATATTCCATTGCTTTCACTATCCGTCCAATCCTGTTCTCTGATACCTTAAAATGAATCCCCGCAACTATGATATCAAATTCTTTGAAAAACGCCTCATCTTCACAAACAAGATGCCCATCAAGGTCGATATCCACTTCCACACCTTTTAAAAGTTTTACTTCTCCCTCTTTATTAAGTTTCTCAATAACACGATTACGTTCCAGAAGACGTTTCTTTTTTTCCTCCAAAGCTGTATCATCTTCATCCTTTTTTCTTCCCAAATGGTCAGTAATTGCAACGTATTTCAGCCCGAGCTTCCTGGCATGTAATTTTATTTCCTCCAGAGAATTAAACCCATCAGACCAGGTAGAATGAACATGCAAGTCTCCTTGGAGAGAAAAACTATCTTCGGTCTCCCCCCATTCCTCTGGGGAGAGAAATACAATCTCACAGGGGATTTCTATTCCCCGGATTCTTCCTATCCACCGTGTGTTGCATTTTTTCTCAACTACCATTCCCTTGATTTCTTGGATACATGGCCTTCTCTTTACCTGACATAAAAACACGATTTTTCCAGTAATTTCCTTGTTAATGCCATTGATTTTTACCCTTTCAATCTCCTCAGCATGAAGCAGTTCTTCTTTGATTCTTGAAGCAAAAGGATAGACAAGCCCAGTCAACTCAGGCACACCCTCTTCTATTGCCTGTTGAAGAAGTGGAGAAATTTTGTCATTATCACACCACATAGGATATCCATTCTTATCTACTATGTACTTCCTGTATTTTTCCGGGATTGTTCCGTTAAGGAACTGATATGCCCGGTTAAGAATCCCATTTTCCAGCCTTAAAAGGGATTTATCCTCTTCCTGAAATGGGCGAGGGCATGTAATGATTCTCTTTCCGGCCTGGAAGAAGAGGATAGATTTTCTTATGTCTTTTTCTCTTATACCCTTCGCTATTTTCCAGAAAGTTTTTGCTACACGATAGTTTTCAAGGAGCATTTTATACCTCCTTTTCTACTGCTAACAATTTTTCTTCGCATCATATCTCTTTCTTTCTTTTTTCATTTTTACAAATTGGAAATGAAATATCAATAAAAAATTTCTCCCTATATTTCTTTAAAAAAGGAGGAGGTTATGGCTTACATTCTTTTTTCTGTCCTCTTAAATCCATATGTGGTTGATAGAAAAGCAAGGGAGATTGTATCCGGAATGTTACCCGAGGATAAAATTGCCCAGATGCTTCTTCTTGGTTTTGATTCTCTTGCTCAACTGAAAAAGGAAATCGGTGAATTTCCCATAGGAGGTATAATTCTTTTCAAGAAAAACCGGAGGTATATGGTACCTGAGACACTCAATTATCTCCATACACTGTCCCCTATCCCTCTTTTTATCGCGATTGACGAGGAAGGTGGGGATGTGGCGCCCGTTTACCAGTATCCCCCACTCCCTGCTCCTGCAATGCTTGGGGAGATTAACAAGAGGGATATAACAGAGTATGCGGGTTATCTCACCGGTAAACTCGTTAAGAAACTGGGATTCAATCTCGTTCTCGCTCCTCTTGGGGACATCAATGTAAATCCGAAAAATCCTATAATCGGAACCCGCTCCTTTGGCGATAGATATTCACGGGTGGTTCCTCATATGGTTGCTTTTATTCAGGGGCTTCACTCTGCGGGAGTTATGGCGTGTGTAAAGCACTGGCCCGGACATGGCAGTTCCTCCAAGGACTCACACAGAACTCTTCCTGTAATAATTCCTGAGAAAGGAGAACTTGAGGCATTTAAACTTGCCGTGCTTCTCGGGGTTGATATGGTGATGGTGGGGCATCTGGAGATAATGGATTTTGACACGCTTCCTGCAACTCTTTCTCCCTGGGCGGTAAAGATATTGAGAGAATTTGCAGGAGATGAGGTTGTTCTTATAACGGACGATATGTGTATGCATGCTGTGAGATATCCCATGCACAGGGTGGTGCGGATGGCAATTCTTGCTGGAATGGATGTGATTTTAATATCAAGATACGGTGTAAAAGTGGACCCTGGCGAACTTATTCACTATCTTACCTCCTGCTACGAGACTGACTCAAGATTCAGAAAAAATGTGGATGAGGCGGTTTTGAGGATTATAAAGTGCAAGATAAGAAATGGGCTTATAAAGGTGGATACTGCGTATGCAGGGGATTTTAAAAGAGAAACACTGAGAAGGGGTGTAAGAATTTGTCTCCGGTATCCTCTCGATATGAAAAACACGGTTGTGGTGGTGAAGAATCCATATCAGGGAAAGATTCTGGAGGATATGGGGCTGAGATGGATTACCTATAAAGATAAAATTGAACCTGGAAATACCTATATCCTTCTCTATCCTTCCTTTGATACATGGCTCAGAATAAAGAAGACAGGTGTAAGGTGCATACCGGTCCTTGCCTCTCCTTACAAAAAATATGGCGATGAGTGGATTGTCACATTCCAGAGAAACTACCCTTTACGCCTTCTTTTTCAGGTGCTTTATGAAAGGGTTTACGCAACTTTTTTCCCTATTAAATACTACGGAATCCAAAGGAGGTGATCATGCGTATTCTATTTATTCTCAAAATCATACACCTAGCAATCGGGCCAACGCTTCCTGTCTTCTGTATCTTTCTCGGCATTCATCAGGTTGCCATCTATGAGTTTATTCGCAGAGGTAAATCCGACGGTTTCCTTTCTTCTCTTATCTACGCCATGGCTGTCTCCTATATCCCTCTTGGAGCCCTTGGAACCTTCCTGGGAATCTGTGAGGGCTTTAAGGCAATGAGCGGATTAGACCTCAACGGCATGCTTTACAACCTCTTCAGAGGCACCCAGCATGCGATGTACTCGTCCGTGGTTGGAATAATTTTCACCGTATTCTCTTATATAGAGGATGTGATTCTTGACCTCAAAATCCTCACCAATACACAGCAGGAGGAGAAGACATGAAAGTCAAGCCTCCCTTCCCATTTGACCTTTTCGTGGCGCCCCTATTTACCGTAATGACCGCTTTTATCCTGATGATCGGAATGGTGATGGGAGAGAAAATAGAGTTTAATGTTTCAAAATATGGTGCATCCAGTGGAAAGTCTTCAACCACTCTTCTTCTTTGTGCAGATGGTACGGTAAAGATGAAAGGAAAGGTTATAGAGGAAAAGGAACTCAAGAAACTGGTGAAGAACAAGCGTGTGCTTGTTGAATGGGAGAAGGGCGTTGCCCTGGAGGATTATGCCGCCTTTCTTATGAACATCAAGCGATATGGAGGTATCCCGGTTATGTCAACTGGGAGGTGAGAATGATTGTATTTCTTTGTTTTTATCTTCCTCCCGCTCTTCAACCAGACTTTGTTGAAATCCCGTTTTTCCACATTTTCGTGAGGGAATGTAAAAAGCATCACGTGGACTTATCCCTTGCTATTGGGGTTGCCTGGGCTGAATCTGAGTTTAAACCATATGCAGTCTCTTCGAAGGGATGCAGGGGAGTGATGCAGATATCACCACGAACCGCGAGGCACTATGGAATTTACAATCTGCAAAAGCTTTTTGACCCGGAGACAAATATCTCAATAGGGATTCAACATCTTAAGTGGTGTCTTGAGGTATGTAATGGAAATGAGAAGAAGGCCCTTCTCCTGTATGCAGGTTTCTCCAACCCCAGAGACAGCAGCGCTCTGAGATACCTTGAAAGAGTGAAATTGGCCAAACGGAGAGCGGCAATTCTCATTGAAAAACACCTTCACACCTCTCTCATTGTTTCTGTTTCGCCTGAAACACTTTCACCTGGAGAGCCCTTCTGTGTCGTTCTTTCGCTCAAGAATACTACATCGATGACATGTGGAAATCTCACAGTGACCGTTCTCACGAATAATGTCGTGGTGGTTGATACATCCACAAATCTTTATGGTAAGGTGAAGATATATCCACCAGGCTCAAGGCTCTGGGGGAAGGATGGAATACAGGTAACATCCCGCTATCTTGTGATTGAGATCTGGACTGAGAAATGGTTGTATCTCCAGACTGGAATTCTCAAGTGTGTCTTACGCCCTGTTAACACCGATTCGGTGGCCCTTTATGTGCGAGGAAACATAGGTCAACTGCGTCCCTCTTACTTCTTCTACTGCTTTCCGTCCTGGAGCCCATGGGTGGGGCAGCAGCGGTACTTTGAGAAAAAGATAGTTGTATGGGTGAGGAAAAGGGAAACCAGAAAGTTTTTGCCTTAAATAAAGAATAAAAAGGAGGTGCTTATGAGGAAGAAACTTTTTCTCATTGGTGTCTTTCTCCTCACCGGCTGTGCCACCACAATGGATGTCACCCATCCCTCAAGAATAGATGCATCCGACCGAGACCGACTTATTCACCAGATCCTGAGGTGCGAGGAAAGAGGGCAGGGAATTGAATGCCTTACCCGTATTCTTGATGACACTGTTCACTCTTACTCTCCCTCCCTTCAGGGGCTTCTTTACGCTGAGCGTGCCCGCCTCCTTATCCTTTCCGCTGTGAACAGATGCTACGACCACAACCTGATACAGAGAGCATACCAGGACTTTGATATTGCAAGACGCTATATTCCGGATGCTGATTGCATCTTAGTTCTTCAGGCAAACCTTGGGCTTCTTTTGAATCGCCCATCCTTATGGGAGAAGGCAATGAGAAAGATATCCAGTGTTCCATCAGGAGATTATGATTTCGGTTATCTTCTTGAGGTTTCCCACAGTGATGAGATTGAGGAATGGACTTTCAAGTATAATGATGCCGTTTTCCTTTTGAGGTTGATGGAGGCAAATTACCAGGAGGTATCCAGACTTCCTTCTTGCGTTAAATTTTCTCCGGGCTCTTTTCTTTATCACATCTTCTGTGTCTCCCAGACCCTGGAGACCACCTTTCTTTTTACAACTCCACCAACCCATAACGGAGGTGTAAGATGACCCACGCACTTTTTCTTCTCAGTATTTTGTGGATTCTCCCATCTGCTACAAGCGGTAAAAGCGTAGTTAGGGAGTTGATGGAGGAGTGGGCGGAAATCGACAGGAGGTTATACGAAAATGAGGAACGTCAGAAGCACGTCTTTGAAGAGCATAAGGCAACCGCTCAGTCACTGCGAGAAGCATATAATAAAACCTCCGACCCGCAGAGTAAAATGGAACTCAAAAGGCAGGCACATGAAAATGCAGCCAACGGATATCGAGAACTTGCAAGGCTCAAGGCAGAAGAGGCAGAACTCTTAAGAAAAAAAGCAAAACAGGCCAGAGAAAAATGGCTTAACGGAGTGAAAGGCCGCTATGGAAGTGCATATGAAAAAGCTCTTAGGAAGATAATCCGTGAGTTTGAAGATGAGGATAACCGCAAACGAGAGATTCTGAAACACATAAAACCTGAATTTGTAGTGCAAATCACAAAGGCAACCGAAAATTCGGTTGTGAGCAGGATCAAAAACTGGCTTGGGAAGAACAGAGGAGGCTCAAGAGATGGCTGGGAGAAGCACTTACTTGAAATGTATCAGAGAGGAATGGTGAAGAGCATGATAGCGTATGCATGGGCATGTTATTATGAAAGGCTTGCTGAGCAGCATGAAGACGAAGCTGTCCTCACCACAGTGGCGATACTTGAGGAAGGAATGGGTAAGGAAGAGGAGGAGGAACTTCCACCTGATGGAACAGAGGGCGAGGATCCGTTCTATCCATTTTAATTTTAATCCAGCAGAGGGGAGGGATGTCCCCCTCCCCTCTTTTAATGGAAGGGAGGTAAAAATGAAGTGGAAAGTACTGGGGAAGGGATTTGCATTAGGACTCCTTCTTTATCTCCCCTTTTTTGCCTCGGTGATTTTAACCAAAAGAATCAGTCTTCCTGTAGAGATTAGCAGGATTGAGAAAGAAGAGAATAAGAAAAAAAATGTGAAAGAGAGGTATAAGAAGAAAAACCCGAAAGATGAAAAGTCAGCAAAGAAAAAAAGGGGAAAAGAAAAGAAGAAGATGGCGAAAAGTGCAGAAAAGACAAAGCCAGGAGGAAAGCCCAAAACAAAATCGGAGATAAAGAAAAAGGCAGCAAATAATCCACCAGTAAAGTCAGGTTCACCCCCCACTCAGGCATTTACCAATGGGCCGGTGAGCAGTTTACATGGAACAGGGGGTGGAGGTGGGCTTCCAAGTGTATATCTCCACTGGAGCAATCCTTTAGAGGTTTTAAGACAGTCCCGGAACTACTATCTGAGGGTGTATACTGTCAAAGGAGAAAGAGTTGATATTAATCCGAGAACCTGGAAGATGGAAAATCCCATTGGGTTCTTCGTGAAAATAGACATTACTACCCCCGAGGTTCTGAAAGAGTTAAGAAATTACAGTATTGAGGCCGATGAGGCATATATTTTGATTCCCAAATACCTGGTTTATAACGCGTGTATCTCCTTTGCAGAAAAAGAGGGCACATCGCTTGACGCATATGAATTTATGGAAGGCGAACTTTATCCAGACAGAGTAGAAATATACAAAGGGATAAAAAGACCTTGACAGGAGAGGAGAAATATGTTAGAGTTTAATTACAATGGGAGGTGTAAAATGAACGAAAGAGATAGGATGCTTTTGGAAGGATTAAGCTATTATGTGGAGGAAATGGAAATAAGTATGCCATGGCTGAAGATGTTTAAAGGTCATAATGGGAGATTAGGAAATCTGGCGTTTAGAAAGAATACACTTCAGTTTTTATCAGGCCCTCCTTATAATGACAATGATAAAAATTTGATTGAAAAGACACCTGAAGTACAACTTGCGGTATATTTAATTTTAAATCGTATGGTAGAGACGGGGTCAATAAAACTTTATAAATACATTGCAAATCATTTAGAAGAGTTTTCAATTCCACCGCGCACGCCAGAGCCTACCCGAAAGGAGATAGACGAGGGCAATCTGTCTCGAAGAATCGAGTATCCCGATCCACTTGCAGTACTTGATAGATTTCTGAAAGATAGAATGATTGGAGCCTATATAAATACAAAAATGGAAGATATTGGGTTATATCTTTCTGTACAAAAGACATATATCCATCAAATACATGATGTGATTCGAAAAATATTTTATAAAGATAAACCATCATCAATCTACTCACTAACCCGGCGTGTGAAAAACAAACTTAAGGACTTAATCCACTGGAGTATTAATGATGCCATTAGGGTTTTGTTGGAATGCATCTTTTCGCCTTCAGCGGTTTCAGATCAACTTGTAAATGTTGTGAAAAGGTTATTTGATGCCTTAGATAAAAACGAAGATATAACACAGGATCTTCAGCAACTTCGTATGTTATGCGGTAAGAGGATACAGGTAAGAACGGTTAAAAATTGGAAAGAGGCACTCGATAATGCACTAAATATTCTTATGGAAGAACGGAAGGGAGAACTTCCTAAAGAGATTCCATCCTCAACCACCTTATCAATATATGGAGAGGGTGTTGATAAGGAAATTAAGGATATAATGGAAGAGGATGTGAAGCCTCTGTATCCTGGAAACCTTAACCAAGAACAGGAGGATGGCGATGAAGAGGAATCTTATATATAAAATATGGAAAGAAATAAAATATAAATTTGATGGACTTTCTCTTTCCCTTAAAGAAGGGGTTGACTTTTTTCGGATGTATCCGTCTCCAGAAGGAGTAAGACTTATTATGGGATGGGAAGGCCGTGAAAGATATCTCTGGATTTGGATGGACTCGGTCTTTGATGAAGTTCAGGATGCTCTTCAGAAAAAAGGAGTTACAATAACATTATCAGGCCCTCAGGAAATAACCACCTATCTGTCGGAAAACGAATGTCTAATAGACGATATTCAGCCAGGTGAATATAGAGTATTTTTTGGAAAGAGGGTTTATTTTGCTATTAAAAGCGGGTTTGGCTCCCAAGAGCACGCTGAACTACTTGCTATTGCACGGGGAGGTAAAAAAGATAAAATTGAAGAAGAGATTGAAAGAGAAAAAAGAGAAAGGGCGCGAAAGGTGCTGTTGGATAACTGCGTTTCTAAAAATTCTATAAACGAGGAGGCTCCATGGATTTATGCTCGCTCAGAAAGGGATATACGTCTTGTATTCACTATAAAATCTTCACCACCATCCGATATAAAGAAAGTAATTCTTATATTAGGAAAATGGGATGAAGAGGTGGGTATAGAATTTGAGAATTATGAACTTCATCCTCTTTCCGATGGGAAAATAAAAATAGAACTTCCCATCCAAGAACTCCTCTCATCAGAAGATGTACCAGAGGGCCTGGCCTATGTAAATCCTGAGGCGGTCACACTGGGATGGATAGAAAGGTAGAGAAGAAATGAGTTTCTGGGATATGCTCGACACCTATATAAAAAATCCAAAGGATACGGGGACTTGGGACTGGCTTGTAAAAATTGCCGGGGGACACGAGCCAGAAGGCTGGATTTTAAATGCAGTGAAAGAAGAAGAGTTAAAGAAAAGGAAAGAAAAAGTTGAAAAAATTTTAGATAGAGTTGACAAAATAAAAGATTCTTTAAATGTGAGAATAAGAAAGAATACAGAAACTCCACTATTTCAACCGGAGATTGAAGCAGGGGAAAGATTCTCTATAGAATTTCAATTACCACCATCATCAGAACATAAAGATATGATTGCATTTATGATTAACCCACTGTATCTAATAGAATTTCTTATTCCTAACGCCTGGGACCTTTCAACAAATATAAGAGAAAGAATAGAACTTACAGCCCCAGCGTATTGGATTAAGGGAAAAAGACACATATTGGGTATGTTCTCTCCCAAAAATTTGGTATTGCCTTTATTAAGATATCTTACTCAAATGAATATACTTGAAAATCATATCAACTTTTTAGATGAATTTATATCCTTAGCCTCAAACTCGGATACCCTCGTTTTTAAAGGTGTTCTCCTCCTCTCATAACTCCTATGCACATAGTGGTAGCCAAAAGGATAAGCGGCTGGAAAATCATATTATGCGGTTTGATTCTTCATGATTTTATCCACATGCACGGAAAAAGGATATGAGAGACAAGGACAATAGGGGAAAGCAAAAATTCGATTCACACAAGTCTTGTTTTTAAGAAAAATATTTTTTTCCGCCCTTCCACCCACAATGGACCGTGGTGTCTACAATAAAAATTTGGGATGGAGATGGTGAGGGTGTTGCGACCTTAACATTGGGAGAAAACTTATGAAAGAAGGAAGGCAAACAGACGTTGACTGATTTTCTTACATAGTATTCAATTTCGTTTCTTTAATCACACCGTTCAAGAGTAGGTATATAATTCGGAAAGAATGTATAAGATTTTGTCCATAACAAGGCATCCTCGTAAGATGTCGTGGTAATATCCAGAAATTCTTCATTATTTGCATCTCCAAAACTTGGTCACGCCTCGAACATCCATGCTTCCTACTTATAAAACTCACTTCCATTCTCCGTTCGATTTAACACCCCCTTTTATTATCTATGAAAAGAGGCTGGATAAAAGCATTAATTTTCCAATTTGTTCCTGGATGTTATCTATGAGGGTTTTGAGGGAGATTAGATCTTCCTTGCGGGGATAGTCTTTTATAAGCACAGAGGGGAGGTGTTCAATGCGTAAGGGAGAAAGCAGGTTTTTCAGGATGTCAGATGTATTTGAGATAAAAGCCAACAGAATAGGCAATAGAGAAGAGAATGATTGTGATAATCGGGATTGCAAAGAGGGAAAGATTTACAATGTCCTTTATGAAGAAAGCAATGAGCCCAATACCCAAAAGTATGCTCCCAAGTATAACCAGACTCCTTATCGTTCCCCCAACAGATTCTTCATCAAGAGAATACCTTTCTATAAGTAAACGCGCCTGTTCCTCATTTATGATATTTTCTTCTTTCCACTTTTTAATTTCCTCTCTAAGCCATTCCTTTCTGCAAAGTCAAGCAGAAGAAAGCCAATCATGAGGATTTATGTCCGGGAAGAGGGAGTCGCGGGATTCCAGTTCCTCAAGGTATGAAACCTCACGGGCACTCAGGGATTCTTTCTCAAGGAAGGAATAAAGACGCTCAAAATTCTCAAGATGCTCACAGAACCTTCTTTCTGCATAATCCCTTGCACTCCAGGTTGTTATCAGAAACTGCCAGTCAGAAGACTGTAGCAGTAAAAGTTCCCTTGCAAGCTGTTTCAATATCCTCTCCTTCAGTTCTCCCTTTATCTTTCCAGCCATGCCAAAGAATTTTTTTTCACATTCATAAATATGTCTCCACGTCCACTCCGTCCACTCGTTCAACCAGACCCAGTGAAAACCTCCCTCCCCCCATGAACCCTCAGGAAGCCTGAGAACCAAAGATGGAGGGTTTTCCTCAAGAATTCTGGAAAGTGTTTCAGTCCCCATTCCGTGCTCGTGTATCTTTTTAATAACCAGGTAAAGCCACTCAGGTCCCTCAAACCACCAGTGCCCGAAGAGTTCGGTATCATAGGGTGCTATGACAAGTTCTCCCTTTATTCCTGAAAGAAGTGAAACGAAGTGCTCTGCATGTTTTCTCAGAGAATCCTCCGCCCATTCGGGATGATAAAGGTCCTTTTCTCCAAGGTCCCTTGATGGGGATGTTATCCTCCAGTATCTCAATCCTCCTGGAAAGTGCTTCTTGTGAAATTCAAGATAGTTTGCATCCCCCGGATATCCACAGTCCTTTGACCATACCTGGAGGGCGGTCTCAGGGTCGCGTGTGAAGAATGGGAGTGCAATACCATCGGATGAGGCAAGATAGATTGAGTAGGGGGAAAGTTCCTTCTCCTCCATTTCTATTCCCCTTCCTGACTGCTCCCACAGAATCTTCAATCCCTCAAAAAGGGAAAGATACGTCCCTATGGGTTTCCCTCCCTTTAAAAGATGGGCATCCACAAGGAAGAATTTTATCCCCTCCTCCTGGTATACCTCCTCAAGCCCTTTTCTTTTCCTGGGTGGAAGCATACCATTATGTGGAGCCCATATATATGATGGTCTGTATCCCAGTTCAGGAGGCCATATCCCTGAGGGCTCTTTCCCGAAGTTCTTTTTGTAACTCCTTACCCCCTCCTTTACCTGCCCCTTCACAGACTCATCAAAACCCAGCAAAGGAAGATATCCATGGGTTGCAGCGGATGTAAGTATTTCAATGACTCCATCCTCCTGAAGTTCCCTCATTGCCCCAACTATATCTCTCTCCTCCTCAAACTCCCTGAGCACCCCTTCGTAAAACTCAAGCCAGAATTTAGCAAGTTCCCCAAATAATGGAAGGTCCTTTTTTGCAAATTCTATCTTGCTTTCCAGATACTCAATGAATCCCTTTTCAAATCTTTCATCCTTCAGCTGTTCGGAAAGGACCGGGGTGAAGTTTATGGTAACCCCAAATGGAATTCCCTCTTTTTTCAGTCTCTTAAAAACCCTTAAAAGTGGTATGTATGTCTCACATGCCGCCTCATAAAGCCACTCAACCCCATGGGGCCATGTTCCGTGTCCCAAAAGATAGGGAAGATGGGAATGAAGAACAAAACCTATTTTTTTCACTCTCTCACCCTGAATTTCTTGACCTCATCCTGTAATCTCTGCATCTGAAGGGATATATTGGATGCCCTCATTGCTATCTCCTGGAAACTTGCACTTTCCTCCTCCATTGCGGCTGATACCTCCTGAGAGGAGGAGGCTATCCGGTCTCCAAGCCGGGCAAGACTTTTTATTCCTTTTATCATCTCCTCAATCCTTTCCTTCATGGTGTTGTATTCCTCAATCATTTTACCCATTTTCTTCCGTGAAAGAACCTCCATTGACTGCTTTATCTCAGAAAATGTTTTGAGCAGGGTCTCCGTTTCCTTTTCCCATTCCATAAATACCCTGAAGGTTCTCTCAGTCCTTCCACTCAACTCCTCAATATGCCCAACCATCTGCTGTAACTGCTCCACTGTGTTCCTTGCAAATTCCCTTGTTTTCTGGGAAAGATTCCTTATCTCATCGGATATCACCTTGAATCCTCCTCCCTTTTCCTTCAATCTTGACGCCTCAATCGCGGCATTTAGAGAAAGCAGTTCTATATTTTTTGCTATCTCGGTTATTCTGCGGCTTATCTCAAAAAGGGATGAGGCAAGATTGGTTACACTCTCCCCCTTCTCTCTTACTTCTCTCAATGCACCTTCCATCTCCACAAGCCCCTTCTCCACCCTTTCCACAACCTCCATTCCCTCCCCTGCCTTCTCCATAATGGAAATGGACATCTCCTCTACATCCTTTGCCTCCCTCCATACCCCTTCCGTGCGCTCTCCCATCTCTCCAGCCCTGTCTTCCATTTTCTCAAGTTCCCCCTTCTGTTCCTCCACATTTTCCACAACATTGTTCATGGATGCCGATATCTCCTCAACAGTTGCCGTGAGTTCCTCAATGGAGGAAGAAACATCGTGAACGTGATACTCCACCTCTCCTGTTGTTTTCTTTATGCTCTTTACTATCTTCTCTATCCCTTCCACAAATTGATTGAAACTCCTGGAGAGTTCCCCAATCTCGTCCTCTCCTTCCTCCGGAAGCCTCATGGTTAAATCACCCTCTCCTTTTGCAATGGAAGAAAGAGAATCCCTCACCCTCAGAATGGGCTCGGATATTTTCTTTCCCATTGCATATGCAGGGTAGAGGGAGATTCCCAGGATTAAAAGTGCAGGAAGAAGGGAGAAAATGAGAAAATTCCTGAACTCCTTTTCAATAAAGGAGGGGTCTATCCCGATGGATATTCCACCTATTGGGGTCTCTCCACTCTTCACGCTTTCCATCACGGTAAGGGATTTTCCTGAGGAAAACTCCACAGAAACGAACTCCTCCCCAAAAAGGTCAAACACCTTCACAAACCTTATTATTGGATAGTTCCTGAGAGAAAGAAGCGTGTTTTTCACGGATACAGTGTCTCCAAATTCCAGGGAAGGTGCTATCTGGTAGGCAATGAGCCCGGCGAAGTTTTTCATCTCATCCTCAACTATACGGTAGGATAGCCTCCTCCCCATGAGGTAAAAAAGAGAAAAGAGGAAAAGGAAGAGGATGGAACTCGTGAGGATATTGAGCCTTACTATACGATGGGATATCCTCATCACTCAATCAGTTTCACGAGCTTGAGAAACCTGGCATCAAGAGATATTTCCTCCTCCCTGATTCCCTCCGGGTTTATAATTATCCTTGGCTTCCCGCCTTCCACCGTTATCCCCATGCTTATTCCCTTCTTCACAAACCTTTCCGGGTTTATCATGGTTATTGAAAAGATTTTGTTCTCCCTTGTCTTTTTTATTATCCTATCCAGCTCCCCATCCTTCACCCCTGGAAGAAGAACAAGAACATCAATCCCCTTTATCTCCTCTATCTTTTTCACCTCCACAGTCTTCACAGGCTTCTCTCCCGCCTTTTTATCCCTGAAGAGGGATATGAGTTCCTTTTTCTCTCCCCCCAGGAATCCAATCACTATCTCTTCCTTTTTCTCAAAATTCAAAACATACGGGAGGGATTTGAGAATTATCGCACTCTGGAGGTCATATGGGACACCCTCCACCCCCATGAGGAGGTGGAGGGCAAGCAATACCTTTATTCCCATCATGGTGTCACCACCTCAACATGCACAAACTCACCTGACTGAACCTCCCAGATTTCGTAGGGAGCCTCCACATCCCCATTCTCGTCAAAATCAAGTGTTCCTGAAATCCCGTTGTAATCTATGTCCTCACCAGCCTGCAGTTTTTCAACAGCGTCTGCAAATGTCCTCACAGCCGTTCCTCCGGACGCAACCTCCCTCAGTGCATCTCTTATTGCAATTCCATCCTCCCATGTTCCAGCATGTTCAATGGCAAGGGCTGCAAGAATTACAGCATCGTAGGTGTTGGGTATGAAGGTTATGGGGTCGCATCCTGCCTTTTCGCTGTATCTTTCTCTGAAGTCGTCGTAATACTCATCCTCCTCGTGATAGGGAGCAGTTCCCTTTATTCCCTCAGCGTAGGTTCCTGCATTATCCAGGAATCCCTGGGTCATTATACCATCACATCCAAACCACTCTATAACATCATCCCTCTCCTCCGCCTCCTTGTGGACCGCAATTCCTCCCTCATCATATGCAATGAGAACAACAACATCTGCATTTCTTGCATAGAGAGTATCTATATAGGGAAGGAAATCTATGCTCTCAGGAGGAAGGATGCTGAACTCCTCAGGATAGGAGACACTCTTGAGGGTCTCTCCACCAAGTGCTGCAAATTCCTGATAGAGAACATTCTTAAGTCCTGTCCCGTACGAATTGTTGATGTAGAGCGCAACGATACTTGTCTTACCCTGATCATGGAGATACTTTGCCATAACCTTTCCCTGGAAGAGGTCTGAAGGGCATGTTCTGAATACAAGGTCATTGTCATCAAGGGTGGTTATATCAGGGGATGTGGAAGGGGGAGCAATAAGAACACATTCATTTGGAATGGTAACCTCTGACGCCTCTATTGTTGAACTGCTTGCCGCTGCACCGATTATAATTCTTATTCCCTCATCAACAAGTTCCTGCGCTGCCTCCCTTGCAACATCCGGATTTGTTTCCGTGTTTTTCACAACAACCTCAACCTCCTTCCCGAGAACCCCTCCATTTTCGTTGATTTCCTCCACGGCAACATCTATTGCATACTGCATGTACTCACCGTAGGATGCAAGACCTCCGGTAAGCGGTATGAGCGCTCCTATTTTCACCGTTTCTTTTTCACCTCCTGGGCATCCCACAAGTAAAAGGACAAGGGGGATTAAAAGAAGTTTCCTCATGCCCCACCTCCTCATGGTTTGAAGATTAACGATGCATGAAACTCCCTCGGGAGGGATGGAACATCAATCCCTCCATAACCGGGATAGGTGTATCCTTCGTCAAGGATATTCTTAACATCAATCTCTATGGAACATCTTCCCATATCAATCCCTATCCCGGCGTCGAGAACAGGATATGGAGAAAGTGTGTATTCTCCATACTCTCTCATGTTGGTAAGGGAAGCCCTTCTTTCACCCACATATCTTCCACGAATGTATCCCTTTAAGGGAGAAAATACAAACTGCAATCCACCCTTCACCATGAATTCAGGATAGACCGCTGTTCTGTTTCCATCCTCATCCTCCATCCTTGTCCAGGAGACATTCATGTAAGGCCTCACGAAGGAGAATCTTCCCTTTATTCCAAACTCAACCCCGTATCCTGAAAGAGATGCTATGTTGCGTGGACGGTAAGCCTCTCCCGACGGAACAAGCTCAACCTTATCGTTCACCATGAGGTAATAAAGAGAGAGAAAAGAGGAAACACTGCCAAATGCTCCTCCTGCAGTGATTTCAGCCTCAGATGCCTTTTCAGGCTTGAGAGATGGGTTAGGAAGAACTCCTCCGTACTCCCTTATCGGTCTTCCAAAGAGAAGATCAGGAGGGGGTGCCTTAAAGGATGTTCCCGTAAAGAGTTTTATGTAGAAGTTTCCCGGGGTGAAGGATATTCCTGCACGGTAGGAGAGGAAGTTTCCATAAATGTTCTGAATATCCTCCCTCACCCCACCTCCAAGAAGGAATTTATCGGTTAACCTCAAAAGCCCCTGGGCATAGACACCATGGTTGATGAAAAGGGTATCTCCCTGAGGCACGGGTGGATATCTCCTCTCTATCTCCCAGTTTCCAAGACTATCCACATGATACACATTTGGGAGGGAATGTCTGTCCACTGAAAGGTCGTAACCCGCAAGAAATTCGCCCTTCTCTCCCGTTAACTTAACCTCCCCGGAAAAATCCATACCCTGATATGCAACGTCCTTCACCACATAGTAATCCTCTCCTGTATAAAGATGCTCCTCATCCGTGGGAGAACCATAGGAGTACATGAGGGAGGTTGTGAACCTCATCATTTTCCATTCCTTATCCACCCCTATTCTCATGTGTGAATTTTCAAAAGAGATTATATTCTCATGGGTGAGTTTACCCCAATCCGTGAACTCTCCATGCGTTTCGGTTCGCTGATAGAGGTGGTCAAAGAAGAATCCCTCCTTTTCAAATCTGTAATACAGAAAAAGAGGGGACCTGGTATCGTTTTCACTTTCTCCCTCAAAGAATTCCGAGGCAGGAGACTCAGAAGGGACAGAAAGTCCGCTCCTGTCCCTGTATCCTCCCCTCTCAACAAAAAGAAACCCCTCCTTCCATAAAACCACATTTTCTTCCCATCCTTTCATATTTCCGCTCACACGGAATGCACTCTCTTTTCGGGTGATTATGTTTATAACCCCCAGGAATGCATTGGCACCATAGAGCGCAGAGGAGGGTCCCTTTACAATCTCAATCCTTTCCACAGCATCCAGAGGTATGAACTCATCGCCAAGGGACTTTATCGAGGAAACCCTGTAACTTACAGGCATTCCATTTATGAGTATCTTCCATCCCCTTGAATATCCCCTCATTCCGCTCACAATCCCTCTCAGACCCACATCCTCAAATACCAGGTCCCGATTCACATATATCCCCGCCTCATCCTCCAGAACCTCCGCAACACTTCTATATCCCTCCATCATATCGTGTGTTATCACACTTATTGGAACCGGAACTTCCTTCAACTCAAGGGGTTTTTTCATTGCGGTGACCACCTGGATTTCAAGAAGCTCTGCAAGAGAAAGAGTCTCATACTGCGAGAGCAGAAATAAAAGAACCATCATACCCACCTCCCTTTTTAAAAGATTTTAAAAGAGTCAGCATTTTATGTCAAGAACTTTCTTGACTAAAAGGAATTTTCCCGATAAAATCCCGAAAAAAAGGAGTGGAAATGAAAGGAGTATTCTTTGGATGCACAACACGTTCAAATCCTTTGCTTATTGAACCTCTTGAGAGATTTCTGGAGCTTGCAGGGGTTGAATACAAGCCCCTGGGAAAGGACCTCTGCTGTGGTGCTCCACTGTTATTGACCGGGCACATGGAGGAGGCAAGGGAACAGGCAGGAAAGGTGAGGGAAAGTGCTGAGGGGATTGATGTTATAATAACCCCGTGTCCTCACTGCTATACCACCTTAAAGAAAGAGTATCCCCACCTCCTTGGCGATGAAAATCCCTTTAAGGTTGTGCACTTCTCCGCCTTTGCCCATGAACTTGTAAAGGAAGGCAAGATAACCCTGAAGAAGGAGCTGAAAAAGACCCTGACCTACCACGACCCCTGTTATGTTGGACGCCAGGGAGACGGAATATACGAGGAGCCAAGGGAGGTGATAAAGGCAATAAAGGGAGTGGAATTCAGAGAACTCCCCCTTTCCAGGGAACGTTCAACCTGCTGTGGAGGAGGAGGATTGCTCCGTGCATACCTTCCAAAACTCTCAAGAACGGTTGCAGAGGAGAAGATAGAGAGGCAGGTGATTCCTCTTGGTGTTGATGGGATTGTGACCTCCTGTCCGTTCTGCTATGTGAATCTTGCGGAGGGAGCCGAAGGAAAGGAAATAGAGGTTTATGACCTTCCATCACTGCTTTTAAGCCTTATGGAGGAGTGATATGGAGAAGAAATACAGGGAATTCAAGAAGACGATATACAGGATAACAAGGGATGAGTTTACCAGGAAGGCACTGAGAAGGGCTGTTGATTCATTCCGTTCTGCAAGGAACAAAGCCCTTGATGCCTTCCCGTATGTTGAGGAGGAGAAGAAAAAACTCATAGAGACAAAAAACGAGGTTATAGAAAATTTTGATACATGGGTTGAACGCACTCTTTCCTCCCTTGAGAAGATGCACGCCCATGCGTACTACGCAAAGGATAGTGAGGAGGCGCTTGGGATAATGAAAAAGATAATAGGAAGCGGGAAGACAATTGTTAAGGGAAAGTCAATAACTTCTGAGGAACTTGACCTCAATCATCACTTAGAGGAATGGGGAAATGAGGTCTATGAGACCGACCTTGGAGAATTCATTGTGCAGCTGCTTGGCTCAAGACCAATGCACATCCTCGCCCCGGCTGTAAATATTCCGCGGGAGAAGGTGAGCGAACTCTTCTCAAAACTTGCAGGAAAAGAACTCCCTGATGACCCCACATTTCTCACGAAGTTTGCCAGGGAGTATTTAAGGGAGAAGTTCGTTAAGGCGGATGTCGGGATAACGGGTGCAAATGCAATAACTGCGGATACCGGGACGATATTTCTGGTGGAGAATGAGGGAAATATAAGGTTTTCAACCTCCGCCCCTCCTGTTCACATAGCACTCATAGGAATAGAAAAGATACTGCCCACTTTAAAGGACGGAATGAGGCTGGTTGAGGTTGTTGCAAGATACGCAGGATACCTTGCCATGACCTATGTTTCCATGATATCAGGTCCATCAAAGACCGGAGACATTGAAAAAACCGTGGTCTATGGTGCACATGGTCCACAGGAACTCCATGTGATTCTGCTTGATAATGGAAGAAAGGAAATGGCTAAGGACCCGGTGGCAAAACAGGCTTTAAGGTGCATAAGATGTGGTGCATGTATGTATGAGTGCTGTGTCTATCCCATAACAACCGGATACTGGGGATACAAGTACATGGGAGGAATTGGAATACCATGGACCTACTATGTGGCTGGCGGTCCTGAAGAGGCAGCCCCCCTTGCCTTCACATGCACCATGTGTGGAAGATGCAGACTTTACTGCCCGATGGAGATAGACACCCCTGCCGTTGTTGAGCATATAAGAAAACTTCTGAAAGAAAAGGGGCTTCTACCCCGGTTTGCAAAGGAGATGGCCGAAAGGGTGGTGAAAGAGGGAGTTCCTTACTGAATGGAAGGTCTCAGGATAGAAAAGAAAAAGATAAGGGTTGTTCTCTTTCTCCGGGAGGGAGAGAAAAGGACCGGGCATGTTTTTCTCAGCCCCTCAAGCAGGTATCATGAGGGAAGAGAAACTGTTCTTGAGTTTTTCAATGACGAAAATTCCTTCTTTGCCTTTGGGACAGAGGAAGGGGTTGAGTTCTTGAATAAGAAGCATGTCCTCATGGTTGAGGTGGAGGATGTGCAGGAGGAGAGATTCTGCTTCTGCCCTGGCTCCAGGATGGAAAAGGTAAAGATTGTGATGGTGGATGGAAGGGAGATAGAGGGGGAGATAGGGATAGAGAGGGTTCCATACCGGATGAGGTTGCTTGATTTTCTGAACCTTTCCGAAACCTTCTTCCCTGTAAAAACCCAAAAAGGTATATTCATAGTCAACAGAGAACACATAAAGGGAGTCCATCCATGGCAAAAATAGATATACTGCTTGAGAAACTCATAGAGGAGGGATATACGCGGCTTGTCCTTGAGGCAGGGAAGGTCCCATGGATGGAAAGAGGGAAGGAGAAAAGGGCACTTGGAACCCAGGAATTGACAAACCAGCAGATAATCACCATCCTCTCCGATGGCATTTTTCCCAATATAGAGGAGGAGATAAACCTCACAAGAGAACTCAAGAGGACCTATAAATTAAGAATAGACACCTTCAGGGTTACGGTATCAAACGTTGCAGGAAGGGTATGGGCTGTTTTTGAGAGAGTTCCCGGGAAAGAAGAGGTTGGGTGGGAGGAAAAGAATGAGATAGACAGATATTTAAAGGTTCTTGTTGAAAAAAAGGGGTCTGATTTGCATATAACCCCGGGAGAACCTCCCATAATAAGGGTGGATGGAGACCTCGTAAGACTCACGGACTTTCCCTCCTTCACTCCGGAAGACACCGAAAGGATGCTTTTTGGAATCATGGAGGAAAGGTACAAGAAGGAGTTTGCCGAGCATCATGAAACTGACTTTTCATATGAAATAAAAGGAGTTGCAAGGTTCAGAGTAAATGTATACATGGAGAGGAGGGGGATGGGAGGAGCATTCAGATTTATTCCCTACAAGGTGGTGACTGCCGATGACCTCAAGCTTCCAGCTGCTGTGAGGAACCTCTGCTATCTCACAAAGGGGCTTGTTCTTGTCACAGGACCAACAGGCAGTGGAAAATCAACCACCCTGTGTGCCCTCATAGACCTCATAAACTCAACCCGCCATGACCACATTTTGACCATTGAGGACCCCATTGAATTTATTCATGAGAATAAAAAATGCCTTGTCACCCAGAGGGAGGTGGGGACCCACACAAAGTCATTTGCAAGGGCGCTGAGGGCTGCCCTGCGTGAAGACCCGGATGTTGTCCTCATAGGAGAGATGCGAGACCTTGAGACCGTGAAAATTGCGCTTGAAACAGCAGAGACAGGTCATCTTGTATTCGCAACCCTCCACACAACGACAGCGGCAACCACTGTTGACCGGATAATAGACCAGTTTCCTCAGGGGGAGCAGGAGCAGATAAGAACAATGCTTGCAAGTGAGTTGAAGGCGGTGATTTCCCAGACCCTCTGCAAGAGAAAGGGAGGGGGGAGGGTTGCGGCAATGGAGATACTGATAGTCACACCCGCGGTTTCAAATCTCATAAGGGAAGGGAAGACATATCAGATTCCCTCCATCATCCAGACCCAGAGACAGCTCGGAATGATAAGCATGCACGATGCACTGATGGAACTTGTGAGAAAGGGGATAATAGAACCTGAGGAGGCATACCTGCGTGCTCCAGACAAAAGCACGATGTACGAAATGTTGACATCGGCAGGTTATTCTGTAAAACTATCCAGGTAATGAGGGTTGCACTGGTCCACGACTATTTAAATCAGTATGGTGGGGCAGAAAGGGTGCTTGAGGCATTGCGCGAACTTTTTCCAGATGCACCCATCTATACCATTATCCACACTCCTGAAAATTTGCCTCCCAGGTTCAGGGACTGGGATATAAGAACATCGTTTCTCAACGACCTCCCTTTTGTGAAAAAGCATTATGAGAAATATCTCCCCCTTTTTCCCCTGGCTGTGGAATCGTTCAACTTTGATGAGTATGACCTGGTTATAAGCGATTCAAGCGCATGGGTGAAGGGGATAATAACCGGTCCCGGGACCCTTCACATCTCGTATTGTTATACTCCCATGAGGTTTGCATGGGATATGTACCACCTCACGCTTGAGAATAAAGGAAAGTTTTACAGGAGATTGCTCATTCCGGTTCTCCATTACCTGAGAACATGGGATGTTGCATCCTCCAGAAGGGTTGACCACTTCATTGCCATATCAACCATCGTTAAGGAAAGGATTAAAAAATACTATGGAAGGGATGCGGATGTAGTGTACTGTCCGGTGGATACGGAGACCTTCACCCCCGACCCTTCCACAAAAAAAGAGGACTTTTTCCTGGTTGTCTCCAGGCTCAAGCCTTACAAGAGAATAGACATAGCAGTTGAGGCATTTAACCGCCTTGGACTACCCCTTGTTATCATAGGGGATGGTCCTGAAAAAGGGAGACTTATGAGAATGGCACGTCCCAACATACACTTCCTGGGAGATATGAAGGGAAGAGAGGGAGATAAAATAATTGCCTCTTACTACCGCAGGGCACAGGCACTTATATTTCCAACCCTTGAGGATTTCGGAATTGTTCCCCTGGAGGCACAGGCCTGTGGGACACCGGTGATTGCATTTCGTGGAGGGGGTGCAGTGGAATCTGTGATAGAAGGAAAAACCGGTACTTTCTTCCATCCTCAGTCCCCGGAGGCACTTGTTGAGGCGGTCAAAAGATTTGACCCTGGAAAATTCGACCCGGATGTTCTTGTGAAACATGCAAAGAAATTCGGGAAGGAGGAGTTCAAAAAGAAGATAAAGCGGATCGTTGATAGGGAATACAGAAAATTTCTGGAGAGAAAAAAGAGGTTTCTGCCATGATAAACTACTTTAAGGTGCTTGGCGTTAAGGAGGACGCGACCAAGGAAGAGATTAAAAAAGCCTACTTCAGGCTTGCCAAGTTATACCATCCTGACCACCACAGGGGGATGGAGGAGAAGTTTGTCTTAATAACAAAGGCATATGAGACCCTTATAGACGACGAGAAGAGAAAGGAATACATAAGGCAGTTAAAATCGGGTGAGTTTGAGGATGAACTTGAAAAGGAAAAAAGAAAACAGGCAGAGAAGTTATTGAAGGAAGGAATCTCCCTTATCAAGAAAAATCCTCAAAGGGCGTACCGGTACCTGAGGGCTGCCTTCCAGATTTATCCAAAGCCAATAATAAGGAGTTACTACGGTCTTTCTCTCTTCCTCACAGGGCATAAGGAAAGAGGTCTTGAAGAATGTGAAAGGGCTTACAATGAAGATAAACTTTCATGGGAGATATGCTACAATCTTGGAATAGTTTACAAAGAACTGGGGAAAAGGAGGCTTGCTCTTCAGGTCTTAAAAGAGGCAAAGGAACTAAATCCTCACTCAAAAAAGATACAGCGGGAAATAGACGACTTGAAATCATCGTCAATATTTGGTATGATATTCAAAAAGAAAGGGGGATGAGATGGAGCAGCTTCAGGAAAGACTGAACGATGCAATTGGGAGGGTTATGGGTGCTGTTGCGGCCGGGGTGGTTGGAATAGATGGGATTCCAGTTGCGGAATTCAAAAAGGAAGAAGCAGAACTTGACCTCTCCATTGCAGAGGCAGAACTTGCAAGCATTGTTGCAGAGGCAAGAAGGCTTGCCCTGGACGCCAAGGGAGGAGATTTTGAGGAAGTCTTTGTAAGGGCAAAGGAACTGACACTTGTTGCAAGGATGGTGAATGCCGATTACTTTGTTTTTATCCTTCTCGGAGGAGAACTTCAAAACCTCGGGCTTGCCAGGTTTGAACTGAAGAAGCTCTCCCAGGATGTGAATTCTCTCCTTTCATGATAAGGAGGTATCCGGGATTTGTTTTATTCATCCTCCTTGTTCTCGGAGGAGGGGGAGGGTATTTTTTCCCTTTTTACTGTTCTTTTCCTCTAATTCTTCTTTCCCTTATTCTTCTTAAAAAATGGAAATATTCTTCCCTTATGCTTGTTTTTTCCACTTTCTTTTTCTATTCCTCTCTTGTGCTTCATGTAAAGGAAAGAAAGGAAGAAGAACTGTCAGAAAAATTCCACTTTTCAGGGCTTGCCCTGGAAAGGAACAAAATCTACATTCCGGGAGCGGGGACCTTTTATGCATACGGAAAATGGCTCCCTCCAGGAAAATGGATTGAATTCTCGGGCAGGTTTAATGGAAGATTCAGGGTTGTAAAAATCAACAAAGAAAAAATAACTCCCCTTTTTCCTGTTTTTGTCATGAGGGAAAGAATGAAAAGAAGACTCTCCTCTCTTCCATCCCCTCACGATGGGATTGCCCTTGCACTCCTCACCGGAGAAAGAGAAAAAATAAGGGAATTTTACTATCTCTTCAGGGAAACGGGTCTTGCTCATCTGCTTGCGGTAAGTGGTCTTCACATAGGGATTGCATTTTACATGCTCTATTTATTCCTTTTCTTTGTGCCTTTTAAGAAAAGAATAATCCTCTGTCTCCTCTTCACCGCCGTTTATGTCGTGCTTTCAGGAGGAAGGATTCCTGTTCTGAGAGCCTTTTTTCTCTCCCTCCTTTTCTCCCTCTCCTTTCTAATTGAACGCCCATCCTCCATGCTGAATCTTCTGGGAATATCCGGTGTTTTTCTTCTTTTAATATCTCCCCTCTCCTTATACACCCCCTCCTTCCAGTTAACCTTCGCAGCAACCACATCCATTCTTCTTTTTTCCGACCCCATTCACCGGTTTTTGTTCAGGAAGGTGAAAAAGAGATGGGTAAAAAATTTCTTCACCTATCCCTTAACTGCCTCCATATCCGCCACCCTGGGAACCCTTCCCATAACCTCCCATCTCTTTGGTATCATTCCATGCCTTTCCCTTTTCTCCAATATCCTGCTCGTTCCCCTTCTGGGATGCATTCTTGCAACCGGTTTTATTTTCATGCTCGGCATCCCGACAGAAAAATTGCTCATACTTGAAACCGGGCTTTTCCTTAAAATTGTAAAAATATTTTACACCCTCCCCTTATCTGCGGGGAGGGCGGAGGTTTCTCTTTTTCCATCCCTTACTCTGGGAATCCTTATCCTGGGACTTGGACTTTACCTCCTCAGGCTTTCTGAAACCTGTCCTTGAGACGCTCCATCACCTGGGGAAGTGTTGTGTATTCCATCTCCTCCAAAGGCAGCCTGTGAGGCTCAAAGGGACCGTGTCTCCTTATGTAGTCCGAAATAACATTTGCCATCCTTCTTGCCTCATCAAAGGATGGGTCGTCAAACATATCCCTGGGCCCTATGAGTTTTCCATCCGCAAGCTGGAACCCTGCACCTATGACTCTTGGAGGCCCATCAAACCTTGATGGATTTGCCTCCCTGAAGGATACCGGCATCAGGGGACCGTGATGGGAACCCCTCATCCATCCCGCAACCATGTGGGGGAAAGCAAATGGCTCAAGGACCTCTCCCACTGCAGGGAATCCGGACTGGCACCTTATAACGAGCACGGGGTCATCCTTACCAACATACTTTCCTGCAAGGAAGTTGAGTTTTTCGGTGGATGAAACAGCGGCTATCTCCCCATCCCTCTTTCTGTAGACCCTCTTTATTATGAAGTGCTCCATAGCACCGATAAACACAAGCATATCGTAGAGTTCCTCAGGCATGGAGAAGGTTATAACCTTGTGCTCGTAAACATCAAGGATTTCAAATTTGAATCCATCGTGCATGGACGGGTCAATGACAAGTCCTGCCGTGTTGAAGGGGTCGGCAAAAATCTTGTAGAGAATCATGTTCCAGGCACCGGGTGAGGTCTTGTCCGCCATGAAAACTATAACGGGCTCGCTCTTCCTCTCCTCAAACTCCATCTCCGCAACACCGGGTCCCATTCCCTTCACATTTCCGGAAAATGCATCGGAAAGAAGGTCCTGCCCTGCACCATAGAGTTTCAGTTCCTTTGCCTTATCCGTGCACTTTTTGAATGTTTCCCATGCAAGTCCATGAATCTCGGAATTGTCCACCCCTTTTGTGTGTGTCATTATGAGTTCAAGGTCGTCCCCGCATGCGAGGACACAGAAATCAATAAGCAGTCCCTTCTTCTTTGCCTCCTCAAGGGAGGTCTTTGCAACCTCCTTGAGTTCAGGATGCATGGAGGAATGCCCAACATATCCTCCAATATCCGCCTTTATAACGCTAAAAGTGACCTTCATCCTTCACCTCCTTTTTTTCCCATCATAAAACTTTTTTTGGAGTTTGTCAAATAAAAATCCATTTATCCGTTAACTTGACTTTTTGATTTTTCCTGCATATTTTTATGCAAAGCAATAGGCACAAATAGGGGATTGCTGAAATTGGAGGATGGGACATGAGCGCAATGGACAGGCTCAATATAAAGGGCCTGATATGTCTCGAGGCGGGAACTGGTGCGGGTCACATGACTTGCTATTTAGCCAGAAGGGGAGCAAAGTTAGTTTATTCAATAAGCAACAATCAAGAACACCTGGATTGCGCTCGCAAAGAGCTTCCCAAAAAGCACATTAAAAATGTCAGATTTATAAAAGCGGATTTGCGGAGATTGGACTTCTTAGAAGATGAAACAATAGACCTTATAACAGCCCATATGCTCGTAAATGTTGTTACGCCTGTAGATGTGTTTCTTATATTTAAAGAATTAACAAGAGTAGCAAAAAATAATGCACTTATAGTGGTTAATGACTATAATCCTTTATCCAGTTATCAAACAGAGAGGTCTCATATTGTAGAGGAACTATTTAGAATTGAAAATGCTGTTTATTACCTTACAAATGGTAAACCTGCATTAGTGTGGTATCCATCCGAATACATCGCGGATTTACTCAAACTCCTGGGCTGGAGAATTGAAACCATAGAATTGATGTATGATAAAACTCCATGGGAAAAAGAACTGCTTGAAGAACATCTTGAAGTAATAGAAAATGAGTGCAAGAAACTCAGGAATGAAAATTTGAGAAGAGAGATGCTGTCTCAGGCAACTGAAATACTCAACCAGGTTGACGAAGATGAAACGATATATGCAGGCACCATATACAGTATCATTGCAAGAAGGACCAGATATAAGGAGACAATGTGAAATTGCTGAGAACCGGATTAATCTTTTTGGGAGTGGTTTTGTTCCTTTCAGGATGCAGAAGGGAAAGTGATTTTCTTCTTACCGGCTACCGGAAGCGGAATCTGGTTCAGGATGGTAAGGGAAATCAATATAGAATAGTGTTCAAAGAGAGGGTTCTTTATGGTTCTGAGATATCTGTTTATAGGTCCACGGATGGGAAGGGCTGGGAGAGGGTTAGCAGGATTCCCATCCCCGAACATGAAGTTTATGAGGCATGGGGTTATTCCCTGGTCTCCGATGGCAGAAATACATTTGCTCTGGTTTATATTGGAACCGGTAAAGGGAAAAAAGCAGTTTACTTTACAAAATCCCTGGATAACTGTAACACATGGACTGAACCGGTTCCGGTAAATGAGGATGTCCCGGCCCAGAGAAATTATCCAGTGATTGCCATGGAGGGGAAGAATATCTTTGTTGCATGGTCAGAGGAAAAAGAGACAGCCGTTTCAGGTGAATGCAGGGCATCGGGAATCTATTTCTGCAGTTCCAATGACGGGGGAGAAAACTGGGGTGAAGATATACGGATTGGAGAGGGAGAAGACCTTTCCATCGGGGTTGGACCGGATGGCACCATATGGCTGGTTTATGTGGGTGGGGAAAGGAAAAACATTATCTTCTTATCTTGCTCAAAGGATAGAGGAAAAAACTGGCACACCGAAACAACCGGTGAATTACCTGTGATGGTCAGGGAGCCTCACATAATCTTCGCTGGCAGGACTATCTATTTAATTTTTCAGGGAGCAAGCCCTGCTGTTTTCCGCCCTCTTGAGTACCATGTATTCTATTTAAAATCTGAGGATGGGGGAAAAAGCTGGAGCAAAATAATCAGGATAAAGGAAAAGGAGGTGGACGATGGTTAAAAGAATTTCTTTGCTTTCTTTTATACTCTTTATTTATGGATGTGGAGGGGTAAAACAGGGAGTGTCATTTATAAAAAAGGTAAATGCGGATGATAAAAGTTTCAGGGGCAGGTGGGTTTACAAATCTCAAATTTCGGGACAGTTCACATATTCGGTGAGAACCAGGATATATATAGAAGTAAATGGAAAAAGATTTCATTTGGTTGCCAGATGGACAGAAGCCAATCCTCCTGGTGAAAGGCGGACTGAGGAATGGATATACGATGGAAAGGTGCTCTGGCAGATTCTCTCCTCTCAAAAACAGGCACACTGGTTTGGGATAAAAGGGTCGGGGATGGAGCCATTCTGGAAAATCCCTTCCCGGACGGACCCTTTTCCTCCACCACAAGAGACAGGAAGAGAGGATATAATAGCAGGCAGAGTTTGTAAGGTCCTCCAGACCGGAGGAAAATATGATAAGGGATATGTAACCCTTACCTACTGGGTTGATAAAGAAAAAAAATCTTCTTCTCAAGAAGGAACACACGGTAGAAGCAGGAGGATTGATGTTGATTCACGAGACCTATGAGTGTGAAAGTATCGAATTTGACCCCGCATTTTCTGAAGGAACCTTTGAGGTGGATATACCACCGGATTGGATAAAGGTGGAGAGGAGGCTCCTCGACTCTGAACTTCTCAAGACAAAATTTTAAAGCATAACCTTGCAGAATTGAGACTCGTAAATTTTATTCAAGGCAATCTTTTCGGTTTCATGAACATAAGGTTCAGTGTCTGGAGGTGTTTTTGAATACAGGTTCTGGTTTTTACCGGGAGCTATTCTCCAGGTTGTCTAATAAGCTCCCGGATTTCTTCTCCCCGGGGCGGTTCATGGGGATTCATGCATGAAATTTATTTTTCCCTGTGTGGAATTTAAGGGAAGATAACGAATGGAGATATGTTTACACTCAATTTATTCCTCAGGGTGATAAGGCTGGTGGCGACAGGAGAATCGGGGGGTTGACAGATGAAAAAAAGCAGGTCATAATAAAAATATAAGGGGAGGAAAGGAATGAGAAATTGTAAAGATTTCATGCTCATCCATCTTGCCTCCTCCTCTCCCTTAAGGAAGATAAAGGAGGAAAGAATAGGAAGAGAGAATAAGGGAAAGAATAAGAGAAAGGAGTATTCAAGGGAGTACAGGAAAGGGAATCTTAAACTCGCTCAACAGATTGCTGAGTGGTGGGAGAGGCATCCTGAATATCGTAAAGAATGCGGGAGGAAAATCGCTTGCTTGACAAAAGAGAAAAGAATGAAAAGGAGTGATGCATGTGGAAATTTATTTTTTTGTTACTGATATTTTTCTCGGGATGCAGGCTTTTTGAGAAGATTGAATGGGTTGAAGTAGAAAGCCCCACCACAAAAGATCTATATTCGGTTTTTGCCCTTTCTGAGAATGATGCCTGGGCAGTGGGAGATTCCGGTGTGATAATTCACTGGGATGGAGAAAAATGGAGTCTGGTAGAAAGCCCAACGACAAAAAAGTTGAACGGAGTATTTTTTGTAAACGAGGATAATGGCTGGGTAGTTGGAGACTCTGGAACAATATTGCGATGGGTTGGCACTGCATGGAAGGAAGTGCATTCTCCAGTAGATGCAGATTTAAGTAATGTACAATTTACAAGTGAATATGAAGGTTGGGCAGTTGGCAAATATGGAATAATACTCCACTATAATACTCTCGAGTGGAAGATAATTTACGGAGATACCACTATAGTCTGGGAAGACTTATGTTTTCTATCATCAGATGAAGGATGGATTGTGGGTAGTAGGGGAGGATGTGGCTGTATTCTTCGTTACTTAAACGGTAAATGGACTTTGATTGATTCCATTTTTATCAACCCAGTAACTTCTGTGTATTTCACATCTTCTTCGAACGGCTGGGCAGGACTGAAAGGTAAAGGAATGCTCCCCATTTTACATTTTGATGGCAAAGAATGGAGAAAAGTTAGCGAAGGTGTCTTTTATTCAGTGACTTCAATTTCATTTGCGGATAGTGACGAAGGATGGGCAGTATATGGAAGTCCGAACTTTGGGCACATTTATTATTATGGGAAAAATGAGTGGAAATTGATGTTAGAGACAAACCACAACCTGTGTTCAGTTTTTGCACTGGCACCCAATTGCGTATGGATAGTGGGTGAGAGGGGATATATTCTTCGTCTTCAAAAAAGGAGGTAACTGGATTGCATTTGACGCCAATTCAGGAGAGCCATTTTGTAAAGTTTAAAAGCAAATATGGACTTTCTCTCGCTAAAAGTAAATGTGCCTGGAATTTTTTACAACACGATAAATCCTAAATTGAGCGATTTTTGTGGAAAGGGTGTATGAGGAAAATCTGGTGGTTGATTCTGAAATGGATTTTGTATATAATCTTTCCAAAAACAAAAGGGAGGTGTTTTATGCGCAGGATACTGATGCTTCTGGGGTTTTCATTTGTGCTCCTTGGGGGCACTATTGAACGGGAGTTCACTTATTCTTCCTTCGACCTCTCATTCACCAGACAAAATGGATACGATGTGGTGCGGATGAAAAACGCCGGTTATATTTTTCGTGAAGGAGCTCCGAAGGTCCCTGTAATGAACCACACCTTTTGTATACCTCCGGATGCAAAGGTTACCGGTATAGAAGTTCTTTCTGTGGAGAAGGAGTTTCTGGGGAATTATAGAATTTATCCTGTTCAGCCTCCCAGGCCTTTTATAAGGGATTACACTCCTGAATGGATTGAACCCGACCCCGAAATGTATTCCCTTCCTGTCTATCCGGATTACATTGCTAAAGTCATACACAGCGGTAAAAAGCATGGTTTCAAACTTGTAACCGTTTCTTTGGCTCCTTTAGAATACCATCCTGCTACAGGAGAGCTGTTTTTGAGAAGAAGGATAAAAATAAGGCTGCTGTTTGAGGAAGGGAAGGAAAAAGTGATGAAAATCTTCCCTCATGAAATCTCTCTCGCGAAAAAGATGGTGAGGCAACTGGTGGTGAATCCTGAAGATGTTGATAGATTTTCTCCCCGTGTAAGAAAGGACCTTCCGGATACCATAATTGAATACGTGATTCTTGTTGATACATCCGATGTGGGACCTTCTTCCGATAACCATCCTGAAATACTCAAGGCGATGAAACCTCTCGCTTACTGGAAGACCAAAAGGGGAATCCCGACGAGGATAGTAACACTTGACTGGATAGAAGCAAATTTCGATGGTGCGACGGTTCAGGATAAGATAAGAAATTTCCTTGCCTACGCTGATACTGCGTGGGGAGTGATGTATGCACTTTTTGTGGGAGAGGATGATGGGGATTCTGATGATTCCTACTACGCTGAATCCGATGTTGGAACATGGTTTCCGAGGAAGGACGTATGCATTGCCACAACGGGATTGGGATATTATCAGGACGAGGATACCATAGCAGCAGACTTCTGGTTCTCTGACTGGAATGGGGACCGTTACATGGATGTTTATGTTGGAAGGGTTCTCTTCGATGAGGCAGGTGAGGCTTATACTGCATGCTCCCTCTTTGTTGAAAGAACGTTGAGATACGAAAAAAATCCTCCATCAGGTTATCAGCCCAAGATACTTCTTACATCAGAGTGTCTCTTTGACTGTGGAACATCATCAGAATATGATGGTGCTTTTGTTTCTGATTCTATCGCGAAGTATGACCCTTCCATATTTTATGATGCAAAATGCTACGATGAAACCGGGAATTACAGTTCTGCTGCCACCATAGAGTCTTTAAATACAGGATATGGATTCCATCATGGGGCTGCCCATGGAAACGAAACCGGTTATATGTACGGGAGTGGGGATCCGATTCAGGTATCCACTATAGAAAACGACCTTAACACCAATGGAAAACTTTACATATTCTATGCTATCTCCTGTTTCCCCGGTGCTTATGATTACGATTCCTATGCAGAGCATCTCATGACCCTTTCAAATGATGGTGCTGTTGCATGCATGCTCAACTACAGGTATGGGTTTGGAACCCTTGATTATCCTGGAAGGTCGGAGTGGCAGAATATATGGTTTACAAAGGCGTGGTCGCAGGAGGGGTATTACCGCATAGGTGATGCAAGGGACAGGATGAATGACCAGTGCGTTCCCTACACTACCTGGGATACATGGGCATTGTGGTGTATGCTCGAGTACAATCTTTACGGAGACCCTGCACTTGAAATGTGGACAGATGTGCCTGATTCCCTGGTGGTGATTCACGATGATACTGTTTTGGGCCCCATGAACTTTACAGTTACTGTGTATGAGAAAGATGGGACAACACCTGTTGAGAGTGCATATGTCTGTCTGTGGTGCAAACTCGATGAGGGTATGTATGTAAGGGGTTATACAGATGCATCGGGAAAAGTTACTTTGTATATTGCTCCTTCTATAAGCAATGATACCATGTGGGTTACCGTAACAAAGCATAATTATTTGCCTTACGAGGGTTACGCTCTGGTTGACCTTGGTTGTCCTTCTGTTCCCACAATTATTTCTCTTTTTGACAAGGCAAAGGTTTCTTCTCTTACTCCTGCGCTTGAGTTTGTGAGTACGGACCCAGAGGGGGATGAGATAGAGTACATGGTTTACTGGGATGACGACCCATCATTCTCTTCCCCTGACAGTGCCATTACCGGAACCTTTAACTCTGGCGAGGTCGCAACCTTCACATTCTCTTCGCCTCTTGTTCATGGTGAGACTTATTACTGGAAGGTGAAGGGACGTGACCCTTATGGTTCGGGTTACTGGGGTTTGTTTTCCTCTGTCAGGAGTTTTACGGTTGATACCCTTCTTCCCTCTGGAACCTGCTCATGGTACCTGACCGATGCTGAGCAATGGCAGGCATGTTCCTTTATAAATGCGGTGATAGATGGAGACAGTATAGTTCTGCCTCCGTATTCGGGCGTTCTTCATGACACCATCTTCTTTGAGAATTTTGAGAGTGGTGTTTTACCATCTGGCTGGAGTGTTGTTGATGGCGATGCCGATGGGTATACCTGGTATATAGCGACTACGGGTCAGGATGACCTCTGGGGAAATGAACCTCCTAATGCCGGTTCCTACTATGCTTATTATTCTGATGATGATGCTGGTTCTACGAATGGGACTGCTGAGGAGTATTTGATTTCTCCTTCTGTTTATGTTGGTTCACCTGAGTCTCTTTATCTTCTTTATGGTTGGGGCTTTTGCCGGTATGAGTCTGAGATCCTTTATACGCAGGTCAGGTTTCATGATGGAAGTATGTGGGGTAGCTGGTCTACTGTTGCTTCTCATGATGCAGATGGAAGTGGTGTTGATGTTATAAATCTTACGTCTTATTTGCCTGCTGAGAGTGTTCAGGTTCAGTGGCTGTACGATGACCAGGGAGGATGGGGTTGGGCTGCTGCTGTGGACAATGTTCTTATTGAGGGGAGGAGCGCTGTTGTTAACACCCTTGGTGTGGTGGTTACGCCTCCTGTTTCCTTTGCTGAACTTGCATATGTTGATGGAAGGAGCACATGGGGTAAGGTGGTGTGGCACAAGGCACAACCTGATGATTCCATAGGGGTTCAGGTTGAGTACCTTTCCTCTGGTGCATGGTCTCCTGTTCCTGATGCCGACCTTCCCGGTAATTCCTCCGGTTTCTTCACTTCAGAGCGGGGAGGCTGGTTCTCCATAGATTCTCTTGACCCATCTGTTTATGATACCATAAGGCTCAGGATATCTCTTTACAGGACTTCTCTTACGAAGGCATCCACGCATCCTGCTCTTATCTCGGTTGAGGTTGGAAATCTTTCCGAAGTCCCATCTGGTATCGGTATGGATTTCCGTGCGTATGCTACTTCTTCTGGTGTCATGCTGAGGTGGAATCCTTGTACTGAATATGGTGTTGAGGAGTACCGGGTTTATCGTTCTGAGGGTGGTGGTAAGGAATTGATATTCTCGCTGGTTCCGGCCCGTGAGGGTGAGTATTCATATCTTGACAGGCGGGTTAAGGAGGGGAGGGTTTATCAGTACTGGCTTTGTGTAAGGAAAGCCGGTGCTATTGAGTGGTACGGTCCTGAGACTGTGGTTGCCGGTAAGGTTTTGAGGTTTGGCATGGAACTCAAAGGTGGAAATGTGCTTACAGGGTCCTGTGTTATTCAGTATACGATACCTCAGGCATCCAGGGTGAAACTCGGTGTTTATGACGTGAGTGGAAGGAAGGTTCTTACGCTTGTGGATAGAGAGGCGAAGCCCGGTATTTACAGGAGAACTCTGGATGTTTCCTCTCTCTCTTCCGGGATATACTTCATCTATCTTGAGGCAGGGGCCGATAAGGCATGTGAGAAGGTGATAATAGCAAGATAAAAGGGGAATCCTCCCCCTTGTCATTTTCTTTCCTTCTCTGTATAATATCCCCATGGGGAGATGGATAGGAGTGGACTACGGAGAAAAGAGGGTGGGGATTGCCATGACCGACGAACTCGGTAAAATCCCCATGCCTTATAAAACAGTGGATAGAGGGGATGCAATAAGGGTTCTTCAGGAACTCGTTGGAGAATATGAGATTGAGGGAATCGTTGTTGGATATCCGGTATCCATGAAGGGAGAGAGGGGGAAAAGGGCAAAAAGGGTTGAAGAATTTGTCGAACAGTTGAGGTCTCTTGGGGTGAGGGTTGAGCTGTGGGATGAGAGACTGACAACCGTTGAGGCAGAGAGGATAATGAGGGAACTCGGGAGAAAACCCTCGAGAGAGAAGGAAAAGGTGGATATGGTGGCTGCATCCCTGATCCTTGAGAGTTTCCTGAGAAAAAATGAGGGTTAAAAAACTTCCCCTCCCTGCACTTTTACTCCTTTTATCCGTTACATTTTTTGGAATATTCCTGGTTCTCATAGAAAAGAGAGAGGAGGTTATAGTCCACATCCCAAAAGGGCTTACTGCAAAGGAGATAGCCAAAATACTGAAAAAAGAGGGCATCATAGAGGACGAACTTGGTTTTTTCCTTCTTTTGAGAATAAAGAATGCGGAAAGGAAACTCATTTCAGGATGGTACCGGATGAAAAGAGGGATAGAACCGGAAGAGGTAATAGATATACTCACCCGGGGAAAAAGGGTGATGGTTCCGGTTTCCATTCCCCCTGGTTCAAATTTAAGAGAAATTGCAGGAATTGTTGAAAAAGCACTTGGCATAGATTCCCTTGAGTTTCTGAAACTTGCCCATGATAAAAGATTCATGGAGGAATGCGGGGTTTATGACGCTCCCTCCCTTGAGGGATACATTTATCCTGAAACCTATGTATTTGCAAAGGGAGAGGATGCGAGATTTGTTTTAAGGGTTATGGTGAAGAGAATGTTTGAGGTTCTTGACGATTCAATACCATTAAGGGCAGGTGAGATGGGGCTCAATATCCATCAGCTGCTCACCATAGCATCGCTCATAGAGGAGGAGGCGCAGGTGGATGAAGAAAGACCCATCATCGCATCGGTGATTTACAACCGGTTAAAACGCGGTATGCCACTCCAGATAGACGCAACGGTGCAGTATGCCCTTCCCCATCACAAGCCAAGGCTTCTTTATAAAGATTTAAGGATTGAGTCTCCCTACAACACATACCTGCACAGGGGACTCCCTCCCGGACCAATTGCATCCCCTGGAATAAAGTCCATCCGTGCAGCAATCCATCCTGCAAGAACTGACTATCTTTACTATGTCTCAAGAGGGGATGGAACCCATATATTCACAAGGACTGCAAGAGAACATATAAACGCAAAGAGGAGGGTAAAAAGGAAATGGAAAAGAGGTGGGAGTTAAGAAGAATAAATTTTACTCCCAGAGGCAGATATCCTTCACTTATAGAAAAACTCCTGTGCGCAAGAGGAATTGAAAATCCTAATATTTTCTTCCATCCATCCCCCTCCCATCTTCATTCTCCCTTTTTATTTGAAGATATGGAGCGTGCAGTATCAAGGATAAAACTTGCAATTGATAGAAAAGAAAAAATAATGGTTCACGGAGACTACGATGCGGATGGAATAACTGCAACAGCACTGCTTTTGAAAATTTTGAAATACTTAGGAGGGGATGCCGTTGCATACATTCCCCACCGGATAGAGGAGGGTTATGGACTTTCAAGGGAGGGGGTTGAGCAGGCGAAATCCCTTGGTGTTTCTCTCATCATCACCGTGGATACCGGAGTATCTTCAAAAAAAGAGGTTGAACTTGCGGACCTCTACGGAATGGATGTCATAATAACAGACCATCACGAGCCACCTGAAATTCTTCCCTCCGCCCACTCTATAATAAACCCCAAACTTTCAGAAACCTACCCCTACCGTGAACTCTCAGGTGTTGGAACCGCATTCAAACTCGCCCAGGCACTGATGGGAGAGGATGAAAGAAAGAAAAGGTTTCTTTTCTGGCAGCTGGACCTAGTTGCCCTGGGAACCGTGGCAGACATTGTTCCCTTAACGGGAGAAAACAGAACGCTTGTTAAACTTGGCCTTGAGATAATAAACCGGACAAAAAAACCAGGATTAAAGGCACTGATGAAGACAGCCGGGATTGAGCGTGTGGATGCGTGGGGAATAGGATACATTCTTGCCCCCAGAATAAATGCCTCTGGAAGAATCGCACATGCAGGAAGGGCACTCAGACTTCTTTTATCGGGTCATGAGCACGCAGGGAAGTTTGC
Organism: bacterium; assembly: GCA_029258725.1. GTDB lineage: Bacteria > Hydrothermota > UBA3072 > JAPDKE01 > JAPDKE01 > JAPDKE01. Next base: position 23,432 of record JAPDKE010000006.1, on the reverse strand, counting down.
AAAAGAACTTGAGAGTTTAAATCTCAAAAGGAGAAAACTTGATGAAAAAATAAGTGAGGAGGCATTTTCAAAAATCCCATCCCCTCTTCCTTATGGGATAGTCCTTGCAGGAGAAGGGTGGCATGAGGGGGTTATAGGGATAGTTGCAGGCAGGATAGCGGAGGAATTTTACAGACCCACCCTTTTGATTGCCCTGAAGGGGGATAAGGGGAAGGGTTCAGGGAGGAGTATTCCTGAAGTGAATCTTTACAGGGTTATGGAGAAATGCAGGGACCTTTTTATTTCCTTTGGAGGGCACACCCTCGCATGCGGGTTCACCATAGAGAGAAATAAAATTCCAGAACTTGAAATGAGATTCAATGAGGCTGTCCAAGAGGAACTTAGAGGAAAGGAGCCTGTCCCTGTGATTCATATAGATGCCGAGATTTTCCCTGAGGAGATAACCCATGAGGTCCTTTCCTATCTTGACCTCTTCTCCCCCTTTGGTCCGGGAAATGAAAGACCTGTTTTTCTCATAAGGGATGCAGAGGTTGTGGGGTATCCGGGTAAAATTGGAGGAAGGCATGTAAAATTCAGAATAAGAAAGGGAAATGAGGGGATTCCTGTACTCGGATTTAATATGGAAGATGTTCCTCAGAGGGGAGAAAGGCTTGACATTGTGTTCAGAATCGTGAAGGATACATACATGGGAAGGGAGAGGATAACCCTTTATCTTGAGGATAGCCCCAGGAGGAGGAATGTGGGAGCGTAAAGAATACGGGTATGAATGGAAGAAATGGGAAGGATGCAAGATAGTTCAGGGGGTAAGACATATCTTTCCTCTTAAGGGAAGGGAGTATGCTGAACTCTATCAGATACACTCCTCCATTGTGAGGGTTGTGAATAAACCCGTGAAGGTGGTTGGGGATGGTCTTGTGACCTCTGTTCCCGGGCTTCCTCTCGTGGTCAAAACTGCGGATTGCTATCCGGTTTTTCTTTACGATTCTGACAAAAGAATATGCGGGATATACCATGCAGGATGGAGGGGAACGCTGCTTGAGATAGGAAGAGAGGCGGTGAGGGTGATGAAGGAGGTGTTTGATTGCCTTCCTTCTTCCATTTGGGTTCTTTTGGGGGCAGGAATAGGTAAAGAAAGTTACACGGTGGGAAAGGAGGTATATGAACTCTTTTTAAAGAAATTTCCTGAGGCTGTTGAGGAGAGAAACGGAAGGTATTATGTTGACCTGTATCTTGCAAACAGAATCTCACTGGAAAAAGAGGGAGTGAAAGAAATAATCCCTCCCCGGTGGGATACATTTATCCATGAAGAATTTTATTCCAAGAGAAGAGGGGATACCGAAAGAAACATTGCATGGATTGAACTGTGGTAGTGGATACCTCACCTTTTTCATTCGTATACTTCCAGTGATTCTTATTATTATAGTTCTCATAGGGTTGCTCATGGGATTTGTTCCTGAGGAAAAAATTTGCACTTTTAAGAAATGGGATAAGTTTTATCATTGCGATTCTCATAGGGTTACTCATGGGGGTGATACTGTGAGGAAAAAAGAGAACCCAAAGGATATAATCACACTCATACTTGTTCTTGTACTTGCATGGATTCTTCTGATTGTATTTCCTGAAAAAAGAAAACCTGTCCTCTTCACATCCTGGAATTTCTTCAAGGAGATGATTGCAATTCTTCCAGCCGTAATGATACTCATGGGATTGTTCGCTGTTTTTGTTTCAAAAGAGATGGTCATGAAATACCTGGGAAAAACATCAGGGATAAGGGGAATTGCCCTTGCCTTTTTTGTAATCCTTATGGGGTTTATTATAGAAAAAGTAACAGCCTGAAATCCCTTGACAAAACTTTCTCTTACGATATTATAAAGCCATGAAGAGAATAGCGATAAGAAAGGAAGACAAAAGCAGGTGGGAAAGAAGGGCACCCCTTGTTCCCGAGGATGTGAGGGAACTTAAAGAAAAGCATGGTATAGAAACCGTTGTTCAGAGTTCCCCCATAAGGGTGTTTAAGGATGAGGAGTATAGGGAGGCAGGGGCGATAATAAGCGATAAACCCGATGCCCCCTTTGTTTTCGGAATAAAGGAAATTCCGGTGCATGTTTTTGAGGAGGGGAAGACCTATATATTCTTCTCCCACACAATAAAGGGACAGCCCTACAACATGCCAATGCTCAAAAGGATGCTCGAACTCAAAACAACCCTTATAGACTACGAGCGCATAGTGGATGACAACGGAAGAAGGCTGATTGCCTTTGGAAAGTTTGCAGGAATTGCAGGAATGATTGATACACTGTGGGCCCTCGGGAAGAGGCTTGAGTGGGAGGGATTGAAGACCCCATTCCTTCACATAAAGAGGGCGTATGAGTATCATTCGGTTAAGGAACTTGAGGAAGAGAGTGAAAAGATAGGGAGGGAGATAAAGGAAGAGGGGCTTCCCCCTGAGATAACTCCGTTTGTTGTTGGATTTGCAGGATATGGAAATGTCTCAACAGGGGCTCAGGAGGTTCTTGACCTTCTGCCGGTAAAGGAAATAACCCCTGAGGAACTCTTTACATTGAAGGACGATAGATATACGATCTACAAGGTTGTTTTCAAGGAAGAGCACATGGTTGAAAGAAAGGATGGTGGGCCTTTTGAACTTCAGGAATATTATCACCATCCTGAAAAGTATAAAGGGGTTTTTGAGAAATACCTTCCCTATCTTACAGTCCTTGTCAATGCAATATACTGGGATGAAAGGTATCCAAGGCTTGTTACAAAGAAGTATCTCAAAGAGAACTACGAGCCAGGAAAGAGTAAATTAAAGGTTATAGGGGATATAAGTTGCGACATTGAGGGAGGGGTTGAGTGCACTCTCAGGGCAACAGAACCTGACGAACCGGTTTATGTTTACAATCCACAGAAGGAAGAGATAACCATGGGATACAAAGGAGATGGTGTGGTTGTTCTTGCAGTGGATATACTTCCCAGTGAGGTTCCAAGGGATGCCTCTATTTACTTCAGTCATATTCTCAAGGGATTTGTCCCTGATATAGTGAATGCATCCTATCCCCCTGGGTTTGAAAACTGCACCCTCCCTCCTGTTCTAAAGAGGGCGGTGATTGTCTATAAAGGGGAACTCACACCCGACTACAGGTATCTTGAAAAGTATCTGTAAAAGGAGGTTCCATGGGAGAAATACTTGAGAAGGCAAAGGAGGCGGTAAAGGCAATAAGGAAAGAAGTGAAAACAAAACCAAAGATAGGAATAATCCTTGGAACAGGGCTTGGAAAACTTGCGGAAAGAATAAAAAACAAAAAGGTGATATCCTACAAAGATATTCCTCACTTCCCTGTATCTACGGTTGAGACACATGCAGGAAGGCTGATTTTTGGAAAACTCGGGAAGAAAGACGTGGTTGCGATGCAGGGAAGATTTCACTACTACGAGGGATACTCCATGCGTGAGGTTACGTTTCCCGTGAGGGTGATGAAACTCCTCGGGGTTAAAACCCTGCTTGTGTCAAATGCAGCAGGAGGACTGAATCCTCAGTTCACAGCGCCCTCTTTGATGATAATAACCGACCATATAGGATTGTTTATGCCTGAGAATCCACTGAGGGGAGAGAATGAGGATGAATTCGGTCCCAGGTTCCCCGACATGTACAACTGCTATGATAAGGACCTTGTAAACCTTGCCCTTGAGATTGCACTGAAGGAAAAAATAAAGGTTGAGAGAGGGGTTTATGTTTATGTTCCCGGTCCAAACCTGGAAACTGCTGCGGAATACAGGATGCTGAGAATCCTGGGTGCAGATGCAGTTGGGATGTCCACGGTTCCTGAGGTTGTGGTTGCAAGACACATGGGGATAAAGGTCCTGGGAATATCGGTTATAACCGACATGGGACTTCCAGATGCCCTTGAACCCCTGAGCCTTGAGAAGGTAATAACAAACGCAGGGAAGGCAGAACCCCTTCTTACAAAACTAATGGAAAAGATAGTGGAGAGGCTTTGAGAAGAATTCTCTTACTTTTAATCCTTGCAGGCTGCACCGGAGACGTTGAAAAAAAGGCACTGCTTCTCTTACAGAAAAACAGACCCATGGAGGCAATCCTCCTCCTTGAGGGCAGTGATTCTCCAAAGGCACTCTGGCTGAGGGCAAAGATATACTTTAAAATAGACCACCCCACGGATGCACTCAAAGCACTGAAAAAACTCATTAAAAAAGACCCTTCCTATAAAGGGAAGGTTGTATCTCTCCTCTACGAGGAGGCGGAGAAGCTGAGAAGAAGAGGAAGGAAAGAGGCAAGTTGCAGGCTTTTTTCTGAGATTTTATCCCTTGACCCGACCCACGACCTGGGGAAAAACTTCATATACCTGGCATCCTGGTACTATGATAGGGAAAAATACGATATGGCGATACCCCTTTTTGAAAAGGGACTTTACATAGAGCCTGAAAACGTGGATGCAAGGGTGAAACTTGCATATGCATACTGGAGGCTTGGAAAGAAGGAAGAGGCACTCCATGTGGTTGAAAGCGGGATAACCCGAAAGATGGAGTGGCAGCTTCTTTATCTCAAAGGAAAGTTTTTATTTGAAATAGCAATGGACCTTATAAAGGAAGGGAAGGGTGAGGATGCAATGATTTACCTACAGAAGACCATAGCAACAGGACTGCCTGAGGTATATCAGGATGATGCCTTTTTCTATCTTGGCGAGATATATCTCTCAAAGGGGAAATACAAAGAGGCAAAGGTGTGTATGCGGAAGGTGATAGAGCTCAACCCCTTCACCCGTGGAAGGAAGATAGTGAGGGAGGCGGAGAAGGTGCTTGAGACCATTGAAAAAATGGAGGGAGGATGAGAAGACTTTTACTTATTCTTATTCTTCTTGGATGCACGAAGGAATACAGGGTTTCCTTCTCGGGAGACCCGGAGGAGGACTACAAAAAGGCAATGGAACTTTACGAAAAGAAGGATTACAAACACGCAAGAAAACTATTTGAGGACTTCTTCAATGTTTACCCGGGAAGCAAATACACGGATGATGCACAGTTTTACCTTGCGGAATGCTACTTCCGGGAGAAGGACTACGAAAGTGCACTGATGGAGTATGAATTTTTGCTTGAAAACTTCCCTGAAAGCAGGCACAGGGAGGAGGCATACTTCAGGCGTGCAGTGTGCCTTGAAAAACTCTCCCCGGGAGAGGACAGGGACCAGGCAAAGACGAAAGAGGCAATAAGTGCATACGAGGAGTTCATGACCAGGTTTCCATACTCAAAATACGTGAAGGATGCACAGGAGGGAATAAAGAGGCTGAGGAAAAAACTCCTCCATAAAAAACTCACGATTGCTAAACTCTATCTCAAATGGAACAGACCTGAATCTGCTGTGATTTATGCAAAGTCTGTCCTGGGAAGCCCATATATTGAGGACTATCCCGACCTGAAGGAAGAGGCAACCAGAATAATAGAGCAGGCTCAAAAATGAAGGGAGTACTTGGAGGGGCGTTTGACCCTCCTCATCTTGGACACATAGTCCTTGCTGTGGATGCACGCGAATATCTTAATCTCACAGAGATTTTTTTCATTCCCCTTTATCTTCCACCCCACAAGTCTCCACCGGTTGCATCGTTTGAGGATAGATTAAGGATGACGGAAATAGCCGCATCCCCCTATCCATTCATAAAGGTTCTTGATATTGAAGGAAAGAGAAAGGGAACTTCATATACGGTTGATACCCTGAGGGAACTCAAAAAGAAGGAGGATAAACTCGTTTTACTCATAGGGGCTGACCAGGCAGAGAGTTTTTCAACATGGAAGGAGCCCCATGAGATAGTAAAACTTGCCAGAGTTTGTGTATTTGCAAGGGAGGGATTCAAACCGGATAAAAACTTCCCTTTTAAAATCCTTCCTTCAAGAAGGATAGACATATCATCAACCGAGATAAGGAACAGGATAAAGAATAAAAAAGAGGTAAGGCACCTTTTACCCCCGGGTGTGTGGGAATACATACAGGAAAGAAATCTTTACAGGTAAAGCCTCATCCTCACCCCATCCTCGTCCTCATAGTAAAATGGAATAATTCCATCTATCCTGAAACCGAATAGTTTATAAAGTTCAATTGCAGGTTCATTTGATATTCTTACTTCAAGATAAATCTCTTTCATCCCCTTTTTTTCGCATTCCTTTATAAACTCAAAAAGCAGTGCCTTCCCGATTCCCCTTCTTCTTTTACCCTTCCTCACCGCCATGTTCATAAGATACATCTTATCCCCGATTTCTTTTCCCACGGTATAACCGATTATCCTGTTATCTTCACATGCAACAAGGGCAAGAACGCCACGTAAGGAAAGAACGTATAAAAACTCCTCCATGCTCCAGGGAAGCCTGAAGGATTCCCTTTCTATCTCCATGACCTGGGGTAAATCCTCTTTCTTCATTTCCCTTATCTCAACCTCCCCCCTTCTCTTCCTCTCCGCCTCTGATGGGGAAAGGTAAAGGGGCTCAAGTGAGAAAATGGAATCCACCTCTCCCCTTTCTATTTTCTCTTTTGCAATCCGTGCAATTCCAAGGGAGGTGAAATAAGAGATTGGAGGAGATGGAGGCAAAAGTTCCTTAAATTTCTCGTATCCCGAACCGAACATGTTTTCTTCTCTTATTTCCTTAACCTCTTTCACCATTGGTCCCTCAATCACCCTTATCCTGCCTCCCTTCTTTTCATACTTCCCGCAGAACACGGTTCCACTCCTTGCGTATATCATTGGAAAGTAGACTCCATCCTTTTCAACCGAGGCAACCATTCCTTCAAGTGTTATCACTCCCTTTATCGGGATTTTCAGGGCAAGGGAGAGTGCGGTTGCAAAGGAAAGCCCAACCCTCAAACCCGTGAAGGAACCGGGACCTATTGCAACACCAATCCCTGTTAATTCCTCAGGTTTTATTCCCTTTTTTTCCAGAAAGTATGGAATATCCTCATGGAAATCTTTTTCTATTTTTTCCATGAGGACTATTTTCTCCTTCTCCAGGATAGTTATATTTGGTATCCTCTCGGATGTATCTATTCCTATCACTTTACCCATTCTATCTCAATCTCCCTTTCCTTCTCTCCCCTTATTTTCAATCTCACCTCTATCCTTTCAGAAGGTAAGAGTTCTCTTATCCTCTCTGCCCACTCAATAACACATACCCCATCTCCATAGAGATACTCCTCATACCCATAAATCTCCTCAGGGGAGAAGACACGGTAGAGGTCAAGGTGGTAAACGGGTAATCTTCCCTGATATATCCTCATTATAACAAAACTCGGGCTCTGGACCTTTTCCCTGACATCAAGCCCTCTTGCAAGCCCACGCACAAATACGGTCTTTCCGGAACCGAGTTCACCAAAAAGGGCAACAACCACAGGATTTTCTATTTGCTTTCCCAGCTGTGCACCGAGTTCAATCGTTTCTTTCTCTGAGTGAGTTATGTATTTCATACGCAATGGAGAGTCCTATTAAGGTCAATCCCTCAACAACAATTCCTCCGGTGTAGGGATGGAAGAGGTTTGCATATCCTCCTGTCAAAACAACACTTCTGGTTTTTCCTCTCTCTTCGTCCATTCTTTTCAGTATCTCCTTTATCCCTCCCACTATGGAGTAAAAGACCCCAGAACTAATTGCCTCCTCTGTGTTTTTTCCTGTAACCCCTCCCTTCTTCCACCTTACATCCTTTATGAGCGCTGTCTTCTCCTCAAGGCTCCTCATCTGGAGTTCCATCCCTGGAAGGATAACCCCTCCTGCAAATCCATCCTCCTCAACCCTGTCTATGGTAATTGCGGTCCCAAAGTCTATAATGCATGCTGGCTTTTCAAAGAGGTAGAATCCGGCAACCGCATTTGCTATCCGGTCCGGTCCAAGGGTTCCCTCGTAGTTCAGGGGTATGGGGCTCGTTTCCCGCGTCAGATGAAAGACCTCTCCCTGAAAGTTTATCCTTTCAAGCAGGGATTCAAGTTTTGATGTTGTTTCCGGGACAACAGATGATATGGCAACCGAGTCAAACTCTTTCTCCTTCAGCCATCGGGTTATTATCTCGCGCTCCTTTTTCTCAAGACCGGAAAGATACGTGTTCAGGGTTGAGAGAATCTGCCTTTTCTCCACAACCCCGAAGTGAATCCGGTTGTTTCCTATGTCCACACTCAGAACTCTATCCTTTCCCATCTTTTTCCTCCTATCTCTCTTATCTTCCCCTTCACCTCCAGCAGGAGGAGAAGGGAGAAAAGGCGCTGGGGTGAAAGGTCTGTCTTTGCTATAAGATAATCAAGTGTTCTGGGTTCTTCAAGCAGGGAAAGAATGAGTTTTTCCTCCTGGGAGAGTTCAACAGGTTTCCTTTCAGGAGGAGTGAGATTTAAAAAGGATGAAAGGTCCTCCCAGGATGTAAATACTCTTGCCCCTGATTTTATAAGATAGTTTGTCCCCTCCGATGTCCTTCTTGTTATATCCCCCGGAACCGCAAATACCTCCTTACCCTGTTCAAGTGCCCAGCTAACAGTTGAAAATGTCCCACTCCGCATGGTTGCCTCAACAACAAGCAAAACTCTTGAGAGACCGCTTATTATTCTGTTTCTCCTGGGAAAGTGATGCTTGAGAGGGGGTGTTCCCGGAGGGAATTCACTCACAATAGCCCCATTTTCCATTATCCTTTCTGCTATCGCCCTTGCCGATGCAGGATAGATTCTGTCAGGGCCGCATCCCAGGACACCAATGGTTCTTCCATTCCCCTCCAGGGCCCCGAGATGTGCCTGCGTGTCTATTCCCCTTGCAAGTCCGCTTACAACAGTAACCCCTCTCTCTGCAAGTTTTCTTGCGGTATCATAGGCAATCTTCCTTCCGTAATCCGATGGAAGGCGGGTTCCAACTATCCCGCATGCATTTTCGTCTTCCGGCTTTATTTCACCTCTCACAAAAAGGACAGGGGGAGATGCTGGAAAAACGTTTAAGGATGCTGGATAGGCAGGGGATATGAAGGGTATGACCTTTATATTGAGTTTTTCTATCTTTTTTACTGCATCTTCAAGTGCAGGTGGGGGATTTAAAATCTCATCTGCCTCCTCCTCATCAAATCCGAGGGAAAGAAGGTCATTCCTTGAAAGGGAGAAAAATTGAGAAAGAGAGCCGGTTTTTTCGAGAATTTCCTTTACCCGTTCCTTCCCCAGGTCCAGGAAGGAGAGCCTCACCCATTCTATCATATCTCAAAGACCGATGGTTCAAGTTTCTTTATGCGCTCCCTTATGAGTTCCGCCTCCTCCTCCGGAAGGGATGGCAGGAACTCCTCAACAAATTCAACCGGTTTTTCCCTGACTATGTTCCTTATTGCATCCTCAACGCTCTTTTTAACAGTTTCGTTCTTATCATCAAGATATTTTATAAGGTGCCTTATCGCATCAAGTTTCTTCATCTCTCCAAGGGCAAGTGCAGCACCTGCCTTTGCATACCACACGCCCTTTTCAAGAACCTCAATCAGTCTTTCATAAGCCTTCTCGCCCATTCTTCCAAGGAGGATTGCCGCCTTGTTTCTCAGGTGCCAGCTTGTCTCATTAAGGCATGTAAATAGAAGGTTTAGAGAGAAAGAATTCTCCATCTTTGCAACCTCTTCCAGGACCTCAAGTTTCTTTCTTATGTCCTTTCCCCTGAATATCTCCTCAATCTTTTCTATTTTCTTCTTCCTTCCCATACATTACCTCCTTTTTGAAGGTGAGGAATATGTGATCAAGCAGGGGGTCCAGGTTTTTTTTCTCCTTTGCGGAGATGGGAAAGGTTGGAACATCAAAACCCACAGGTGGTGGTTCCCCGAGGTCTATCTTGTTAAGTGCTATAACCCTTTTTCTCTTCAGGAGTTCCGGGTTGTAAGCCCTTAATTCCTGCAAAAGAACATTGTAATCCCATGCAGGGTCGGATGTAACATCCAGGACAAATAAAAGCATCCTGGTTCTCTCTATGTGTCTCAAAAACTCAAGTCCAAGTCCTTTTCCTTTGTGTGCGTCCTCTATTATTCCGGGAAGGTCTGCAAATGTGAGTTTTATATTGAGTCTTTCAACGGTGCCAAGGTGGGGCTGAAGGGTTGTGAAGGGATAGGAGGCTATCTTCGGGCGTGCGTTGGATATTGCCGAAAGTAAGGTGGACTTCCCTGCATTTGGAAATCCAACAAGACCGACGTCCGCAATGAGTTTCAATTCAAGTCTTATCCACCGCTTTTCTCCTTCCTTTCCCCTCTCCCTCTTTCTTGGAGCCTGGTTTTCAGGGGTTGCGAATGCTGCATTTCCCCTCCCTCCCTTACCTCCCCTTGCAACAACGAGCCTCTGCCCGGGCTTTACCAGGTCTCCGAGGAGTTCCCCGGTCTCTGCATCGTAAACCTCTGTCCCTGGAGGAACCTTCACTATGAGGTCCTCTCCATCCTTTCCCCTCTGGTTCTTTCCCCTTCCGTGCTGTCCCTTTTCCGCCCTGAAGTGAATGTGCTTGGAGAAGTAAAGGAGGGTATTTATCTGGGGGTCAACCTCCAGGATTACGCTTCCTCCATCCCCTCCATCCCCTCCGTCCGGTCCGCCCCGCGGGACGTATTTCTCCCTTCTGAAACTCACACATCCATCTCCTCCCCTTCCTCCCTCAACCCATATCTTTGCACGGTCAAAAAGTTCTGGCATAAAGGCACCTCTTTATGCGTTCCATTCCCTTTTTTATCTCTTCTTCAGAAGAGGCATAGGAAATTCTTATGTATCCAGGGCATCCAAAAGCCTCACCCGGAACAACCGCAACCCCATGCTCAAGCAGGACTTCTGCAAGTCTTGCTGTATTCTTTGTATAGTAAGAGACATCCAGGAAGAGGTAAAATGCGCCATGGGGTTCGGGGAAGGAGGTATTTTCTATCTCTCCTGCGAGTTTCACAACAAGGTCGCGCCTCTTTCTGAATTTTTCCACCATTTCCCTCACGCTTTCCTTCCCCTTTTTCAACGCGACCATTGCAGCATACTGGGATATAGAAGAGGTTGACGTGAGCATGTGGCTCTGGATGTTTTTTAATGCCTGGATTTCATGCTGAGGGGCAAGAACCCATCCAACCCTCCATCCGGTCATTGCAAATGCCTTTGATACACCACTCACAACAAACGTTCTTTCCTTCATTCCGGGGATGGTCCCGATGGATGGGGCAGGACCATCGTACGTGATTGAGGAGTAAATCTCATCGGATATCACAAAGATATCATGTTTCTTTATTATCTCCGCTATTCCCTCAAGTTCATCCAGGGAGTAAACAACACCGGATGGGTTGGATGGGGAGTTGAGAATGAGGACCTTGGTCCTTTCTGTTATGTGTTTTTCAAGTATTTCAGGGGTAAGTTTTTCTTTTGCTGTATCCAAAAATACAGGTGTTCCCCCAACCAGTTCCACCATTTTCGGATAACTCACCCAGTAGGGGGAGGGAATGAGAACCTCCTCGTCTTCTATGAGATAAAAAAGAACCGAGAATATTCCCTGTTTTGCCCCGCATGTTATTATCACCTCATCCGGGGTGTATTCAAGTCCTCTCTCCTTTTCCCACTCAACCACAGCCTTCCTTAATTCATAAAGCCCTTCAACAGGGGGATATTTTGTGTATCCCAGGTCCATTGCCTGCTTCGCTGCCTCCTTTATGAACTCAGGTGTATCAAAGTCAGGTTCTCCCAGAGCAAGGATTGCTATATCCTTCCCCTTTTCCCTCAAACTTTTTGCCTTTTTCAGTATTCCCAGGGTTGAAGAACCTATTATCTCCCTCATATGAGTTTCCTCCTCAGTCTTTCGAGAACGGAGGGGGGAACAAAGGAAGATACATCCCCTCCAAGGGATATGACCTCCTTTATCAGGCTTGATGAAAGGTACGTATATCTCTCGTCGGGAAAAAGGAAGAGAATTTCAATATCAGGGTAAAGGTGGCGGTTCATGAGCGCCATCTGGAATTCAAATTCAAAATCGGAAACAGCCCTCATTCCCCTTATGATTGCTATTGCGTTTTTCTTCTTCACATAATCAACAAGCAGTCCATCGTATGCGTCAACTTCAACGTTTTTCATATCCTTCAGGACCTCTTTAATCATCTCAAGCCTTTCCTCCACAGAAAAAAGCGTGTTTTTCTCCGGATGATGTGCGACAAGAACTATGAGGCGGTCAAAGATCTTGAGTGCCCTTTTTATGACATCCAGGTGTCCGTTGGTTATGGGGTCAAATGTTCCGGGATAGACCGCTATTTTCATTTTTACCTCCAGAAAAGGGTGAGAACGGTATCGTTATAGATTTTTTCCTTCTTTTCAAACCCAGGAAGTTCCGCGGGCTCTCTTTTTGAGTGCTCCACAACTATAATCCCTTCTTCCCTTAAAAGAGAAGGAAGGAGGGGAAGTACTCTCTCAACATATCCCCTCTCGTATGGAGGGTCCATGAAGATTACATCAAATTTTTCTTCCATTTTCCTCACAACACGTTCGGCGTCTCCTCTTATAACCTTACCCACTCCTCCGAGGTTTTCAAGGTTCTTTTTTATTATTTTCACAATCTCTCTTCTTTTTTCAACAAAGACTGCATTTTTTGCCCCTCTTGAAAGTGCCTCTATTCCAACGGCTCCGCTTCCTGCAAAGAGGTCCAGAAAATCCTTCCCCTCCACATCCACCATTGAAAAGAGGGCCTCCTTCACCCTTCCCGATGTGAGTCTTATTCCAGAAGGGGAAGAAAGTTTCCTCCCCTTCCATTTCCCTCCGCAAATTCTTGTCATCGGTTGAAAGTATAGGGAAGAGGGGAGAGGTGTCAAGGGGAGAAGCCCATATCTTTGGACGTCACTATCGGTGAAGGGGTCTTCCGGGATTTCTTTAAGGGTGTCTTTCTCTATCCTCATTCCTGCATCAAGCACCCCTGCAAGGGCTATGAGTTCTCAATATCCCTGGATAACCCTGGATATTTACAAGATATTTTGTTATACACCCGAATCGAGGTTGACAGATGGAAAAAGCGGGGTACAATAAAAATGTAAGGAGGAAAGGAATGGGAAATTGTAAAGATTTCATGGTCATCCATCTTGCCCCTTCCTGTCCCTTAAGGGAGGTAAAGGAGGAAGGGGTTTTTGTTTTTTTAAAGACAGGAAAGGAAAGGAGGTGCAAAATGATGCATGGATTTTTTCTTTCAGGACTTTTTGTATTAAGTGCATACGTTGCGCCTGATAAGGAGTATGGGTTAAAAACTCCTTATACGATTGGATTTTTATGCAAACACTCTTCCGCAATAATTGTGGGTATAGTGGAGTCGACAAAGGGTGGCTATGAAGAAAAATGGGACCGCTGGTTAATTGTTATAAATCTGTTGGTGTCTGAGGATATAATGGGTGTATGGAAAGATTCACTACTTACTCTCAAAACTACATCAGGGTCATTATTTTCTCCTGCAGAAACAGTTCTTGTTTTTGTTCAGGATTCGGAGAAATGGGCGGAGCTTCACCCCCGATGTTCCAGGTGTCCGTGGCTGGGAGGAGATACCATGGAGGTAGCATGTTCAGAATTTGGGAAATATGCCATACGCAAGGATACGGTCAGGTTTGAGCAATTTGGAATAAAGAAGTTTGGAATACCCCTTGAGATTGCTAAAGGAATTATAAAATCTGCTATTGAATATCCCGATATCGTAGATGCTAAAATAGATACTATTTATGAAGAAGCTAAGGAAATGCTTAAAACAAAAGATGAGAATACAGTTCGTCAGTGGGTTTATGGAGAATTGAGAAAAATAGGGGAACTTGTGAAAGAATGATGGAAGATACCTTTTACAATCTCGCACCCTTGACAAAAATGTAAAAAATGTTTTAACCTGTAAGGGGAGAGGAAAATGAATGGCTGTGAAAACTTTAAATTCTTCCATCTTACCCCTTCCCATCCCGAAAGGGAGGCAAAGGAGGAAGGGGGTTTGCTTTTATGGAAAACCCAAAACAGGAGGCCTTGAGTGTTCTGGAATCGTTTAAATAGCACTTATTTTCTTCCTGCAATACTCATTTTAACAGGATGCTCACTCTGGCCTTTTGGGGAGAAGTGGGAGAGAAATCCTGATCTGGAACTTCTGGTAAGGGATGACTCATGCTGTCTTTTCAATCCCGTATGGAGTCCTGATGGAAGGTTTATTTATTATTTAAGGACACATAGAAATAATCGTATTACCTATGCAACATCCCTTGGCATAGGTGGGGAATTATGGAAAATAAATCTTGATACGAGGGAGAGTAAATTTCTTTTAAAGGGTCCTTTTTGTTCTCTTGCTATTTCTCATGATGGAAGTTTACTTGCCTTGAGTTATGAGACAGGTGATAATGAACTTGAATGGGATGGAGGTCCATTGATACTTGTGGATACATCTGGAAATATCCTTGATACCCTTCCCACGGGTTTACCTCTGGTTCTGGATGTTGAATTCGGGTCAGACGATTCAAAGTTGTATTATTATGCCTATGACAAGGTGTATACAGGCATTCCCTTTGGCTTTTACCGGATAAATCTGGATGGGAGTGGTGAGGAACTGGTAAAAGAGGAAGGAGATGTATCAATGATGAAGTGGGGAGCCGGGTTTTGCCTCTGTTACGGTGACTCTATATGCTATGGAAATATAGATTCTCTTGCTTATCCGGGATGTTTCTGCTCTCCCAAATTAAATCCTGTACACGAGAATTACCTTGTCTTTCTGAATGGATACAGTATGGGTCCAGGAATCGCTGATTTGTATCTTCTAAACCTTTCTACTCATACACTGATAGAGTTAGATGCAGACCCATTTGGTCCACCGGAAGACCTGTCTGGCTTTGAATCTGCATACTGGTCTCCTGATGGTGAGAAATTGGTTATAAGTGTTGGAGAGGTTTACGGTGGCTGCGTTGAAGCGAGTGTAGGAATTTTAGAACTCTGGATTTTGCATGACGTCTGGGAAAGTCTGGAAGGAGGTGAGAAATGAAAAGGAAATTTTTTAATCCTTATTTCTTTTTGTTTTTAAGGTGGGGTTGGATATTAAGGATTTTTTAAAGGAGGTGTGAGATGAAGGCAAAGTTTTTTATAGGTCTGGGCTTACTCGTTTTCCTGAAAGGTTGCGGTGTGGATTGGTTTTCCTGGTTTATCTTTCGCAGGAATCCCAATCTGAAATCTGTAATATCAGAGGAAAATTGCCATCTTATTATGCCCTGCTGGCATCCGGATGGTAAGATATTTTATCTCGAGATAGCAGGGAGTGATGCAGGAACACTTATGGTGGTGAATGCTGATGGTTCTGGAAAAAAGAAGGTAATTGATGGCGCATGGTCATACCTTACTATGTCAAGGGATGGAACAAACCTGGCAGTAATTAAAGGCAAATTAAGTGTTGAGTATTGGGGAGTATATATAGACAGTGGAGGAATTTTAATTCTCCTTACTCCTGATGGTGAGATACTGGACACGGTACCCACTTCTCAGCCTTATGTTCTTACGTGTAGATTTGGCTGGAGTGATACATTTCTTTACTACTACGCTTATGGGAGTGAAAATGATTCTTCCTGGGGCTTTTACAGGATTAATCTTTATACCTGGGAAGAGAAGTTTATTGAACAATGCAGAGATTTAAATATAATGGGTTTTGAGGTTACTCCTGATGGGGAGATTGTGGAAGGAATGCAAAGTTTTAACCCTGTAGACCACCAATATATAATATCTCCACAATACTTATTTGGAAGCGTAGAAAAAGGTGAAGGGCTTATTTTATTAAACTTTCTGAGTGGTGAAATGGATACCTTAGATACAGCACCTTATCCCTGTGCTGTGATACTTTATCCTTCTTGGTCTCCTTTGGGAAAAGATGTGGTTTTTTCCTCTGCTAAATGTGTAGGAGACCCTGTAAGACCTACATGGTTTGAGATCTGGATTTTAAAGGATGTTTTAGAAAGCGAGGGAGATAAAAAATGAAGCCCAGATACTTACTCTATCTTTTCCTCTTCAATCTTGCCCTTCTTACCGGAGGTTGTGATTGGGAATGCCTGTTTTTCCACAGGAATTCAAAACTTGAACTGGTGCTGACAAAAGAAAATGCATACCTGTGTTTTCCCCGGTGGAGTCCCGATGACAGAATTTTCTATCTTGAGAAGATTGCGGAGCCCTGGTGGGGCTATGGCACATTAAAGGTAGTAAACCTTGATGGGACGGACGAAAGAGAGGTGATAGATGGTTTATGGACTTATTTTGACCTCTCAGATGATGGTTCAAAGATTGCGGTGACAAATGACACAATAATTCTCCTTATAACCCCTGAGGGTGAAGTTCTTGATACCATTTATCATTCTCAACCTTATGTGGAATGTTTAAGATTTGGCCATGAGGATACTTTTCTTTATTACTATGCATGGGGTGGAGGCCGTTCTCAACGGGGTTTTTATCGCTTGAACCTGTATACCGGGGAAGAGGAGTTTGTTAAACCTTACGAAGAAATGGGATTTGATGGTTTTGAGGTTGTTGCGGATACCATCGTGCTCATGGGTTCTTATCCCTCTTTAAATCCCACAAATTCTCAATATTTGATAACAGAAGGAGGTGGACTTTATCTTTTCTCTCTTTCTACAGGTGATACTATCAGACTTGATGCAAGGCCTTATTGTAATAGCGGAATAAAATTTCCCTCCTGGGACCCGTCTGGTAAGGATGTGATTTTCTCAGCAGGAGAAATGATAGGCTGTATTGACCCGGGGTGCAGGCTCATAAATCTTGAAATATGGATATTGAGAGATGTTCTGGAAGAATAGAAACTGAATGTGAGGGGCTTGACAGAGAAGTAGAAAATGTTTTACCCTGTGAATGAAGGATGGGAAAAATGAATACCTGTAAAAATTTCATGGTTATCCGTCCTGCCCCTTCCTGTCCCGAGAGGGAGGTAAAGGAGGAAGGAATTTTTTTGATTTATAATGCGAAGGAAAGGAGGGAGCGATGAGAGTTCTATTTTTGCTTTTATCAGCGGGGGATAATCAGGATATACCTTTATGGAGGATAATCGGAGTAAGTGTTTATACATGGATTTCAAGAATAGTCATTGTGGGAGCACTGATCTTTTGGGGAACTGCTTGCGATATTAAGGAGCCAGAGCCACCTGAGCCACCCGTTGGTTGGATCGATGGGTATGTGCATGATGCTCAAACGGAAGAACCTTTGGATAGTGTGTGTATAGGGATTTCGAGAAGTTATCCTGCAGATTCTGTAATTCATACTCCATATGCGTATACTAATGAAAATGGATATTATGCATGCATTGCTGGATATGTAAATACTAAGGTATATGTGAGTGCTTATAAAGAGGGTTATTACTTCAAAGTGAAATCTTTCATTATAATGGAAGATACCACTACCTTAAATTTCAATCTTCAACCAAAAGGAGGTGATTGAAATGAGAAGAAATCGCTTCTCACTATGATTTTGGGGGTTAATCATTAACAGTTAACAATTCTGCCCACAAAAACAAAATGGTGAAGGGCATTCATACGGTTTCAAAAGTTTTTTGATTCAACCAAAAATCTGAAGAAACAAATCCACTTTGGGCCCCATTATTCTTGAGGAAAATGGAACCCTTGACAGAGTGATAAAAGATATTGTATTCTATACTTGGAAGAGGAGAGAAATGAGTGTTGATAAAAATTTCATGCTCATCCATCTTACCCCTTCCTGTTACTGAGTGGTGGAAGGAAAAATCGAGGGGTTGACAAAGTGGGAAAAATTTTAAAAATTTAAAAGAGGGCAAAAATGAGCAAGCATAGAAGAGATTTGGTGATTTACGCTGTTTCTTCTTCCTCCCGTAAGGAAGGAAAAGGTGGGAAGATTTTTATTAGAGTCGGGTACGGGCTAAGAGCACTTTTTCTTGTTTTACTTCTTTTTCTTTTTTCAGGCAGTTTCTGTCAGAGGGAGGATGGAGAAAATCTGCCTTTTCAGGTGATTTCCAATACCCCTGGAAATTCTGTCTGTCCTGAGATTGCTATTACTCCTGATGGTATTATTCATGTTGTCTGGGCTGACAGTGATGTTACAACAGGGGACTGGAGGATAATGTATTCCTGGAGGGATATTTCTGAGCGTAACTGGTCTGAGCCTGTTGTGGTATATGATAGGGGTGAGGCTGCATGGCCCACGCTCAGGATGGACTCTCTTGGAAATCTTCATTTGCTTTACAGAGACTGGGAGCCCGGGACCCTTTTCTATGCCTGCAAGCCTTTTGGTGGTGAATGGGGAGACCTTGAGGTTCTTCCTGAGCGGACATGGTTATGGTATGCTCAATGTGATAGGGAGAACAGGTTTCATTTGATATACGAGCCTTTTTCGGGCGGGATTGTTTATCATTATCTTATTCGCAATCCCGATGGAAGCTGGGAAGGACCGTATGAACTTCCGGCAAGGGCTGACAATCTCAGGTTTGTTATTGACGGTGATGGGAAGGTTCACCTTGTGGAAGGGGGCGGGAGCATTTTCTATTCTTATGGTGATAAGGATGGCTGGTATATTTCTGAGATGATATATGGTTCTGCAAGTGCGGAGTGGCCAAGGATTGCCTTGAGCAGGGATGGGAGGCTTGTTGTTACCTGGCATGATCCTCATTTTCACTGTGGTTTTGGGACTTATAACATTGCCTATATGGTCAAGGAGGATACTTCATGGTCTTCTGTTGATACCTTTCCCATGTGTGGTAAGCCGAGGCTTGACAGGATATTTTTCCATGGTTCTGACCTTTATCTTTTATGGTGGAAGATAGAGGGGAGTACTGCTGATCTTTACTGGAGTGCCTGGGATGGGAATGAGTTTGAGACTCACAGGATTGAGACTCCTTATTTTTCCATGACCCCATCGGGGGTTATCCGGGATGGGAGGCTTTATCTTGTCTGGATAGAGGAGATGGAGCCCAAGAACTTTGAAGTTGTATTCAGGGTGGAGAATGTAAAATGAAGTAAAAAGGAGGGAGAGATGAAAAGGGCATCTTTTCTTCTCTCATTTTTCTTTTTTGTTTCCCTTTATGCCTTTGCTCCGTTCACCCATATTTATATTTCAATGAAGACAAAGGATGTATGGGCTGGGTTTGACAGTGATTTCAGGGATGTGTTGGGAAAACCCTGGAAAGTCGAAGGTACTTGGAATGATTTTATAGATATGATGACCAAGAAGTTTTACTATATTGGAACGATGCTGCCTGATCTTCTGGATGAGGATGCTCAGAGGGGAATATCAGAGCTTATAGATATTTTATACAATATTCCCTGGTATGCGGAATATGCTATAGAGCCAGAAGGGTTAAAGATCAGCGATGAGATATATAATCAGACACGGCAACTTATCAAATTTAACGAGCCTGATTTGAATCATAACTTTGAGAAGTTATACGCAATGGTGCAGTATGCAAACCAGCAGGGATGGAGTCCCTATGAGAAGTCTCTTATTTACGGGGCTTTTATGCATGTTCTTCAGGATTTGTATGCTCATATGGTTCTTATTCCTTCTCTTTTTGGATATGGATACTCTATACTGGCGGACAGTGCTTTGGGAACAGATATATTGCAGGCTCCTGAGGGATATTATGAACTCTTTGTTGAAACCTATGTTCCGCATCCCGAGAGTATTCTTATGTATTTATGGACGTGTTATAGCGAAGATGAGATAGGAGCTAAAGTAAGTATGCACCCTGCATATAAATCATTTCAATATCTTGTGGAGTATGATATTACAGGAAGATATATAGAGGGCTGGTATGACAAAGATTATCCTCCTATAGACAGATTTGTGGAGGCTGCTCAGGCTGTGGGGTATGATATTGACAACCTTACTCCGGATAGGCTAAAGGCATATCTGCATGGGACTGCCATAGCGTTATACTTTATTTACGGGGCACTTCCTGATGGAAGGAAGGCTGGGGGCGTTCCTTTGCATCCTCAATGGACGCCGAGTGATAGTATAATACAGTATTATGAAGAGATGGCCATAAGAAATGTTTTATCCGATGATTTATTAAACGATCTCTACCTTCTTAAGGACGTTGCGGAGCTCTGGTACTGGTTATGGAATGCCAAGGATGGAATTGTAGGAATTTGTAGAGGTATTATATTAAATCACATAATAAAGGAAGTATTCTGGACTGCCCTTGCTCAGTATGTAAAGGATACATGGGGAATAGATCTTTATTATTTGAGAAGTGGTTTTAAAGAGCCGTGGTACAGGTATCTTGAGACGCCTGAAATGATGGACCTCGTGTATAATGCGCTTCCTTCGAGTGAGCAGAATGTTGAAATTATTGATGGAGTGAGTTTTTCCAAGGGATATGCAAAGGCGAGGAGGATAGTGGAGTTTCTTGATACTTACGGAGATTACAAAAAACCGAACCTCAGGAGTTCATATGCTGAAGAGTTAAACAGGGCGATTTCATTACTCTCGGTTTGGGCTCAGAATGTCTTACAGGGCCCCCAGTATCTGGACTATACAATGATAATCCCAGAGTATGACCCTACCAAGAAAGTCAGTATATATGCCATCTCCAGGAAGGCAGGGGTGGTGGGAGGGATTTATCCTATAGATGATCCTTACTATTATGACCAGCCCGGGGTTATAAAGATGTTCTTTGAAGGAAACAATGAGGTTTTAACCACCCTGGATGCTCCTGATATAAGTTTCAACACCGTTAACCTCCACTACGATGTTATAACATTTGGACCTACCAAGATACAGTTATGGGAGGTTCTATCCAACGGAGAAGATGGAAATAAAATAGGAGACACATTGCTTGAGGGGGTCCAGAGGCATGAAGGGAACTTTACGGTTGATATTCCTCAGTCCCCGAATGTATCCGAGATTTCCTTTGAGATAAAGACCCGACATAAATTCTTCACTACAAACTATGCTCGCATGATTTCTTCCAACTATCGTGATACCTATGGGGAGCATCCTGAGATACACGATAATCCTTACTATCAGGATATTCTGAAAGGGGGAAATCCTTATCGGGAAATAGGGGAGAATCCGTTGCATGATCCTGTGAGGAACTGGCCTTATACTTTGAGCGTGCTTAACCCTCCAAAATTTTTAGAGGTTTATGCCCTTAATCATGAGTATGTGCGTTTCAAGTGGAGGGACAGGTCTTACCATGAAACGGATAATCCTCAGGGAGGGTATTATATCTATAAAGATGGGAATGTTTTGTTTTTCCTTCCCGGGGCTCCTGGTGCAGGGAGTATTTGTGAACATATATGGGGTCCTATAACGGGTAATCCTGATGGAAGGTATAAAATGAAGACAACGAATGGTGTGAGGGTTTCGGTTTTCAGCGATTCTATTGACTTTGTGCTTCCTTTAAAAGACCATTTTACAACCTCTTATTCTCATGCCACTGCCTATAACAATGAAAGGAAAATAGCGGAGACCTCGGATGGTGTATTGCATGTTATTTACGTTCATAACGACTCTTTGTGGTATACATATTCGGAGGATGGCGGTGTAACATGGAAGCCTGACTTTTTCTTGGACACGATATCAGGTCCTTACCTTGCTACCCTGGCAACTTATGGAGATGAGTTATGGGTGTCCTGGACTACCACTTATTCCAAAGGGGTTTTTGTTGGTTATGCAATAAATGTGAGGAAGAATTACTATGATCCACAAATAGGAGCACGGGTATGGGCATATCCACGAAGGTACTGCGTGGGTGGAAGGAATATCCATCGGACAACTTTCGGTCCTCTTACCCTTGCAATAAATGATGAGTATGGATTCGTTGGATACAAGGAATCATATTACTTCCAGTGGCAGGGTTCGGATTACGATAGAACCTTCCGAATACTGCGTTTCAGGAAAAATAACCTTAATGACACCCTTGTATTTTTTGTGGTTCCTACTTCTCCTAATATCAATGATGGTTATATAGACGACGCAATAGATGGAGGTGTTATCACTTCTACCGATGATGGGAAGATATATGCGGTGTGGAGAAAGGGGACATCGGGCCCGTTTCACTGGCAGTTAAGGGATAGGGATGGCACTGTTCTTGAGGGAGGGACATTTTCTGGCATTAACAAGGGTGATCAGTTGAGCATAGGCTGGGGTGATGGTGCACTGCATCTTGTATGGAGTGAGGTTCCTTTGGATGAAAGCGATAGGGAGATTTATTATAAAAAGTATGTCCCTGGAATTGGTGAGGGAGGGAAGAAGAGACTCACGAAGAATGATGGAGATTCAGAATATCCTGTTATAGTTGCTGGCAAGGTTGTTGCCTTTCATGACAATTCTACCGGTGATTGGGAGATACATTTGAAGCCTCCTGTGGGTGCTGGGGGTCCTGAGGCTCCGCCCCCGGAAACTGTTGTCACTGTGGATCGTGCTGTATATCCTCATCTTGCTATTTCTGCAGATGGAGAATATTTCCACTGCATATGGACCAATGGAGATGATCCTTATACCATAGGGTATCTTAAAGGTCGTCTTGTGCCTGAAGTTCTTGTTCTGGAGCCTTCTGCTTATGACAATAATTGCAGAAAGTGGAGAATTGGGGAAACGATGAAAATAAGATGGAGAATAAACAGTTTCTTTGCTCATAAGGCTCCTGAGATATGGTTATGTGATGTGAATAAGGAGAGGTTGAAGTTGATAGTTCCTGATTCTCTTCTGAACCGGAGGGATACGCTTTATTTCTGGGATACGGACAGTATTGTTCCTGGAGAGTATATGATAGAGGTATTTGTGAGAACTGCCACTGGGGATTCCGGTAGTGGGTATTCAGAGCCATTTATCCTCACTCATGATCTGGTATTCAATCCTTCCTTTGAGGAAGGGCTATGTTGCTGGGGTGAGGCTACGGATTATGGGAAGGTGGCTATTGATTCTCCGGGGCTTTATGGGGATTCGTGTTTAAGGATAGAGGGGGATGGTTCCAGGTGGTACTGGAGGGTGGGACAGGGAGGAATACCTGTTGTTCGTGGTGAGACTTACTGGTTGTGTGGATGGATTAGGACCGACTTCACTCAGGGCAAGGCGAAGCTGGTCATAGGAGATTACCTTGGCAATTCTGCTCATTTTGACAATCTTACCGGGAGGACTTCCTGGAAGTATGCCTATGCCTCCTTTGTTCCCCAGAATGATTCTGTGAG
Source organism: bacterium (assembly GCA_029258725.1). Lineage (GTDB taxonomy): Bacteria > Hydrothermota > UBA3072 > JAPDKE01 > JAPDKE01 > JAPDKE01. Next base: position 296 of record JAPDKE010000006.1, on the reverse strand, counting down.
GATAAGTGCCATGATAATAGATTCTGCTCAGGGTCGTGCCTGGTTTGACCACTTCTCTTTGATAAAGGATACCCTGCCTCCCAGGGTTCTTGTTCTTTCCCCTCAGGAAGGGGAGAGGTTCATGGTGAATGATAACCTTCATCTTTCCTGGCATACCCATGATGATGGAACCATTGACCACTTTGAGGTTTACTATTCCTTTGATGGGATAAACTGGACCGGGATGGCAGTGGTTGAGAAAGACAAAAGGGATACTGTTCTTTCTCTTCCTTCTGTTCCCTCCATTCCCCAGGAGG